>JAJZWV010000105.1 GCA_021846505.1 Bacillota bacterium
GGACATCCGGGCGTGGATCGCGGCGTGGAATGACCATCCCCGGCCCTATGTCTGGGTGAAGACGGCCGACCAAATCCTCGCGGCCCTCGCAAACTATTGCAAGCGAATTAGCAATTCAGGACACTAGGGATGGTGTGATAAACCCGGCACAGAGTGGCGGCGCGGGGTGCGGGATAATTGGATCAGGATGGCTCACGGAGGTGCCTCATGTTAGGCCGCATCACGCCGCAGACGTCGTTCGCCGACACCGATGAATGGTACAAAGGCATCCCCGCGCACTCGGTGTGGGCCCAGCTCCGGGCGTGGACGGCGGCGCACATCCACGACGACGACTACCAGGCCTGGTACGCCGAGACGGGGCGGCCGTCGGTCCCGCCGTCGTTTGTCATTCCGCTGCTGCTGTTGGCATTGCGTCAAGGGTGGTCGGACCGCGAAGCGGTCGAGGCCGCGTTTTATGACGACCGGGTAAAGTTTGCCCTGGGGCTATCGCGCAGCCCCGAGATCCAGATCGACCGGTCCACGCTGTGCAAGTACCGGGGCCGGGTGCTGGCCACCGACACGGACCGGGCGCTGTTGCGGCGGACGCTCACGGTGGCGGCGGACGCGGGGCTGTTGGGGGCCGACGAAGATTTGGTGGACAGCTTCATGGTGGCGGGCGCGGCCGCCCGCCAAGGGACGCTGACCCTGATCCGCCGAGCGATCGCGGCGGTGCTGCGGCAGGGGGCGGCGGAGGGGCAGCCCGCGCCGGCGCTGCAGCGCCCCGACTACGCTGAGCGCCGGCGGCCCGCGATCGCGTGGGCGGACGCGACCGCCCGGTATGCGTTGCTGCAACAGCTGGTGGGCGACAGCACCACGACGCAGGCCTGGTACACGGGGGCGCGGGCGGGGTCGGCGAGCCTGCAGCAGGCCGTGGCGCTACTGGCGACGGTGACCACCCAGGACACGGAACCGGACCCCGCGGGGGTGGGCGTGCGGATCGCGCAGCGGGTGGCCGCCGACCGGGTGATCTCGACGGTGGACCCGGCGATGCGCCACGGGCGCAAGACCAGCGCCCATAAGGGGGACGGCTACAAGAGCCACCAATTGACGCAGAGCGTCCCGCCCGCCGCGGGCGCCCGGCTCATCACGGCGGTGGCGGTGACGCCCGCCAACGCGGCGGACGGGGCGCCGCGGCCCGCCTTGATCGTCGAACGGGCGGCGCTCACGGGGGCGGCCCCCGCTCAGGTGATGGGCGACACGGCCTACGGGGCGACGACCGTGCAGACCGCCGTGACGGCCGTGGCGCCGCACACGACGGTGGTCGCGCCGGTCCCGCCGGCCAACAACCGCGCGGGCCGCTTTCCCAAGGGGCGGTTTACGCTGGACGGGGCAGCGGAGACCGTCACGTGTCCGCAGGGGGAGACCGTGGGATACGGGGCCGTTCGGCCGCGCCGCCGGGATGGAGTGCGGGTGGGGCGGTGGGCCGCGGCCCCCTGCGCGGCCTGCCCCCTGCGCGCGCCCTGTGTCGGGGTGGCCGTCCCCGGGAAACCGGGTCCCGGGCCGCGCACGGTGGCGGTGCGGCCGGATGAAGCGGCGCTGCAGGCGCGGCGGGCGGCGCAGGCCACCCCGGCCTGGCAGGCGCACTACCGCACGCGGAGCCACGTGGAACATGTCCAAGCCCAGCAAAGTCGGCATGGGGGCCGGCAGGGGCGCTACGGGGGCTTGCGCAAGAACCTGGGGCAAGCCCGCTTAGTGGTGGCGATGTACAACATTTTGGAGCTGGCGCGGGTGGCCATGTTGCCGCCGCCGCCCCGCCGTCCAAGGGGGACGTATGCGTAACGCGCCAAATGGAGCCCCCCAACGGGGGGACATGCGCTCCTTTTGGGGGCCAATCCGACCGCCCGACGGCACTTACTGCCACCCGCCCTCTCCCCAGGCACGTTTGGGGCATCTCCGTGCCCAAAAATCACACCATTCCTAGTATAATGACGCGAGGCGGACGGTTCCAAATGGGGCGCGGAACAGGAGACCGTCTGGGGGTGAGCCGATGACCGACCGGAGCCAGCACATTCTCGCGCAGGCAATGTCCTTGTCCCCGATGGAGCGGGCTGAGTTAGTGGAGGGATTGTTGGCCACGTTTGATTTTCCGTCCCGCACGGAGATTGACACCCTATGGCGTGCTGAGGTAGAAGATCGCCTGGAGGCTTTTGAGCGAGGCGACATGCAGGCGATTCCGGCCGATGAGGTATTTAGGCGAATACAGCGGCCTTCGACTACATGAGAGTGGCGTTCCTGCCCGTGGCCGCCGTGGAGTTGGGGGACGCGGTGGCCTTTTACAACCGGCAAAGTGAAGGACTGGGCTTCCAGTTTGCACTGGCGGTTCAGAGGACATTGGAGCGCATTGCCGCATTTCCAGACGCTTGGCCGGTGTTGTCTGAACGGACGCGACGCTGCCGGATGCGGCGGTTCCCGTACGGGCTGATTTATCGGGTACAGGATGACACCCTTTTGATTGTCGCCGTCATGCACTTGCACCGGCACCCGGATTCTTGGCGGGACCGTATTCAGGCTGACGGCCCGTGATGCTTTGCGTTGGGCGGGTGTGTTCGGGATAAGTCGGGGGCTTGGCGGCGTGCCGTGCGGAGGGTGGGGGCGCGCGAACACACCGGAGCCTACGTCGCCCAGTGGTTGGACGCGTCAGAGTCCGTTCCCTGGCGGCACCTTCTCTCAGGTCGCCCGACACGCCAGCCAGGAGCGCAAGACCTCGCTGAGGGTGGCATCGGGCACGCCCAGCAGCTCGCACCGGGCGGCGATCACCTCCAGCACCGCCAGTGCCCCGTGCTCGGCCGCCTCCGCCACCGAGACGTGGTCCACCGCGTCGTCAATCCGCAAAGCCCGCTGCCAGGGGCGTTCGGTCGGGTCGCTCATGGTGTACACCCCACTTCAACTAAGCAGACCGACCACGCCGCACGCCGAAGCGGCAAAACGTCACACGTGTGGCGTTTGCGGTTGGGCCCGATGAATAGGACGATGGGCCGCCCGCCGTGGCACGGAGCAGGATCAGGCGATCCCGGCCGATTCCGCACCTGACACGGCCCGGGCCCCTGTAGGGCTCTGGCAGTGAGTCTCTCCTCCGATTAGCAAGCGAGCCCCGCCAGCGGGCGAAAACGAGTTGATCTTGGGGGCCTGGAGAGACCACCAACGAAAGGCTATTTCGAGTGAACTTGGAAATGAATCGCCCGAAGCAGAGGATACCTGTCTGGCAGGGCTTTCTTGTCGGGAGGGGGAAGTGTGGAAAGTGTTTTCCCGACATCCTGTAGAACAGAACGGACTGCCCGGTAGTTGAGCGTCATCCACATCGGAATAGACGGTCCGGAATAATCGGCCAGGTATCTATTGAAAGTCAGGCCCACCACTTCCCCCGGGGCCACCGTGAGCTGCACATCCGTGAGGACCTCGCGGGCGTGATACCGCTTGCCGACACCCACAAGCTCGATCGCTGGCGGAACCGCGGCCATTATCCCACACCCCTTATCCCACACTCCTGGGCCATTCTTGGTGCCGCCAGCCCATCCAGGCCAGGACCCCGCTGACCGCTGCGAGGGGCGCGGCCCAATAGAGGGCCAGCGTCGCCCACGAGCCGGCGGACGGCACCCACCACAACTATGCACCCGCATAAACCGACGGCACCAGATGTCCGCCCGCTAGCGCTTGGGTCACGGCGTCCCCTAAAAAGAATACGATGGTCGGCATGGCCAAGGCGAGGAGCGGTTGGCGCACCCACACGCCCGCCACCGGCGCCAAACTGGCGAGTGCCGCGGCGGCGACCAAGGCGAACAGGAGGATCACCAAGACGTAGAGCGTCGGGACGGCCCAGAAGAAGTGAGGATGAAAGTGCGGGGGATAGAGGCTGCCCACGACGCCCGAGATCTTGACGCGGTACGGTAGCGAAGGATTGACGGTCCAGCCCAGAAAACGAGGAAGGGCGAGCGGCTCCACCGCGGCGAAAATCCCTTCCGCCAGGCCGAGGCCCAGGCCGACGGCGGCCAGCACCAGCAACAGGGACCCAAGCAGCTTCCCCCCAGAGATAGCGCGCCCAGCCCACCCGCGTAATCATCAGGGCGTCCAAGCCGCGGTGGCGGTCGACGGCGATGCTGTCACCCGCCGGCAACGCCGCCACCACCGGGATGAGCCCCGGCCACAGCGCCGTCAGCGCGCCCCCGAGGGCCATGACGCTGACGCTGAAAAATTGACGCTTCGGGGCGTGGTGTTGTGAAACCATGGCTCGGCGTATTGCACCGCCGTGAAGAGGAGGAGCCCGAGGGTGACGGCGACCGCCACCCACAGGCGCCAGGACCGGATGCCCCGAGTCCACTCCGCACGCACCACAGATCCCATCGGGCTTGCCTCCTCCGCCGCCGATGCGGCGGCCCTGCGTCCGATCAGGTCTTCCAGTAGCCCTTGACTTCCACAGGGCCTTGAAAATAGCCCGTGCCTCCCATGAGTTTGATACTTTGGCCGGGTTTGTCGTGTGCGTAAACGTACTGATACCCGGTGCCCGTCGTGATGGTGCTCCAGAACGAGTTCACGAGGGGATCGGCACGGTTGGGGTAGCCGGCGGTGAAGTTGGCCGTGTTGCCACCGCCCGTCACCACCTGCGTCATCTCCACCTGCATGTTGGGTGCTTCACCCGCACTGGCGGTGCGGGTTTGTGTCGTGCAGTTGAAGTTACCGCCCCCGGGGATGGAAAATTCGTAAGCATAGGGACCATTGAACGAGGCTGCAAACGCCATGGCTCCTGCGACCGCCACCATCGTGCCCGCCAGCGCCAAGGGCGTCGCGTACCGCTTCAGGAACTTCGTGCGGGCCATGAGAAAGGCCGCCCGTCACACCAAACGCGGCCAGCGCGACTCGGTTCCTTGAGCGACGATCCGTCCGACGGCCTGCCCAGAAAGTTCCTCATCCGCATTGAACCCCTAACCTTTCCAACTGTCAAACCTCACGGGATACGATCATGTCGAACCGGCCGAAGCCGCCGGGTCTTGCCAGCCAGGACGGCAGACACCGCCGCCTCCTGGTATGGCCTTAAGGCCAGCATGGCGTCACTCCTCTCTCGGGTCCCCGCAGTGCCCAAACGCCACACGTGTGGCGTGTCGAATCGCTAAGCGGGCTCGCCGACTGCCGCCCGGTCGGGACGCGGAAAGGCAGCGGACACGCGTTGCCAGTACGCATCGGACTCCTCCTGCTCGGTCCACGCGAGCGACGGGGCCTCGCCGCGGCGAGGCTTCGAGACCCGCGCCACCCGGTGCACGGTCTTGTCCCACTGGTACTGCGCGCTGCGCACGCGGTCCTGGGCATCGAGGGTGATGAGAAAGGCGCCGTCTTGAATAGTCCGCCGGCCACTGGGGAAATCGGTGATCACGAGGCCCGAGAGCACGGGAGCGGCGCCCGAGCGGAGCCCTTTCGAAACGGGGGGAGAGTTGCGGGACATAACTAGTAGATCCATTCTTAGATGTTGACTTATTGGAAGAGTTGGGGGCACACTGGGTTTATCCGTTCTAGGAGGTGACCCCCGTGGCCCATCCCCGCACCATTCCACCGGTGACCGTCAGCGCCGAGGACCGTACCTACGTGGATCGCCTCGCGCGGTCGCGCACGGCGCCCGCCCGGGCTGTAGCCCGGGCCCGGGTGCTGACGGCGTATGCCGACGGCGCCAGCTGT
>JAJZWV010000048.1 GCA_021846505.1 Bacillota bacterium
CGGATGGCCAGGTAATCCGGGACCACCCCGCTCCGACCGGGGGACCCAACCGGCGGATCGTCCTCGTCCACTTCCGATAGCCTGCCCCCATCGCGCCCCTGGCCGTCTGCCCTTTTTCAGCACGATCTAGATAGCCGTCAATCGGTGGTGGCTCTATGTCAAGGCAACGGCAAAGTTGCGACCGCCCACGACCGGCCTCCACCAACACTTCCCCGTGCAGCGGATCAACGCGGCCGGCCAAGGGTGCAGATAGCATGACAAGCATCCGCCCCCACTCATCGCAAGTGCGGCGGGCTACACTACCGACGCACACGAACGCGAGAGCGGTGCAGAGCCGCATTCGATGGGAGGGGGGTGCTATGAGCGAGTATACCCGGTTCGAGGGGTTCGATGGGTGTGCGGAGACGATCGCGGTGGCGGTGGCGGCGCCGGGCCGCAGTGGACGCGGGCGTGCGGCGGCCAGCCACTCCTCCGCCGTGGGGTCCGGGATCGGCGGGCGCAGAGTAAGAGAGAGGGCGCATCCCCCCGAAGGGGGGGACGCTTCCTTGCCTCTCCTCCCCGAACCGGACTTGCACCTCTCAGCGCATCCGGCTCTCCATTTCAGTGTGGCAGCGCAAAGCCCGCACCACGATGCGGCGACGTCAGGAACGGTAGGGTCTCAAGGGGTCCAGGATACAGAGGTGTCGCGGCGGGCTGCGCCAGCGGAATTGCCCCTGGGGGCTCCCCGCCAAGCGGCGGAGCGCCACGGTGCCCCCGCATCCGGGGACCACGCAGCGATGGGCCGCGCCTGCCACACGAAACTCAACGCGCAAGCTCGGCCGAGCTACGGGTTCCGGAGCCGCGATCGCTGTCGACGGGCGATGCGGCCCGGCTTCCTCTCCGAGACCGCGATCCCACAGCTACTGACGCAGAGCCGTGCCCCTTCAAGCAGGCAGTGCGCTGCGCAAGGCTAGCCCGACGACCGATTAGCTCTGCCGCTAGCTGCCCGCGCCGTTGTCAGTCCTGTCGATCGGGATGCTCCTGGATTCGCTTGTCCAGCTCGGCCAGCTGGTCTTCCAGATCGGCCTTCTGCACGGCCAAATGGCGGTGCAGGCGCCGCAGAGTCATCAAGCTGGCATCGTCTCCGGGCAGTTCTGACACGGGCCACCCATCGGGCGCCGCGGCCCGCTCCCGACCGTGGGACTTGCCGCGCGGTCCGGACCCACATCGACACCCACCCCTCATCATCATGCGCTCGGCCATCACGGGATACTCCTCCTTTGTGAAATCTGTCTGGTGCCCCGCCGCTGCCGGTTCCGGATAAAGGTCCCGTTCCAACCGCATGAGGGACTCCCACTCCATGACCTGGCCCGGCGCCAGCGTGTGTGTCTCAATCAAGTATCGCGCCGACAGGCCCAGGTACTGCGCGGCCATCTCGACAGAAATGGGCACGGTCTGGTCCCAAGCCGCCTCGTCGGGCAGAAAGCGGCCCGTGCGGGCTGCGACCCGCTGGAGGTCCGGATAGCGAAACCGGCGGTGGCCAATTTGTCCACGCCCCACCCGATACGTAGGCAGCCACTCCTGGAGGGAGTACCAGCGAATCGTGGCCGGCGATACGCCCAACAGGGCCGCGGCTTCTTGGACCCGTACGTAGTGCCCAGTCATCTCTCTCCCCCAGGCGATCGTACTAGATGAATATCCTATGGTCAAGGGGAAGTAAGAAATCGCGTCACGCAGCAATTCACACGGGACAGCGGAAGGGCCAGCCACATTGGGCCGGCAGCGACCGCTCGGGACCCCACCCCGATTCACGGGAGGGGGGCGCAGCCGGTCGGCAGGAAACCGGCCAGTCGAGCAGACTCCCCGCTGTCCCGGCCTCGCGCAAGAGGATGGCCGCGACCTGGCGCACATTCTCCGGCCACGCACTCCGTGCCCAATTTGCCGCCTCTGGCGCGGCTTTCAGGGAAAGCCGCGCGGCGCAAGGAAGCACCCGTCGGATCTCTCGACAGTTGGTTCGCTTCCCGGAGGGCCCTCCACTCGCCCCTACAGCGACCCGAGGGGCACACTGGCTATTGCGGGGGCGGCGGAAGACATCCCGCCGCCGGTGGTGTACCACCAGAGTCGCCCGCGAGCCGGCGTGAGCCCGGTGGCGCTGGGTGGCAGCACCGACGCCGGAACGGCGTGCCACTGCGCCGCGCCGGGCGGCAGCAGCTCCCAGGCCGCCGCCCCAGTCGGGGAGACGACGCTCCCCAGCAGGGCACCGTTGGGCAACATCAGCAGCGTTTGGTAGACCCAGCCCGCTCCCTGGTCCTGGGGCGGCGTCGGCAGTGCAATGCTTTGCCAGGTGCGTCCGCTGTTGGTGGTAAGCTCCACCGGATAGGCCGTGCCGGCGTCAATCCGGAGCGCCGTGCCGTTGGCCAGCCCCACCAGCTGCAGCGGGGCGGTGCTGATTTCATCCTGCGCGGATACCACCCAGTGGTGTGCCGCAGTCTGCCGCCAGATGTCTTGCAGTAGGGGAGTTCCCATGCCCTCGTAGGCGGTGGGGCCGGCGCCCAGCACCAGGCAGGGTCCGGTGTTTGGGCAGGCGAGCGGGGCCGCCGCCCAGGTGGCGCCGCCGTTGGCCGTCACCTCAGTGGCGGTGGCGGCGCCCTTCTCCCACAGGGCGTACATCCGCCCGCCTTCCGCGCGGTAGCCGGCAAAATCCCCGAACGCCATGCCCGCTGGAATGGGGGCGGCGTGCCAACTCGCTCCCGCGTTGGTGGAGTAGAATGGGCTCGAAAAAATTGGCGGGCCTCCGCCGTATTGGGGCAGGGAGGTGCCAACCGCGACAAACAGGCTCGAAGGAAACGCCGCCAGCGTCTTGACGCTCCCCACCCCCGGAGAGCCGCCTTCGACGGGATAGCCCAGCCGCGCCGCCTCGCTCCGGATGCCCACGAGCGGGACCGCCTTCAGCGCACCGGGCGCACCGACCACCAAGACGTGGCTGGCGACGGCCACGTCGGAGGGAGACGTGAGGGCCAGTGGCGCCGGGGCCGCCGTCAGGCGGACCGGGAGAGACCGCACTGCGGCCCACCTCAAGCTGGGCAGCACCCGAAACGGGGTGGGAGCCAGCGTGGCGATCGGCGGCAGCACCTTGGCACCGGGGGCGGCGGTGTGAGTGGGGTGGCCCAAAAACATGTAGGAGAGGGTGAGGACCACCCGTCCCGCCGAGGTGGGATTGAGGCCGACATAGGCCGGCACCCGAAAGTGGCCGGACAGCTGGCCGGTGAGGCTTTGGTGAATGGCGGCTACCTGCGGGTCGCTCGCGGTGCCCCACTGCAGCTGGTATCCATACGGCTGCCCGATGATGTTGGTGAGCGGGGCCCACCCGGTGACGGTCACCGACTGGCCGGGGCGGGCTTCGGCGGGCGTGAAGTGCAGGGATGCCTGCGCGGGCGATGCCGGGATGGGGCCGGTGAGGTCAAACGTGGCGCGCGCTTGGTCCGGGCTCAGCCCGCACTTCTTGCTCTGGGGCAGGGGGCCAAAGCACCGGAGCGCCACCGTGATGGGGCCCGGCGCCAGCCGCCGCTGGCCCTTCGGCGTGATCCAGCCGGTCTAGGGCACCTGGAACGTGGCGCTGAAGTGGCCCGGGTGGGAGCGGGACCAGTGAATGTGGGTGGGGCTGATGTCGAGGCCCGCGGCAAACCCGCCAAAGGCCAGGTCGCCGCCGTACGGAGCCTGGCGGCGCTGCGCCGCCGTGGCGGAGCGCATGGCGGCGACGTACCCGGTGACGGTGACCACGGTGCCCGGAGGGCCCGAGACCGGTGCCACGGCAAAGCCCGGCGTGGCTTTGGGCACGGGTGCGGCGGCCGGCGCACGCCCGCATCCCGCCAACAGGCCACCCGCCAAGAGGGCAAGCGCCGCGCCGAGGCCCCCCCAGGCTCCAAATCGGCTGCGCCTTCGCCGCACCGGGCTCCGGCCGGCTGCCGCCATCGGTGTCACCGCCCCTGTTCGCCGCCTTCTGACCGGCTGAACGCCAGCCGCCTAGCGAAGGTTGCAACACGGGATGACTCCTGTGACAACATCACTTTCGAAATATATGTTGCCATCATGAAGCACACATCAGACCCGAAGGGCCGCCCGATGGGCGGCGCCCTGCATCCGACAATCCCCGAGGGGACGGTTCGCTTGAGTGACCCGCGCTCGCTGCGCGCCATGGCGCATCCCGTGCGCCTGGAGCTTTTGGCGCGGCTGCGGAGCCAAGGGCCGCTGACCGCCACGCAGGCCGGAGCGCTGGTGGGGGAGAGCCCCGCCAACTGCTCATTTCACCTGCGGCAGCTGGCCAAGTGGGGCTTGGTGGCAGAGGCCGGCGGCGGGCGGGGCCGGGAGCGCCCGTGGCGCGCCACGGCTGCCGCCACCATCTGGTCCGCCGCCGGGCCGGATCAGGCGCCTGACCGAACCGGTGCGGCCGCGGCCGGCCAGGAGCTCACGCGCGCGCTGGCCGCCTGGTATGTTGAGCGCCTGGCCGCGTGGGCTGCGGCGCGCCACCGCGAATCCCCGGAGTGGCAGGAGGCGGCCTGGATGGCCGACGTGGCCCTTCCGCTGACCGCGCCGGAGCTGTCGCAGTTCAACGCCGAGCTGCGGCGGGTGGTGGAGGCGTGGAGCGCCAAAGCCGCCGCGCGGGGGCTGGTGGATGGGACGCGGCTGGTGCAGTGGGTCACCTGGACCCATCCGCTGCCAGACGGCGCGGGCGCGCCGCATGAGTGAGGCCGGGGCGGGCCGAGGGCCCTGGCACCTCTTGGCACGCGGGACCGCATTTCGCAGCCTGTGGGCCGGCCAGGCGGCATCGGTGCTGGGGGACCGGGTGAGCGGGCTCGCCCTGCCGCTGACGGCCGTGCTGGTGCTGCATGCGGGCCCGGCGGCGATGGGGATTCTCACGGCGGCCAACCTGCTCCCCTTTCTGGTGCTGTCGCTGCCGGTGGGCGCGTGGGTGGACCGCCGCGGCCGCCGCCGCGAGCTCATGATGTGGGCCGACGTCTCTCGTCTGGCGCTCACGCTGTCCATCCCCGTGGCGTTTGTGGCCCACCGCCTGTCTCTCGCACAGCTTTGGGCCGTGGCGGCTTGCCTGGGGGTGGCCCAGGTGGTATTTGACCTCTCGTATCCGGGGGTGCTGGCGGCCACGGTGCCGGAGGCGGACTACACCATGCCAGCACCCTGCTGCAGGGCAGCCGCGCCGCGAGCCGGCTGGTGGGCCCCAGCGCCACCGGATGGCTGGTGCAGGCCGTGAGTGCGCCGGTGGCCCTGGTGGCCGACGCGGCCTCATTTGCCGCGTCGGCCTGGAGCTTGGCGCGCCTGCCCATCCAGGAGCCGCCCGGCGTGCCGGGTGCGCCGGGCGACGTCACCGCGGGCCTTCGCCTGATATGGGCCCCGGGGTGGCTCCGGCGCATCCTGCTGGCCCTGTCCACGGTCAATTTCTTTAACTACATGTTTGCCACCCTGTTCATCCTGTATGCGGCGGCTCATCTGCACGTGCCGCCGGCCCGCCTCGGCCTCATTCTGGCGGTGGGGGCGGTGGGCGCCGCGCTGGGCGCGCTGGCCGCCGGGCCGCTGGTGCGGCGCTGGGGATTTCCGCGGGCACTGCTGCTGGGGGTGGCGCTGTTTACGGTCCCGCTGGTGCTGGTGCCCATCGCCTCCGGGGCGGCCCTGGCCATCCAGGGCTGGCTCGCCCTGGCCGAGCTGGGCTCCGGCTTTGGCGTGATGGTGCTGGATGTGAGCTTTGGCAGCTGGTCGCTGGCACTGGTGCCGGGTCCCCTGCGCGGCCGCGCCGCGGGTGCCTTCAGCCAAGTGAACTATGGCATTCGGCCGCTCGGTGCCCTGGCCGGAGGATTTCTCCCGGTCCTGGTGGGCGTTCATGGCACCCTGTGGGTGGCGGCCGTGGGCGCCTGTGCGGGCGGCGCGTGGCTTTGGCCGGCGCTCAGCCGGCGGACTGCCACCGGCGTGCGCGGCGAAGCCGCCGGCTAGCGCCCCAGCTGGTTGGCGGCCCAGAGCGCCTCCAGCGGCACCTTGGGCTCGCGCCGGTCGGTCAAAAGCCCGTTGACCTCCTGCTCCACGTCCGTGAGCTGGGTGTAGCAGAAGCCCTGCACCAGCGGTGAGGACGCCAGCGCGGCCACCTGTGCCCGATAGCGCTCGAGCAGCGCCTGCGCGCTGGCCAGCTCGGTGTAGCCCCAGTGGCCGCCCCTGGCCGCGCCGGCCTTCAGAGCCAGACCGCCCATCTCGGTCACCAGCACCGGCTGGCCGCGGTAGCCGCGGCCCGGTGCGTACAGCGCGCGGCCGCTGGGCCGAAAGGCCAGCACCGTGGCCAGCTGGGCATACCGCGCCTGGAGCACCGCCGGGTCGCCCTCGTAGTCGTGCAGGGTGGCGAGGTCGCCCCCGCCATGCTCCCACCCGTCGTTGGCCACCACCAGGCGGCTTGGATCCATGGCCTTGGTGAGGGCATACAGCGCATCCAGATAAGCGACCTGGGCGGGGTCGCCGTCCAGATTGGGAACCCCCCAGCTTTCGTTGACGGGGACCCAGGCGACCAGCGCCGGGTGGTTGGCGTCGCGCGCCACGGCCTCGGCCCACTCGTGGGCCAGCCGCCGGGCGGCCCGGGGGGTAAAGTCCCAGGCGTTGGCCATTTCGCCCCAGGCCAAGAGGCCCAGTCGGTCGCACCAGTAGAGCCACTGGGGATCCTCAAGCTTTTGGTGCTTGCGGGCGCCGTTAAAGCCCATGGCCTTGCACAGCTCCACGTCGCGCCGGAGGTCGGCGGCCGTGGGGGCGGTCAGGATGCCGTCCGGGAAGTAGCCCTGGTCCAACACCATCTTCAAAAAATACGGCCGGCCATTCAGCAGCAGCTGGCCGCCGCGCGCCTCCAGCTGGCGAAAGCCCAGGTAGCCGTCGGCGGCGTCCACCACCTCGGCTCCCTGCAGGATCCGATACCGGACTGCGTACAGGTTGGGCGCCTCCGGGCTCCAGGGCTGGAGAGACGCGGCCGCCTCGGCCTGGGGGATGAGAGTCGCCTCCAGCTCGGGGGCATCGGCCGGGACCGTGAGCCGACCATAGAGCGGGCCGTCGGGCTGCCACACCGACACCTCCACCGCCGCGCCGGGCGCTCGGGGGCCATCCAGCGCCAGCCGCCAGCGCACAGACCCGTCCGCCAGCACCGGCCTGCAGCGCACCTCTGTCAGGTGCAGGTCCGGCAGCGGCTCCAGCCAGACGGTTTGCCAGATGCCGGTGGTGCGCGTGTAGAAAATCTCTTCGGACTCCGGATGCCAATATTGCTTGCCGCGAGGCTGAGCCCGCTCGCGCCGATCCTCCGCGCGGACCACCAGCTCGTGCACGGACGCGCCCGCCAGCGCGTGCGCGGGCACCTCGAAGGCAAAGGGGGTGTGGCCGCCGTCGTGGTGGCCCAAGTGGCACCCGCTCCACCACACGTCTGTGGCGTAGTCCACCGCGCCCAGTCGCACCATCAGGCGGCGGCCCGCGAACGAGGCGGGCACGGCCACAGCCCGGCGGTACCACACCACTTCACTGGCGTGGCGGTCGCCGATCCCCGACAGCCGACTTTCGACGGGGTAGGGCACCAGGATCCGCTCGGAAAAGGGGTGGCCGTGGTGCCACCCCCGGTCTAGCCCAACCTCCTCGGGGTCTTGCTCAAACTCCCACCACCCGTTTAGGCACAGCCAATCCGGCCGGGTGAACTGGGGGCGGGGGTACTCGTGCCGGGGCAGCCCAAAATCCGCAGCGGCCATCACGTCACGCTCCTCACCAAGACAGAGAGTAGTGCCAGTGTACTATGGGTCAGCGCTAGAGCCTCACGCGTCCGCCGCGGCCGGCTCCGCAGGAGCCTGGTCCGCGTCCTGCGGGAGCCACAGCAGGAGGCCGGCGGTGAGGGCAAGGCCCGTGAGCGCCATCAAGGCCCAGCCCCACCACAGCGGCAGCACATGCAGCAGGACGCCCGCTGCGAGCGCCCCCAGCGGACTGGCCATCGTGAGGAGCGAAAACAGCATGCCAAAGACCCGGCCGCGGAGCCCCTCGGGAATGAGGCGCTGGAACAGCGTGAACAGCAGGGCATTGCCCACGCCATTGCTTGCCCCGGCAAAAAACAGCAGGACGCCGGCCGCCAGGGGTGCGGAGGTGAGCGCGAAGAGGCCCAAAAGCCCTCCCTGCAGGCCAAACGCCGCGGCGCTGACGCTGCGGACGGGCCAGCGCTTCAAAAGCCCCACCGTGAGGCTTCCCATCACCAAGCCGGCCGCAAAGCTGGCATCCGTGAGCCCGTACGAGAGGGCCCCTGCATGCAGCACCGTGCGCACCCAATAGGGAAACATCGTAAATGCGGCTGTGCCGGCAAAGTTGGCGGCCACCGCGATGGGCATGATCTGAATCATGCCGGGAAGGGTTTTCAGGGATTGAAAGCCGGCCGCCAGGTCCTGGCGAAAGCCTTGGTGCGGCGCACCGTCCGGCGCCGAGCGCGGCCGCGCCGCCACCGAGCGCATCATCAGCAAGATGGCCAGCGCGGACAGCCAGAACGAGGCCAGGTCCAAGCTGAACACCACGGTAACGCCCAGTGCCACGATGGCCGCGCCGCCAATCGCCGATCCAATCGTGCTGGACAGCTGCGCCGTGAGCGAATACAGCCCGTTGGCACCGGCCAAGTCATCGGCCGCGACCAGCCACGGGATCAAGGCGCTTTCGGCGGGCCCAAATAGGGCATTGCCCAGGCTGTTGATCCCTAAGAGCGCGATAATCACGGGGATGAGGGCGCCCGGCACGGCCAGCGCCACCAAGCCCAGCGCCACGGCCGCGCCGCGCAGCCCATCGGTCCACAGCATGAGCCGCCGCGGGTCCAGCCGGTCCACATACACTCCGCCAAATACCGCCAGCATGGCGGGCACGCTCATGGCGAGCCCCGCGGCGGCCAGCAGCACCGGCTGGCGCAGCTGAATTTCCCACAGCCCCATGATGAGAAACACGGCGTTGCCCATCTGCGACAGCAGCTGGCCGGTCCACAGCGCGCGGAATCCCCCGTATTTTCCCAAAAGTCCCATCCGTGCACCTCCGCCCCGAACGATAGCGGCACCGCGGCGGCCCGCCCATTGGCCTCGCGGCCAATGGGCGGCGGCGCACGCTCCGGCTGGAAACCAAGAGGGGGACCCGGCGACGGAAACCGACGGAGCCCGGGAGGCCAGACGTGCTCCCTGTCTGCTCATCCACATGGACCTGCCTCCCGAATAGGGTGTTGTGGAAATCCCGATCGACCGCTATGTCCCAATCCCCGTCGCGTCGCGGATACTGGTGCGGGTACAGGCAGGACCGTGTCAAGAAGTGACCGGGGCGCAAGTGGCGGCTCGAGGGCCATGGGCGATTGCTGCGCAGTCTGGATGGCAGTGCATTGGTGGCACATCCCGCACCCAAGCAGCCTTCCAGGACACTGCCGAACGTTCGGGGAGCATCCCTTTCTGCCGGTGGCGCCTCGCAGCGCCGCGGTCGTGCTATAAGTAGCGGGCGCGCGGTGTTCAGCGCGGCGGCGCCTCAGGACGGCCAACTCGCCAGGAGGAGACTCAGCATGAGGGGAAAGCCAGCGGACATTGCCGCAGAACTGCCCCGGGACGTGGTGGCGGCGGTGGGTTTGCCCGCCACCGCAACGAGAGTCGGCGGTGCGGGCGGACCAGGAAGCTTTCGGGTGGAAGGTCCGCAGGGCACTGTCTTTTACAAGCGAGCCATCCACCCTCGGGAGCTGGAGTGGCACCGGCGGGCCCAGCGGAAGGAGGCGGCGCTCGCGGCGGCGGGCTGCTGGACCGCGCCGCTGGTGGCTTCCGGTGCGGTGCCGGCGCCGTGGGTGGCGCTGGGCTGGGCGGGCAGCCCCTGGCCTCAAGAGCGGTGGGGCGGGACGGAGATGCTGGCGGCACTGGCGGCATGGCACCGAGCAGCGCCCATCTGGCAGGGCCCGCCGGAGCAGGACTACGCATTTTCCTGGGACGCCGCTCTGACCCGCGATGCCCTGGCGGCATGCCCGGCGGGCAGCCGCGCCGACCTCCGGGCCCAGTGGCAGGACTTGGCCGCCGAGGCGGCCCTGAGGCTGTTTGGCTCCGAGGTATCTGCCATTCACGGCGATCCTAACCCCACCAATTGGGTGGTGGCGCCGCCAACCGACGTGCCGGGCGCCGGGGATCGGCTGGTGCTGCTGGACTGGTCGCGGGCGGGGCGCGCTCACCCAGCGGTGGACGTGGCGATTGCGCTGCCGGGCTTGCCCAGCCCTGAGCGCGCCGCCCGCGCGGCGGCCGCGTACCTGGCTGCCCGTGGGGATGGCGGCCCGGGCCGCGCGGCGGAGTGGGCGGGCCTCATCTTAAAGGCCAAGCTCTGGTCAGCCGTCGAGTTCCTGGCGATGGCCACCCGCAGGGAGCTGTCGGCCGATGCGGCGAGCGGGCTTGCGATGCTGCGGCAAAGCTTGCCGCGGTGGTGCGCCGCGGCGCTCCATTGACGGGGGTGGGCGGGACTCGTACCGTGAATTGGTCGGACCGTTTTGGTGTGCCTTCAGAGCGTGCCTCTACGAAGTGGCGTAAGGAGTGACAGCATGGCACCCAGCACGAGTGGCATCGAACATAGCGGGCATCCGGTGACCGCGTCGACCTCTTTACCCTCTTTGGCCCCCGTCGATTGGGCCGCCAATCGCGCGCGGCTTCTTGGGAGCTTGCCCACCGACGGGCTGGTGATCCTTTTCTCCGGTGCACCCGCTGCCAAATCCGCCGATGAAGATTATCCGTATGCGCCCAACCGCAACTTTCTCTATGTGAGCGGGCTGGACCGCCCCAATCAAGTGGTGGTGCTGGGGCGGCGCGGCGGCGCGGTGGACGGGGAGGTGGCGTTCATCGAGCCCATCGACCCCCATGCCGAAACGTGGACCGGCAAGATGATGACCCCAGACGAGGCGCGGCAGGTGTCTGGCATCGAGGACGTGCGCCCGGTGGCTGGCTGGCGCCCGTACGTCAACCGCCTGCTGTCCAGCGGCCGGTGGCCCACGGTGTATCTGGACTTGGAGCGCCGCGCTTGGGCCGAGCCGCCTTCTGAGTCACTGCGCTTTGCCCACGAGCTGGCCGATCGCCATCCGGGCCAAGCCCTCGCCAACTGCTACCCGATGCTGGCGGAGCTGCGGCGCATCAAGTCGGCCGCGGAAGTTGACCGCGTGCGCGGAGCCGTGGCGCATACCCGGCGGGGCTTTGAGGCCATTTTGCGCCATGTCCGCCCCGGGTGTTATGAATATGAGCTCAACGGGCACTTCACGGGCACGCTGCTGGGCGGCGGCGTCGACATAGCCTACGGCGCCATTGTGGCGACGGGCGTCAACGCCACCGTGATGCACTACATCACGCTGCGGGATCAGGTGGGGGCGGACGACGCGGTGCTGGTGGATGCCGCCGCTCAGTTTGGCTACTATAAGGCGGACATCACGCGCACGTTTCCGGCGGCGGGCCGCTTTACGGCCGAGCAGTCCGCACTGTACGACGTGGTGTGGGAAGCCAGCCAGGAAGCCACCGCCGCCATCCGGCCCGGCTTGCCGCATGCCGAGCTAAACCGCATCACGCGGCGGGTGCTGGCCAAGGGCATGAAGGCGCTGGGCCACATGCGGGACGACAGCGAGCTGGACCAGTACTACTTCCACAACGTGAGCCACTATCTGGGCCTGGATACGCACGACGTGGGCGAGTACCGGGAGCTGGAGCCGGGCATGGTGCTGACCATCGAGCCAGGCTTGTACCTAAAGCACCGGGCGGTCGGCATCCGCATTGAGGACGACATTGCGGTGACCGCGTCCGGAGCAGACATTCTCTCGGCGGATATCCCCAACGATCGCCGCGGGATGGAGGAGTGGCTCGCGGCCTGCCAAGCCTCTCGAACATGACCGGCACCCGCTGGGCGAGGTGCCGCTGGCCCGCGTGGCGATTCGGCCAAGCTTCTGAGCGGCTCGCCAGCGGGTCCACCGTCAGGTCAGGCGGCCTCACTGCCTGGCCCAGCTGGCCCCCTGGCCAACTTCGCCCACGCCGCCGGGGTAGAGCCCGGGGCTTTCAAGGCCAGCATGGCTTTGACGACTCGGATGTGTACAAGGTGCTGGAAGGCATGGCCGACGTGCTGGCGACCCATCTCTCCCGAGCCCTGGAGGCCGAAGCGGACCGCATCGTGGCCCTCATCACCGCGGCGCAGGCACCTGACGGGCATCTGTTTACCCGCAGCACCCTGCCGCCCGACCGCGCGCGCTGGACCGATATGAACAGCCATGAGATGTATACCGGCGGCCACGTCCGGGGCGCCGTTTGGGACGACCCTGGGTTTGGCGCCGCGTATTCCCGGGAACGCATTCCGGCAAAGACCTGCGCCATGGAAGGACACGCCGTGCGGGCGATGTACCTGCCGTCGGGTACGGCCGATGCCGCGCTCCGCGGCGAGAGGCGCACCGCGAAGCCCTCTTGGTCGAGTGGGACAGCGTGGTGTTCCGCAGGCGGTACATCACCGGCGACCTTGGGTTGGCCGGCCAGATCGAGGGCTTTGGGCCCGACGAGGTGCTGCCCAATCGCGAGGCGTGCTGTGAAGCCTGTGCCGCGATTGCGCAAGTGTATTGGGCTGACCGGATGAACCGCTGGACCGGCGACGCCGCGTGCGCCGACATGATTGAGCCGGTGCTGCACAACGGGCTCTTGGCGGGCTGGTCGGTGTCCGGGGATCGGTTTTTCTACGACAACCCGCTCGCAGCCGATGCTCCGGCTGGCCGCCAGCCGTGGTTTTCCTGCGCCTGCTGCCCGAGCAACGTGGGACGCTTCATTCCGAGCGTGGGCCGCTACGTGTATGCGGCCGACCGGGACACCTTGTACGTCAACCAGTTTGTCAGCTCGGAGGCCGTGGTGGACGTGGGCGGCGCGGCCATTCGGGTGGTGCAGGAGGCGTCCTTCCCGTGGGGCGGGCGGGTGCAGCTGTCGCTGGGGGGAGAGGCCCTGGGGGACGTGCGGCTGGCGAGCCGGCGCCCAGCTGGGGTGCGAGCGCGCGGATCAATGGAGCGCCGATGCCGGTGCGGCGCGTGGAGGCCGCGCCGGCGGTGACAGCCAACCGGGGCCGCGTGGCCGTGGCTCGGGGCCCGCAGGTGTACGCCGTGGAGGAGGCCGACAATCCCGGCAGGGTTGATGGCGCGGCCGCGCCGCCGGACGCCCGACTGGCAGCCGACTCGCTCCGCGAGGTCGCCGGACTCGGCCCGGTGGTGGTAGTGCGGCTGGTGGCTCCCGGCCAGACTCGTGAGACGGTGGCGATTCCGTACTTTCTCTGGGCCAACGGTGTGCTCGGGCCGATGCGCGTGTGGCTCCGTGATGGAGCGAGACTGCACCGCCCCGAGCACGGGGCGGGATAGCTGGCGGCTACCGCTTGAGGGCCAAGCGGCCGGCGAGGGCCAAGATGATCGCCGCGATGATGGCCGCATAAATGCTGCCGTACTTCGATGCCCGCTCAAACAAGCCGGCGCCAAAGCTGCCGATCAAGGCCAGCAGGACAATCACGGGCATGCCCTGGCGTCGGCCCTGGCCAAATAGATAGCCGATGACGACGCCGATGGCGGCGAAGGCGATGAGATGAAGCACATTTTGTCCCCTTTCGAGCCGGGAGCATTCGCCGCGGGGCCAAAAACTCCTACCGCCGCGGCCATGCTGCCCTAGGTTTTCTGCACCCCATCGGTTCATGGGCTGGCCGGGATTGCCGGGGCCTTCAACACTTGCGATAGGATCGCGGCAGTACCAGGGCGCCGGCCCGGGACCAGCTTGCATCAGCGGGCGGATTCTGGCCCGGTTGCCAAGGAGCACGAAGGAGGGATTGGGATGGCTGAGAGGCTGTTGATCAACTTAACGCGGGGCCCCGATGAGCCCGACCGGGCCACCGTGGCGCTGGTGATGGCGAACGCGGGACTCACGCTGGACAAGTCGGTGGTGGTGCTGCTGGCCACGGAGGGCGTTCGCGTGGCCGATCCCCGGGTGCTGGACTCCGTGGCGGAAGCGGGCTTCCTCCCGCTCCGGGAGTTGTGGGACACATTTGTGGCCAGTGGCGGCGAGGTGTGGGCTTGCACCCCCTGCGTCAAAAAGCGGCACTTGGAGGACGTGCTGCCGGCTGCGGTGAAGTCCGTGGGGGCGGTGGCGGCCCTCTCCTGGGTGATGGAGGACGGCGTCAGCGTCTCGTTTTAGGCCGGCCGCCGCCGCTCCGCGCATGCGGCTTTGCTACACTGAACCCAGAGAGAAACCTGAGAGCGGGCGGCACCGGCAGCCCGGGTGGGTTAGGAAGGATGGGGTGCCCTGTGGTGCTGGCCAGCGTGCTGCCGGCTGCCCGGCCGCGGATCCGGCGGTGGCCCGCCAAATCCACGACCTGGCTCGGGTTTGGGGCCGTGCTGTCGGCGACGGTGCTGTGGGGCTACGCCAACGTGGTCATGCGCCTGCTGGACGGGCCGGTGACCCCTGGCCTGTTGATGTGGCTCCGCTTCTTCATCCCGCTGGCGGCCTTGAGCCCGGTATTGGTGAGGGTGCGCGGCGCGGGGGCCTGGTTCTGGGGTGCGGTAGGCGCCGGTGCAGTCCTGGGGCTGGCTACTTACGCCCAGGCTGTGGCGCTGGAAACCATTCCGGTCGACCAGATGGCGTTTGTGAGTGCGCTGTATGTGGTGTTCACTCCGATGGCCGGGGCAGTGCTCGCGCGCCTCTGGCCGCCCTGGACCTTGATGGTGGCGACGGTGGCCGCCCTTTTAGGTGTCGTGCTGCTGATGGGGGGGCTCGGCGGGGGCATCTACGTGGGCACTTGGCTGTCGCTGGCCAGTGCCGGCGCGATCACCATCCAGATAGTAGCGCTGTCGCGGCTGGCTGTGCGGGCCTCGCCGCTGCAGCTGACCGCCGCTGAGAGCTTAGGAGCGGTGCTGGTGCTGACGGCCGTGCTGGCAGTGCGCGCGGGCTCCGCGCTGTCGATGCTGCAGGGATCACCGGGCTGGCCGGCGGGCGTGTGGGCCGGCGTCCTGTATCTGGCGCTGGGCGGTGGGCTGTTAGCCTTCGTGCTGCAAGCCTGGGGCCAGCGCCGCCTTTCGGCCGCCGCTGCCGCGCTGGTGTTTAACACGGAGGCGGTGTGGTCCGCGCTGCTAGCGTGGCTGATCCTGGGAGAAACCCTATCCGGGTGGCAGATGGCTGGAGCCGCTCTGACCGTGGGCACGCTGACGATGGCCGTCCTGGCGGGGCCGCTGCCCCGGCACAGGCCGAGCAGTGCGCCGCGCACGGGCGCTCCACCGTAGGCCGGAGGCGGGGGCCAAGAGCCTCGCGCTCCCATGGAGACAGCGGGGCGGCGGAAACGCCGCGCAGAAGCGGAGAAGCTGTTCCAGTCGGCAGGCTGGGCCCGTGAAAGAGCGCCGAGAGCCGAAGAGAGCCGAAGAGAGCCGAAGAGAGCTGAAGAGAGCTGAAGAGAGCTGAAGAGAGCCGAAGGAGGACGACCATGACGAGCGGAGCCATGAATAGTGCCAGCGATGCCGTGCCGGCGATTGTTATTGAGCCGGGCAAGAAGGGCGGCGCCCAGCTGGGCGCCGTCGCGCGCGAGCCCATCACGGCTGGGTCCGTGCGCCTGGCGGTGCAGGCCGTAGGCGTGTGCGGCACCGATGCTGAAATTTGCGAGGGGCTTTACGGCCAGGCGCCAGCGGGTGAGCGGCAGTTGGTGCTGGGCCATGAGGCTTTGGCGCGGGTCACCGAGGTGGGCCCGGGCGTGGAGAGCCTGGCGGTGGGACAGCTGGTGGTGCCGATTGTCCGGCGGCCCTGTCAGCCTCCGTGCGCCGCGTGCAGCCAGGGCCGGTGGGACGAATGCCTCACGGGCAACTACCAGGAGCATGGGATTAAGGGCCTCCATGGATTTATGCGGCAAGAACTGGTGGTGGGTGCCGATGCCGTGGTGCCGCTGCCCGAGGCACTAGCCGAGGTGGGCATGCTCACGGAGCCGCTGACGATTGTGGAAAAAGCGGTCGAGCGGGCGCTTGCTCTGCATCAGCTGGGATCGGGCGAGCCACGGCGGGCGCTGGTGACCGGCGCCGGGCCGGTGGGCCTGTTGGGGGCGCTGCTGCTCCTCTGCCGCGGCCTGGAGGTTTATGTGGTGGACCGGCGCCCGGCGGGGTCGCCCAAGGCCCAACTGGTGGAGTCAGTGGGAGCCCACTACATCGATGACAGCGCGACGCCGATGGAGCAGGCCGCTCCCACCGGGGGCTTTGACATCGCGCTGGAAGCGACCGGGTATGCCCCGCTGCTGTTTCGGGCGCTGAGTGCCCTGGGCGTCAACGGCGTGCTGGTGCTGACCGGCGTCACCGGCGGCCACCACGAGCTGGACGTGGACGTGAACCTCATGAACACCACCATGGTGCTGGAGAACCAAGCCATGGTGGGCTCCGTGAATGCGGCGCGGCGGCACTATCAGCAGGCGGCGCAGGACCTGGCCGCGTTTGTCACCCGATTTGGCCCGGCCGTGCCGGCGCTCATTACCGAGCGGGTGCCGCTGAGCCAGTTTGCCCAAGCCTTTGACAAAGCGCCGGATGCCATCAAGTCGGTGGTGATGGTCGCGGAGGGCGCCCGCTGATGCCCCACGCGGATTCGCGCGGGGTGCTGGTAGACGGCATATGGGTGCGCGGCCTGCTGATTGACATGGACGGGACGATATTGGACACGGTCGGACCGGACTCGTCCGCCTCCGCCTGGCTGGCCGCCGCATCGCGCCTGCAGGATCGGTGGGGTCCCCAGATGGCTCTCACTCCGGAGGATCTGGCCCGGCACCTGGGAGACACCGCCCGAGAATTTTGGTCGGACGAGGAGCGGCACCGATGGGGGCGCCTCAATCCCGGCCCCCAGCGCGCGCGTGTGGTGCGGGACACGCTCCAGGCGCTGGACATTGATGATCCGGAGTTGGTGGACGCTCTGAGCGAAGCGTATGCGGCCGAAAAGTACCAGCGCTTTCAGCTGTTTGCCGGCGTCGAGGCAGCGCTGGCCCAGCTTGCCGCCTGGGGGCTCAGGATGGTGCTGGTAACGAACGGCGAAGGAGTATCCCAGCGTGAAAAGGTGGTGCGGTTCCACTTGGGGCGCTGGTTTGAGGCGGTGGTCATCGAGGGCGAAGAAGGTGTGGGCAAGCCGCACCCCGAGGTGTACCGCCGGGCGCTGGCGGCCGGCGGCCTGGAGCCGGAGGCGGCCCTCATGATTGGCGACAATTTTGAGTGGGAGGTGCTGGTGCCGACCCGCCTGGGCATTCGGTGCATTTGGGTCAACCCGGTAGGCCTCGCGCCGCCGGTCCGCGAGGAGCGCGCGCCATGGCGGACGGTGGCGCGGTTCGCCGAGGTGCCGGCGCTCATCGCTCGCCATCCCGCGCGCGCCGCCGCGCCGTGAGTGGGGACCCTGAGACCCAGTTTCTGCTCCGACCGGGCGGCCGGCTGGCATATGACGTGCGCGGCCAGGGCCCGCCCATCGTGTGCGTGCCCGGCGTAGGTGATGTGCGGTCCCACTACGATGGGATCTGCGCGCTGCTGGTGAATCGTGGGATGTGCGTGGTGGCCGCCGACCTGCGCGGGCACGGCGACAGCGACGGAACGTTTGACGCATTCGACCTGGAATCGATGGCGGACGACTTCTTGGCGCTGATTGATACGGCCGGCGGGCGGGCGGTGCTCATGGCCCACGGCGTGGCGGCCGCGGCGGCGGTGCTGGCCGCCGCGCGGCCAGGCATGCGGGTGGCGGGGCTGGTGCTGCTGGCGCCGCGCGTGCGCCCCACCCCCACCGGGCTGGCGGACCGTACGCTGGGCGCGGCGGCGCAGTGGCGCCCGTGGGGGAAATCGCTGTGGGCTTCGTACTACCGGTCGCTCTATCCCGGGCGTCCTCCGGCGAACTTGTCCGAGCAGGTGCGCCACATCCGCGCGGCGCTGGCGCGGCCCGGCCACTGGCGCGCCTATGTGGCCCTGAGCCGCTTGAGCCCGGGGCCGGCCGCGGCCGCGCTGGAGCGGGTGCGGTGCCGGGTGCTGGTGGTGGCCGGCGCCAAGGACCGCGACCGGCAAGATATGGCCGATGAAGCCACCTGGCTGGCCCAGCAGGTTCGCGGCCACCGCGTGCTGGTGCCCGAGGCGGGCCACTACCCCGAGGCCGAGTACCCAGAAATCGTAGGTCCCGAGGTAGCGCGCTTCGCTTCCAAATTGCAGCGCGGCTAGCCGGGCTCCTCGATGGGGGTGACGGTGCCGCGGAGGCCGTCCACCTCCAGCCAGTCGCCGGTCCGGATGATCGCCGTGGCGCTGGCGACAGCCAGGACCGCGGGCAGCCCAAACTCCCGTGCCACAATGGCGCCGTGAGATAGGGGCGACCCGACCGTCGTCACCAATCCGCCCAGCACGGGAAACAGCGGCGCCCAAGACGGATTGGTCGTGACCGTGACCAAAATGTCGCCGGGCTGGACCTCGCTGGCTTCGGCCAGCGAGGGCGCCACGTGCGCCCGCCCCTGCACGACGCCCGGGGAGGCCGGCACCCCGTGCCAGCGGCCGTCGGCCGGACCAGGCGTCGGAGTGGGCGCCGTGGGCAGGCCCGACGGCCGTTCGGTGCCCAGCCGGTCCGGAGGAGAGACAGAGGCCCACCGCTCCAGCGCCGCGCGCTCCGCCTCTACCCGCTGGCGAAGTTGATCCCTGTCCCCCGCCGCGGCCAGTGCCTGCACAATATCGGCAAGCTCGAGGAACACGACGTCTTCCGGGCGATGCAGCTGGCCGCGCTGGACTAGGCGCTGGCCAGCGGCGAGGACCGCTCGGCGATACCAGTAGAAGGATTTCTGGTCCAGGTGAAAATTGTGATCCTCCACCAGCTTGGTCGCGTAGCGGGCCCGGCTCAGCTGGTCCTCGAACGCCGTGCGGACAGCGGCCGGATAGTCCGCCAGCCGCTGGCGCGCCTCGGCCGTCCGCGCCTCGCGGGCGGCGCGCCGCCGCCGCCAGCCGTCCAGGGGGTGGGAAGCCGGCGCCTCCAGGTGGGCGCGCAGCATGGCCAGTGGGACCGTGGGGTTTTCGTCCCAGTTGGCCCCCAGCGCTTCTCGGCGCTCGTCAGGGCGCTGGCCATACTCGCTCAGCCAAATGCGGAAGGCGGCCCAGAACGCTTGACCGGCGGCCGAGCCGGCCAGGCGCCGCTCCGCGGCCGCCGGATCTCGCTCCTCCAGCGCGGCGAGCACCTCGGGGTGGCCCAGGGCCGTGCGGGACAGATCCCACAGCGCCAGGGAGGCTTGAAGGGTGGCATTGCCCTCGCCCACCAGCAACTCGTGGCCGGAAATGGGATCGTCGTCACTGCCGAACAGATCGGCGGCCAACTCGCCAAAGGCCGTAATGGTCGGAAACAGGCACAGCACCAACTCAAAGTGAATCTCCCACATGCGGCGGAAGGGACCTTCCGACTGCACCAGCCAATCGGCCAGGGCGGCATCGTCCCACGCATCTGGGTCGGCGGCCGCCCAGTGCTGCAGCAGCTGAGCCAGCTCTGGCTGCCATCGCTCCTCCCACCACCGTGCCAGGTCCTCGCCGCGCTCGGCTTTCAGCGCCTCGCCCTCGCGGGCGCGGCGCGCCAGGTCTTCTGGCGGTGCGTCCAGCGGGAGCGTGGTGTCATACCAATACGTGTTGATGCGCACGCCGCGGCGGCCGGCGAGGGGAGCGCCATAGAGGCGCGCCGCCGCTGTCATGCCGTCGGCAAGCCAGTGGCGCTGAGCCACGTGGCATGGCAGCACCAAGGGGCTCGAGTGCTCGGTTTCATGTGTCCACATCAGCTCAGCATCTTGCGGGTCTGGCCAAGTGACCGGAAAGTCTTCCGGCGGATCGAGCCGGCGGGGATGAGCGGGAAGGCTGCCCGCGTCAGATTCTGCGGAGCGATGGCTCATGAACGTGCCTCCCGGTGCTCCGCACCACCCGCGCTGCGGCTCACCGCAGCGGTGGTGATCGGGC
Organism: Bacillota bacterium; assembly: GCA_021846505.1. Lineage (GTDB taxonomy): Bacteria > Bacillota > Sulfobacillia > Sulfobacillales > JAIMBI01 > JAJZWV01. The sequence goes on from JAJZWV010000048.1 coordinate 19,973, forward strand.
GGCACTGAAGTAAATAGAGAATGTCCTGCCAAAAAGCGGCCTCGATGTCGACGGGGTGGCCCTGCACCTGCTCCAGCCGAAGCACCAGCTGTGCCACTTCGGCCACCTGGGCCTCGGTGAGGGAGAATTGGCCAGCCACGGATCGCGGCACGGGCACGGTCTTGGTGCCCCCGCGCCGATCCGGCACCACCATTGACCCCTTGCCGCCGCACTCGGCCGCCAGCACGGCCAAGTCGCGGCGGCGCACGGTAAACCTATCGGGCGTGACCGAGCCGGCCACCAAGCTTTCCCCCAGGCCGAGGGTGGCGTGGATGGCCAGGGAGTACCCGTCCGGCTGCATCGGGTCCCGAGAGAAGGCGACGATGGCGGCATCGGCGGGAATGAGGCGCTGAACCAGCACCGCGGCCGGCATCGAGCCGGAGGCAGGTTGGTGAGTCTGCCGATAGACGGCCGCGCGCGCGGACGCTGCCGAAGCTTGGACGGCCCGCACGGCCTCCAGCACCGCATCGGCGCCCGACACGCCGAGATGTGTGTCAAGCTGTCCCGCAAACGAGGCCGCCGCGCCGTCTTCGCCCGCGGCCGACGACCGCACCGCCACCCAGGGGGTCGCATCCGGCTCCGACGCCAGCCGATGATAGGCGTGCTGAACCTCTCGCGCCACCGCGGGCAAGGACACGTCCGCCCCCGCCGCCACGGCAAATCCGGGGGGCACCTGGGCATGCCGGGCTAGGCGAGCAAGCGCCGAGGCTTTTCCCCCGGCGATATCCGGGCGCTGGCATGCTTCCTCCGTGAGCCAATGAATCACGGGGCACGAATGTGCAGGGTCCACCAGACGTCGGCCTCCTCGCCGTCGCGTCAGTCGCCAGCGGGCGGCGCCAACCGCACCCGCTGCCGCTATCGCTACGCGGGCTATAGTATCACGGGCGCTTCCAACGATTAACCATAGCGATTAACTATGGCAGGAGCGCATCCATTGGGGCTCAGGGGGGATCAGTGGGCAGTGTTCACGGCCGGCGCGCTTCGCTTGAGGTGATCGCCGCGGAGCGGCGTGGATAGGACAAGATAGGCGGCAATGAGCGAAAACAGCAGAGCGCGGGCCGGCGGTTATCGCGGCCCGCGCTCCCTCGCTCTTAGCGGCTAGTACCGGCGAGAGCGCTCCTCGCGGGGGCGCGCCTCATTCACGGTTAGAGCCCGACCGCCAAAGTCAAGCCCGCTCAGGCGCTCAATGGCTTGCTCCGCGTACTCGTCCGCGACTTCCGCGAATCCAAATCCGCGGCTGCGGCCGGTTTCCCGATCGGTCGCGATGCGAACCGACTCCACCTCGACGCTGGCCTCGTTGCGGAACAAATCGCGAAGGGAATCTTCCGTCGCCGACCACGGCAGATTGCCGATGTAGATGGACTTCGACATGGTTGCACACTCTCCCCAGACCTAATTTGCACTGGGAAGCAGCTGTGAGGTGTTGAAATCTGCATGGCTCGACCCGGACGTGCACGCCTAGCATACCACGCTCCTGCCAAACCATGCAAGGGCAGAGGAAAAATAATCATGAGGAGGGAGGACGCGATTTGACGGCCGCCTGGATCCTCTTGCGTTCGGCATCGGAGCGTTCCCACCAGTCGAACGCCCACGTGCGGTGGATTTTCCAGCCCAGACCCTCAAGCAGCGCCGCCCGCAGCAACTCTCGATCCGGCACCGAGGGCAGGCGAGCGTAGTCGGGCCCATCCAGCAAGATCGCCAAGGCGTAGCGGTCGGGCTGAGCAGGGTCCACCACTGCTAAGTCCACTCGAAAGTCTGACAGGCCCACCGCCGGCCGGGCTTCCAGCCCATGCCGCGCCAGCGCCGACCGCATGTCCTCAAGAATGCCCGGGATCGTGGCAGAAGGATGGAGTGTCCCGGCACGGGCGGCGGCCCGGTTGGCGTGCGCCAGATAACTTCGCAAGTCGCGGACGCCCTCGGAGCGCGTGCGGCTCAAGTCAATGTCGTCCGGCCCGATGCTGGCAAACACCACCGCCTCGACACGGGCTCGCGTGACGGCGACGTTCAGCCGCCGCGGGCCGCCCGCTTGATTGAGCGGCCCAAAGTTCATGGCCATGCGGCCCGTCTCGTCCCGCCCGTAGGTCACAGAGAAGTAAATGATGTCGCGCTCGTCGCCCTGAACGTTCTCCAGGTTCTTGACGAATACACGCTCGACACCCTGCCGACTGATGGCGGCTTCCAGGGCGGGATCTTCACTCTGCCGTTGGTCCAACAGGGTCTCTATCAGGTGCTGTTGGGGCTGATTAAACGTTACCACCCCCACGGTTTCGGCCGACCGAGCCTCGTCGTGAAAGTGGCGCTGAATCGCGTCCACCACGGCCACCGCTTCCGCGCGATTCGCGCGGGTGCCACCGCGGTCGTACACTCCTGCGACGCGCTCCAGCCGCACGGCCCGGTCGTCCGTACCCGGCCCTGGAAAGGTCACCAGCTTTCCGTCGTAGTAGTGATGGTTGGAAAAGGCGATTAAGCTCTCGTGACGGCTCCGGTAGTGCCACTGGAGCGATAGGGCGGGCACCCCAGCGGCGATGCACTCGTCCAGAATACTCTCCAAATCCGGGGTGTCGGTCGTCAAGTCCTCATCAGCCCGACTCGCTTGGGCCGTGAAAAATTGGCTGGGGGGCAACTGCTTCGGATCCCCTACGACGATGGCCTGCCGACCGCGTGCCAGCACCCCTACCGCGTCCCACACCGCGATTTGGGACGCTTCATCGAAAATCACCACATCAAAGCGGGTGCCTGCATCCAAATATTGGGCCACGGAGAGTGGCGACATCAGCAGGCAGGGCTTGAGGCGCGGGAGCAAGTCACCTAGGCGCTCCATGAGAACGCGTACGGGCAAGTGCTGCCGCTGCTTTTGCAGCTCCCGCAGGACGGTGCGCATGGCCGGGTCGCGGGAGGCTGCCGCAGGCAGAGGGACGCGGGCTGCGAGGGTGGCTCGGAGGTGCATCGCCGCGCGGGCGCGCACTCGGTCTTCTAGGCGAGCCAACCGCTGGATGCGCCGCATTTGCTCGGCGCGCGAGAAGCCGGACAGCTCAGGCTCGCGGTCCAGCGAGACTTGCAGCCACCAGGCGCGGTACGAGTAGGCCCACTGCGCGGCCAAGTCGCTGCGGTGCGCTCGCCCCGCTTCGGCGACCGCGACGAACGAATCCAGGCCACTCTGCAGCGCCTCGGCGCGGACGGCGCACCAGCCGGCCCAGCGCCGCCAGCCGCTCTGAGCAGCGGCCCACCGCTGGGCCACATGGGCGGCGCCGCCGGCCGCGTCGTCAGAAGCGGACAAGTCCAAGTCGCCCCCCAAGGCCTCCACCGCGCCCACTGCCTCCAGAAAGTGCTCCCACGCGCGCATCAGGGGAGCTGGGTCCGCGCTGCGGTCGACATCGCGCACCCACACGGCCGCGTGGGCGGCCAGTGCCGCTGGCGCCGACGCGGCTAGCTCCGCCATGGCCGCGGCGAAGTGCTGGTGCCATGCCGCAGCCCGGGCCACCTCATCCCAGTCGGTTGCGTATCCCTGGAACAGCGGACCGAGCATCGGGGCGATGGATGGCTCGAGGGCTCGGAGCGCCGCCGCCGCGGCCTGGCAGCGGCCCAATGCGGCGAGGATATCCTCCACCTGACGGCGGGAGGCGCCGCCACCGAGGTGGGCGTGTGCCCTCAGCGTGGCCCGCACGGCCCGCTCTCCCCGCCACTGGGCCCACCAGCTGGCCCGCTGCGCCTTTGACCAGGCCTCACCGAGCTCTGTGGCATTCAGGTTCGTGACCGTCTCGCGAAAGTACGGGGCCAAGGGCTCCCAACTGGCTGAGGCTGCTCGGCCAATGTCAGCCGCCTGCGCCAATGCGCCGCCAATGTTGGCCCGGGGGTTTCGGAGGACCGCCGGCACCTCGGCCGCCCCCGCCCCCGCCTGAATCACGCGGGCGAGAGCCCGCAACTCCCCGAAAGGGGCCGGTGTGGATATGGGCCAGCCAGAGTCCCGAGCCTCCTGAAGCGCCCCCTCCAAATCGGCCGCGGCGCGGGTGAGGCGGCTGAGCGCCTCCGACAGGCGGCGCGCCCAGTCGCTCGACCAGCTGGGCGCCGCTAGGCCGCGCAGGGGATGGGGGTGGCCTGGCTGGTGCGATACCTCTGCCGCCCGGGCCTGGAGCTGGTCCACGAGGATCTCCAGGCGCTGCAGCTCCGCGGCATCCAGATGGTCCGGGCGGTCCCAGGGAAGGGGCAGCGGCTGAAAGCGGGCGCGGCGCCGCTCGGCGATGACGGTGTCGAGCGCATCAAAGAGCGAGAGCCCATTGGCCTGGCGCCGATGCAAGAGGGATGCCCACCCTCCCAGCTGGCGGCGCGCCGCCGCCAGCTCCTCGGCGGCTTCCGCCCAGCCGGGGTCGGACAACGGGGCCGCAGCATCAAAGGCGGCTTGCAGCTGGTTCAGCACTTCGCGTTTGTTTGACCGGGCGGAATGCAGTTCGAGGCAAAACGGGGACAGCCCGATGCCATCGAGCCGGCGCTGGACCACCTCCAGCGCGGCGGTTTTCTCCGAAACGAACAAAACGGTTTGGCCCTGCCCCAAGCAGTGGGCAATCAGGTTGGTGATGGTTTGGGACTTGCCGGTGCCCGGTGGACCTTTAATCACGAGGTCGTGCCCCGCGCTGGCGCGCGTCAGCACGTTCAGCTGCGTGGAGTCCGCTGGCAGAGGCGCCAGCACGGAAGTGGTATCCAGCCGCTCATCAATGTCGCCGTGCTGGTCCAAATCTTTCTCCGCGCTTATGGGGACTGCGTCTCCCAGAATGCGGGCCACCACCCGGCTTTGCCGCAAGTCATCGGCCCGCTTCTCCAGGTCGCGCCACATGAGGTACTTGGAAAATGACAGCAGGGCGATTCCCGTGTAGGCCTGCACTTCGAACCCGGGGAGATCCTTCACCGCCAAGCCAACGGCTTGCAGAACACGGCTCACGTCGACTCCATGGTCGTCGGACGGCAAGGGGTCCAGGCCCGGCACGTTCACGCCAAACCGGTCGCGCAGGAGCTGAAGGAGAGTCGGATTGACCAGCGTCTCGTCGTCGTGCCGCGCCAGGCCAAAATGACTGCGCACCGAGGTGCGCGTGAGCGTCACCGGCACCAAGAGAATCGGGGCAGCAGCTAACGAGCCGCGGCCCCCGTCCAGCGACCAGCTGAGCATCCCAATTATGAGGTACAAGGTGTTCGCCCCGCCCTCTTCGCGGCCAGTCCGTGCCGCGCGGAACAGATCCAAGAGGCGCGCCTGCATCGCGTCGGGCGGCAAGAGCACCAGCAGTTCGCGGCGCGCCATCCAGTCGTACTGTGCGAGCAAATTGGGCATCTCGCCCGTGCGCGCCGCAGCCAGGGTGGCAGATCGCGGGTCTGCGGCGGATATGAGATCCGCGGCGGATCGAAATCGCCACTCGCGCCCGCTTGCCAGCGCGTCCTCTACGACGGAGGGGTCCGGGACAAAGAGCGGCACAGACAGCCGCGACGGCTGAAAGTTCAGCAGGCGGTTGCGCAGCGTCAGGTCCAGCAGCCGGGACTTCCACAGCCCGAGCCGCACTTCGGCTGGGCCGTTCTCTGTGGGTGCTGGCGCCAAATCCGCCATGGCGAGCGGAGGCAGTTCCGGTGCCTCGTCAATCGCATCCGGCGCGACCGCATTCCGCCCCATGTTTGGACCGTCGTCATCTTCCGCGGAGGCTGCCGTCCAGCGCGTCGCCAGCGGGCGCACCCGCTCACGGCGAGATGCGGCGATGTCAATGGCCACATCTAAGGTGGCTTCCGGCTCAAAGAGATGCTGGGCGCCCAGGCGCACCGCATCGGCAAACGGAGCCACCGGGCGCGTCGCCACCGCCGTGGCCTCGACTAGCAGTAGCTCTCCGCCCGAGACGCGCTTGCGCATGGCCACCAGGTCGTCATTGGCGAGCGCGGGCAGGCTGGTGTCGCAAAGCCATACGCCAACCCACGCGTGCCCCGGCTTAAACAGGACGATCGGGTTGAGACCAGCCTGCTCGAGGCAGGAGCTAAACAGCATGGCTAAGTCCAGGCAGGTGCCCAAGCGACTGTCCGCAATGCGATCCGGCGTGCGGATTTTCTGGCCGTCGTCAAACGATGCCGGGGGACTGCTGTAGAGCACACCAGTTTCAGCCACCGCGTTGTAAATGGCAGCCGTCTGGCGCCACACCTCCTCGCGACTCTCCAACTGGTACCCCGCCATCGCACCGGGAGGGTCAGCCGCGGCAAGCCTGACAGCCGCCCGGCCCACAATCCGCTCCACCACAGGGTGGTTGGGAAGAGAAAAGGCGGCCAGCAGGCCCGGCCACGCATCCAGCCCTGGCCACTGGTCATAAGCCAGGAGACGCACGGCATAATGGTGGGCCGCCAGCACGGCCCCAGACGCGCTCCGCACGCGCACCGCGATTTCGCCGTCCACTTCTTCGGCCAGCTGCGACAAATACCGCTCGTGGAATCTCAGATCGACGGGTTCTAGCCCCCGCACCTCACCGGGGCTCAGCTGGTCGATGGGGATAACCACGTCGTGCACGGATGACCCGGATAGCTCGAGCTGGATGTGAGCCAGCGTCTCCGGGCCGACGTTGGCTACGCGGACTCGCTTCACCACGGGAATGCTGTTGCGCTCGGCGGCATGGCTGACCACCCGCTCTGCATCTAGCGCCACGTGAACGGTAATCGGCGCGGGCGGCGCCGGGGCCTCGTCAGCCATCGCATGCCCTACCGTCTCCACGTCTCCTGGCATGACTCACCTTCTCCCCTTGCTGTCCGTGTTCGAGGACGCGCGTCCGATGTCGGGTGCGCCCGGGCGACCCTACCAGCGCTGGCTCATCCGACAATTCGCGTACCGACCGCCCAATTCCTGCCGAATGTTTTCCAGAGCCGGCGGAGGCGCTGGCTCGGCGTGACGGCATCGGCCGACTCCGGTACGCTGGCGGTGAGGCATCCATCCATGGAGATGTGCCGATGTGGCCCGAATCCGTGATCGCAGGAGGTGAGCCCAGCGCGGCTCTTCATTGCGGAAAAGCCCAGTGTGGCGCGGGCCATTGCCGGCGTGCTGGGGACCCCTCGCTCCCACGACGGATTTCTCTCAGCGGGCGGCGACTTGGTGGCGTGGGCGCGTGGGCATTTGATAGGGCTGGCCGAGCCCGAGGCGTATCAGCCCGAGTGGCGCCGGTGGAGTTGGTCCGGGCTGCCCATGCTGCCGGACACCTTTCGCCTGGCGCCGCTGGCCAGCGGGCGCGCCCAACTGCGTGTGCTGGCGTCGCTGGTGGCGCGCCGAGACGTGGACCACATCGTGGTGGCCACCGACGCCGATCGGGAAGGGGAGCTGATTGCGCGCTGGATCTTGCGCCACCTGCAGGCTCGCCAGCCGGTGCGGCGGCTGTGGCTGTCGGAAACAACCCCGGCGGCCATCCGGCACGCGCTCTCCACCCTGCAGCCCGCCTCCGCGTATGAGGCGCTGGGGCAAGCGGCGGAGGCGCGCGCGCAGGCGGACTGGCTGGTGGGGCTGAACGCCACCCGGGCCGTCACGCTGCGGCACGGGCAGCGCGGGCAGGGGGCGCTGTCCGTGGGCCGCGTGCAAACGCCCACCCTGCGCCTCATTGCCGACCGCGACGGCGAGATTGCCGCCTTCGAGGCCGCGCCGTACTGGCAGGTGGAGGTGGTGTTCACCCTGGCGGGCGGCGGCGAGTCCACCTACCGTGCGCGGTGGGCCGTGCCCGGCCAGACCGAGCCGGCCGACCGCATTCAGGACCAGGCCATCGCCGAGGCCCTCGTGGCTAAGGTTCCCCCCGGGACGCCCGGCACTGTGCGCGACCGCGAGTCGCGGCGGATCGCGATCCAGCCCCCGAAGCTCTATAATCTTGCGGACCTGCAAAAAGATGCCAACCGCCGATTCGGGTTGACCGCCGCCGATGCGCTCGGCGCCGCCCAGCGCCTCTATGAGGCCCGCCTCTCCAGCTATCCGCGCACGGACGCGCGCGCGGTGTCGGCGGCTGAGGCCGCTACCATGGGGGAGCGCCTGGCCCACTTGGGACCCGCCTACGGCGACTTGGTGGCCGCGCTGCCGTCGCCGCTGCCGCTTGGCCGCATCACCAGCGATGCGGCCGTGGCCCGGGCCGGCCATCCAGCCATCGTGCCGACCGGCGAGCGGGCCCCCAGCACCTTGTCCGCCCGGGACCGGCAGGTGTGGGACCTGATTGTCCGGCGCACCTTGGCCGCCCTGATGCCGCCGGGGCTCGACGAGCGGACGACGCTGTGGACCGAGGCGGCGGGAGAATCCTTCCGCACCCAAGGCACAGTGGTCGTGCGGCCCGGCTGGCGCGTGGCGGCCGGGCGGGTGCCCACCGACCGAGGGCCGGATGCGGGGGACGAACTCGAGGGCAGCATTCCGGCCGCCGCAGAGCCCGGCCAGCGGGTCGCGGTCCAGGCGTCAGAGCTTCTGGCGAAAGCCACGAAGCCGCCCGCACACCTGACCGACGCGAGCCTCTTGGCGCTCATGGAGAAGCATGGGCTCGGCACCCCCGCCACGCGGGCCAGCATCTTGGACACGCTGGTCCAGCGCCAGTATGTCGCGCGCGAGCAAAAGGCCCTCATGAGCACGGGTAAGGGCCGTGCGCTGCTGAAGGTGGCGCCCGAGGCCCTTCAGAGCCCGGCCCTCACCGGTGAGTGGGAAGCCCAGCTGGAAGCCATCGCCCAAGGCGGCGGGGACGCGGAGCGCTTTTTGGCATCGATCCAGCGCTACGTCCAGGACGTCGTGGCCGCCAGCGCCGCGCAAGCGCCCACCGTGATCAGCCAGGACCTCGGGTCCTGCCCGGTCTGCCGGGAGGGGCACGTGCGCGCCACCAAGCAGGGCTGGGGCTGCTCTCGGTGGAAAGAAGGCTGCCCTTTGGCAATTTGGCGCACCGTGGCCCAAAAGCGCCTGACCGACCACCAAGTGTCGCTGCTGCTGGCCGGCAAAACCACGGGGCTGCTGAAGGGGTTTAAAAGCAAGGCGGGCGAGCCGTTCAGTGCCCGGCTGACGCTGAAGGAAGGGCGCGTCGCGTTTGTGTTTGGCGGTGCCCGGCGGGCAGCACCGACGTCCCCCGGCAGGACGGGCCCGGCTTCTCGCTCCAGCACCCGCCCGCGCCGCAGCTCGTCCCGGAAGCGCGCCAGTCAATCGAAAGCATCGCCCCCCTAGTGTCCTGAGTTGATAATTCGAGATCTATATGGTATACTCGGGTATGTCTACTACACCTCCGACGAAGTCGCGACGAAGGGGGCGCCCGTTGGCGCCGCTGACCCTGAGCCCCGACGAACGCAC
>JAJZWV010000049.1 GCA_021846505.1 Bacillota bacterium
TGGGCGGCCAGCGCCGCCTCGACATATTCGGCGCCGACTCGCATGAGCCGATCTCGGTGCGCGACGGCCACGATGGCGACGGACGGGTCCGCGAGCACCTTCATCAGCTGGGGGCGGTGGCCATTGAGCCCCGAGCCCACTTCCGTGACCGTGCGCACCACGGGCCAACCCTTGCGCGTCACAAACAGAACCACCCGGGCCACCTGCCCATCCAACTCGGACCGCTGATCCGAGGAGGACACCCGCGCATAGACCGCCACCCCGGTGGGATCCTCCTTCGGCGGCTTCGCGATGATCGTGCCCGTGGGCAGTTGCTCCGTCGGCACGGGCCGTTTGCCATCCCGGTACGTCCGCCACGCGGCTTAGAAGATTTGGCCGTGGCGCTCGACACGCTGCGCCGCGCGCAGTGCCAGATGGTGGAAGGCGAAAAGATGGCGTCACTGGTCCAGCTGACGGCGGGCGTGGCGTACGAAATCAACAACCCCGTCAATTTTGTGGTGTCCAGCGTGCCGTCGCTGCGCAGGGATGTGCAAGATTTGGTCGAACTCTTAGACCTGTATGAGACTGCGGTGCGAGAACAAGGCCTGGCCGACCAGTTTCAAGCCCCGGCGCAGCATGCGCAAGCCATTGACGCGGCCTACACGCGCGAGGAGGTGCTGGAGTTGCTGCGCGGAATCGAAGACGGGGCGCAGCGCACCGCCGAGATTGTGCACGGGCTGCGCAACTTCTCCCGGCTGGACGAAGATGACGTGAAGATCGCGGCGGTGAGCGAAGGGGTGGACTCCACGCTCATGCTGCTGAAGCAGCAGTACGAGCCCCGCATCACAGTGGAGCGCGACTACGGCGACGTGCCGGCCATCGAATGCTATCCCGGGCAGCTGAACCAGGTGTTTATGAACCTGCTGCTGAATGCGATTCAGGCGATATCCGGCGAGGGCACCATTCGGATTTCGGTGCAGCAGGCCAGCGACGGGCAGATAGAAATCCGAATCAGCGACAGTGGCGCAGGCATGAGCCCCGACGTGCAGCGGCGCATCTTCGAGCCGTTTTACACCACGAAGGAGGTGCGCGAGGGGACCGGCCTGGGCTTATCGATCAGCTACGGCATTATCGAGCGGCACCACGGCCACCTGTCCGTGGGAAGCACCCCCGGTGTCGGCACGACGTTTATTATCCAGATTCCCCTGCGCCAGCCGGTTGATGTCCTGGGGCCTCGAGCCGCCGCCACCTCGGATGGCCCCTCCGCCAGCATGAAAGGGAGTGCCTCGTGAGCCACCAGCTGCCGGCCGTTCTTTACGTCGACGACGAAGAACATAACCTCATGGCCTTCAAGGCGGCCTTCCGCCGCCAGTTCACGGTGCACACCAGCACCTCGGGCCGCAGCGCGCTCGGGATCCTGCGGCAGCACCACATCCCCATTGTCATCACCGACCAAAGGATGCCCGACATGACCGGCGTGCAGTTTCTGGAGGCCATCATCCCGGAATTTCCGGACACCATCCGGATGATCCTCACCGGCTTCAGCGATGTCGACTCCATCATCACGGCCATCAACACGGGCAGGGTATACCGCTACGTCACCAAGCCTTGGGATGAGCAGGAGCTCCTGATGACGCTGCGGGGCGCGGCCGCCCTGGCCGAGTCGCAGGAGAAAAACCGCCGGTTGGTGCAGGAGCTGCAGGATCGGGTGGCCGCCCAAGAGCGGACGGTGCGCCGCTTCCAGCGCTACGTGCCCGCCAACGTGGTCCAGGACATGCTGGGGCGGACCGAAGACGAATCGCTGCTGGATGGGGAGGCGCGCATCGTCTCCGTCCTGATGTCGGATATCCGGGGCTTCACGGCCCTGAGTGCCCGTCTGCCCGCAAAAGACGTGGTGACCCTCTTAAATGACTACTTTGCCGTCATGACCGACGTGGTGGCCAGCCACTTTGGCTCGGTCAACAAGTTTATGGGCGACGGCATGCTGGCCGTATTTGGCGCCCCGATGTCGCACCTGGAGAACCAAGCCAATGCCGTGCTGGCCGCACTGGACATGGTGGAGCGCCTCGACGCGTTCAACGGCCGCTGGGCGGCTCGGCTCGGCCAGGCACTGGCGATCGGCATTGGCATCAACACCGGAGAAGTGGTCGTGGGCAACGTCGGGTCAGCCGCGCGGGTCGAGTACACTGCCATCGGCGATCCGGTGAACGTGGCCTCACGCATCGAGGGGCTGACGCACGACCATCCCAACGCCATCCTCATTAGCCAAAGCACCCAGGACGCGGTCGACTCGGTGGTGGAAACCAAGCCGTGGGGGCCGTTTCAAGTCAAGGGCAAGGACGAGGAAATCGTGGTGCATCAGGTGCTGGGGCACCGATAATTCTTGAGGGATTCCGAACAGCCAGGTTGAGCAGAGGACCGCCGCTCAGCCCGCCCCTGCGCCAGATTTAAATATTGTGCAGCGACCACTGCGAAAGAGTGCAGATCGTGAGCGGCGACATTGCCAATCGTTCCGACTCGAAGGGCGTTGGTGTGTGTCAGCTTGCCCGGATAGATGAGGGAGCTGGCTGCCTTGCAAAATTCTTAAAACGGCGCAAAGCCAAACCGCGCTCCGGGCGGCATGAAAGTGGCAATGACAAGGGACTGCCACTCGCTGGGGAGGTATGTTTGAAAGCCTAAGCCGCGCATCGCCTCCGACAGCGCCGCTTGATTGGCGCGGTAGCGATCGTGGCGCGCAGGAAAGCCGCCTTCAGCGCCTGGACGCTTTGGGTCGGAGACGTGTAGCGCCACTTGCCGCCGCGGTCATTCATGGTGCGCCACTGATTGTGGAGACGGAGAGACAAAGGGCGGCCCTGCCCCTCCGCCGACCGCATGAACTTTTCCGCCACCACAATCCCCAGCTCCGGCACCCCTTGAAGGCACTTGTTGGTGGCTGTCATGAGGACGTCGATTCCCCAGTCCCCGACCGGCAGCGGATATCCGCCGAACGAGCTTACGGCGTCCACCAGGACGATCCGGTCCTCGTGTTTGGCTGCCTGAGCCAATTCGTGAAGGGGGTTCAAGAGGCCCGTCGTGGTTTCGCCATGCACGAGTCCGACATATCGGATGCCGGGCTCGGGGGCTAACGCGTCTCGCACCATGCCGACCTCGACCGGCTGGGAATCCCGCTGCCTCACTAAGGTGGCCGGGATTTTGTGGATGCGGCCGATATCGGCCATACGCTCACCATGTGTCCCATTCGCAAAGACGGCCAGCTGGCCTGGCGGCAAACGGGAAATAACCGACTCCCCCGCCGATGGGCCGCTGCCGGCAAACAGCACCGCTGTGTAGGGTGCCTCCAGGGAAGCAGCCAGCGCCAGCAGGCAGTGCCTCCCGTGCTCCGTGAGGGCCAGGTAGTCGCGGTCCCAGGTGCCCAGGTCCTCGAGCATGGACTGCTTGACGCGAGCTGACGTGGTCACCGGCCCCGGCGTTAGCAGAATGCGCGGCGGGTTCTGGCGCTTGGCCACTCGGCACCCCCCTCTCTCCGCAAAGTGAGCCCGTGCTCACTGAATCACCGCATTGCTGGGTCGGTCGACTCTTGGGCGGTCCAGATGGTTGACGCTGGCGCCCTCTGGGGCAGGGTGGTTGTGGGCAGGCCAGGCGAGCTCTGGGCCGTGTCACTCAGATCCACCGCCGCACCCGCGCTTGATACGCGGGGTAGTCGTGGGGAAAGCGCTGGGACAGATAGTGCTCCTCTCGGAGAATGACGCCAAAGTGCACCGCCACCAGGGCTGGGGCGAGGGCAAGGAGCACCCAGCCGGTGCTCACTACCAGCGCCAAGCCCGCGCATACCGCAGCCATGCCCACGTAGATAGGGTTGCGCGACCACTGATAGGGCCCGTGCGTCACCAGGGCCGCCGCGGCGGTGCCGGGCTCGAGCGCGGTGCCGGCCCGGCGGAAGGTCAGCGCCGCCCACAGGGCCAACAGCACCCCTGCCCCCGCCGCGGCCGCGCCCAGGGCCGCCAAAGTGACCGGCACGTGTAGCGGCAGCGGCCAGAAGGCGTTCAGCGTGACCCCGACGGCGAAACTGCCGAAAAACAGCACGGGGGGCGGCGCCACCACCCGGAAGCTGTGGCCCGCGGGCTGTGTCACCGGCTTCACCGTCCCCTCTCGGTGTCCACGCGTGGCTGCGTGCCCGCAGTGTAGGCGCGGGGCGGCGAGGCGTCAACGCCTCACACGGGGGGTGGGGCGCTCCGCTCACGTTCCAGCGTGCCCCGCACGGCCTGGATGATTTCGGCATAGCTGGTGCAGCGGCAAATGTTGGACCGCAGCCAGTCCACCACTTCGCCGGGGCTGGCCCCGGGGCGCTGGCGCCGGAGGCCTTCGGCCAGCATGAGAAACCCCGAGGTGCAGTATCCGCACTGAAAAGCCCAGTGGTCCAGAAACTGGCGCTGTACTTCGGTCTCATCCAAGCTTTCGACGGTCTCGATGTGCCGGGGCACCGCACCGGCCGCTGGCTCCTCGGGGGTAGCGAACTCGATGGCCAGCAGCAAGCAGGACTTCATGGGCACGCCATCCACCAGCACCGTGCAGGCGCCGCAGTCGCCATTCTCACAGCCGGGCTTGGCGCCGGTCAGCCCCAGCTCGTCGCGCAGGATATAAAGCAGGGTATCGGCGGGGCGCAGGGTGACCCGCCGCTGCTCGCCGTTGACCGTGATGAGGTGCTCGGCTCGGCCGGTGTGCGAAGTGGCCACTTAGGTGCCCTCCAGATCGGCGATTGCGTCGCTCAATATTTGTTCGCAGACGAAGCGCCGGTAATCCGCGGTGCCGTGCAGATCCTCCACCAGCGTGGAAGGAAGCTCCCCCAGCGCCCGGGCGACCCGCGCCGCAGGGGTGCCGGCCGCCGACAGCGCCGCATCCAGGGCGTCGCTGCGAAAGGGCTCTGGCAACAGCCCGCTCCAGGCCACGCGAAGGTGGCCGCCGGGTGACTGGACGGCGGCCACCGTGACCAGCGGGTAGTCCACATAGTCGAGCCGGGTGGCTTTTTGGGCATAGCTGGGGAAGCGGGTGGCCGACTCGGGGATGGACAGATCCAGGACTAGCTCACCGGGGTCGAGGGACAGCGCTCCGCCGAAGCGCTGTGCGAAGGGCGCGGTGTGGCGCCCGTGAGGTCCGGCCACCGTGATCTCGGCGTCCGCCAGCCAAAACGGCAGGGCCGCTTCGCGGTACTGAATGGCGCCCGCAAGATTGCCCCCCAGCGTGATGTGCGCACGGCTGGTGTGGTCGGCGACACGCTCCGCGATGCGCGCCAGCAGTGGCCATGGCTCGTCGTCCACTAGCTGGGCCAGCGGCACGGCGGCTCCAAAGTGCCACCGGCCGCCCTCGCAGGCGACACGGCACATTTCTGGGATCGCTTTGAGGTCAATGACCGCGCCAGGGGCGAGCTGTCCGAGTCGGGCGCGCGTCACAATCTCAGTGCCTCCAGCACAGTACGCCGGCTCCTGGCGATCGGCCGCCAGCCGCTGGTAGAGGGCCACAGCTTCTTCGGCGCTGGTCGGGCGCCAGTAGCTGAAGTCGATGGGGATCATCGGGCGGCCTCAGCGGTGCGCGTGAGACGCCAGAGGGATTCCGGGGTGATGGGAAGATGGCTGACCGGCCGCCCGATGGCATGCGACACCGCCGCCGCGACGGCTGCGGGCATGGCGAGGAGCCCATGTTCGCCCAGCGGCCGGGCGCCGAACGGCGCGTCGATCTGAGGGGTTTCCACCAGCTCCACCACATACTCGTCCGGCTGTTCCCCCGCGCGCATAGTGCGGTAGGTGCGGAATTGGTCGTTGAGCCGCTGCCCGCCGCGGCCATACAGCACGCCTTCGCGGGTGGCCAGCCCAATGCCCATGCACATCCCGCCCTGGAGCATGGTGCGGGCTCCGGCCGGGTTCATCGCCCGCCCGGCGTCGACGACGCTGACGGCCCGCACGACCCGATACCGCCCCGACCGGGTATCCCAGTCAATCTCCACGCCTTGGGCGCCGACCGTGAAGCTGGGGCCGGGGTGGCCCTCCCCGGTTTCCTCGTCCAGGAGCGTCAAGTGCCGCATGATGTAGCTGCCGCGGCCCACAATCTGTCCGCCGATGGCGTCGCCGCCGGGGTAGGTGTACCCGTGGGCCACGTCGCGGAACGCCACATAGATATTGGGGTCGGCGGTGAGAAATATGCGGCCCCGCGCCACAGACAAATCGCCGGGCGCACACTTCAGCACTATGGCGGCCACCGACTTCAGCTGTGCTTTCGCGTCCTCGGCGGCCTCCAGCACGGCGCGGCCCGCCATAAACGTGGACAGGCTGGCCACCGTCTTCCAGTGCTCGGGGTCCACTTTGGTGTTGACGTGGGTGTGAATATGCACCTGGCCAATATCGAGCCCCAGTCGCTCGGCCAAAATCTGGGCACTGGTGGTTTTGGTGCCCGCGCCCATTTCGACCGTGCCGGTGGAGAGGTTGACCGACCCGTCTTGGTTGAACGTGACGATGGCGCCCGAGATGGCATTCGGGGGGCTGGACGAGGTTTTCCAAAACAGCGCCAGCCCGCGCGCCCGCACGGTGTGGGGGCCCGTCTGCTCGCGCGCGGGCCCGGCTAGCAGCTCCGCCGCTCGGTCTAAGCAAGCCCGGGGGTCTCCCAGGGTGGACCGGGTCAGGGCCATGCGGGTGGGGGTCCGGTCCCCCGGCCCGATGAGGTTCTTGCGGCGAAGCTCCACGGGATCCATGTCCAGCTGCTCCGCTAGGCGGTCCATGGTCCGCTCGATGACAAAGGTTAGGGGAAAGTGGCCAAAGCCACGAAATGCCGTGGCATACGTGTGGTTGGTGTACACCGTGTAGGCATCGCAGCGGATATGCGGCACCCGGTACGGCCCAGTGCACTCGGAGCACATCGCCCGCGCGACTCGGGGAGTTGAGTCGGTGTATGCCCCTGTGTCGAGCCAAAAGGTCAGCTCGGCTGCCTGCAGGAGGCCCTCGGCGCTGGCACCCAGCTTGACATCAGCCACCAGGCCCACTCCCACCGGGGAGGTGGCCATGTCCTCCTCGCGGCTGTTCACCAGCTGCACGGGCCGCCCGTTCACCGCGCGGGAGGCCAGGTACGCCAAGATTTCCAGCTGCACCGCGGCCTTGCCCCCAAAGGCGCCGCCAACCAGCGGCACCGTCACAATGACCTGGCCCTGCTGCAGATGAAAATACCGGGCCAGGAGCTTCTGCACCTCAAAGGGAGCTTGTGTGGTGGACTGCACCAGCACCCGTCCGTCGTGCAAAATCTCAGCGCGCGCACAGCGGGTTTCCACGGCGGCGTGCTCGACCTGCGGAAGGGCAAAGTGCCCCGAGACGGTGGCCGCGCTATTGCGCCAACCTTCCGCGGCATCGCCGCAGCGAATTTTGGCATGGTCGGCGATGTTGCTCTGGGCTTGGGGCACCACTGGCGGCTGCGCGCGCTTGTATTGGCCCAGCCGTTCGTGAACCAGCGCCGCACCCGCCGCGATGGCGTCCTCCACGGTGTTCACCACCGGCAGCGGCTGATAGTCGACGCGAACGGCCCGTGCGGCCCTTTTGGCCTCGGCCTCGCCGTGGGCAATCACCAGGGCGACCGGCTCCCCCCAGTAGCGAACTTTGCCAACCGCCAGCGGCGGCCGGTCTTCCAGCACCTCACCGCACAGCAGGCTCACGTCCTGCCCGGTCAGCACTGCCACCACGCCCGGCATGTGCCGCGCGTGATCCACCTCGAGGCGGATTCGCGCGTGCGCATGCCGGCTCACCACTAGGGCGGCGGTCAGGGTGCCTGCGGGAGTGATATCGGCGCAGTAGCGTGCGCGCCCCGTAACTTTGTTGGGGGCTTCCTTGCGAGCCACACTGTGCCCCACGGCATTCATGGCAAGTCCCCCCTTGGCCTTTGGCCTGTGCCAAGAGTGTGGTCCACGCCGCGGTGGCTTATGTGCGGGTGGAGGGCTCCAGCACGATGGTTGCCGGTCCGGGGGCAAAGTGCCCCAGCCGATAGAGCGGCCGCCCAGCGGTGTGGAAAGACGCCTCCACGGCGGCGGCGCTCCGCTCTGGGACGGAAAACAGCAGCCCACCGGCCGTGACGGCGTCGTACAAAAGGCCCAGCAGAGCCGCGTCCACTCCCACCCGGTCCTGCACGTGCGGCTCAAAGTAGCGGCGGTTGTTCCGGCTGCCGCTGGGAAACGCGTCCTGTGCCGCCAGCGCCAAGGCCCCGGGCAGCACCGGGACCCGGCTGGGATCCACGACGGCCGTCAGCCCGGCACCCTCAGCCATCTCCCACAAGTGGCCCAACAGGCCAAAGCCGGTCACGTCCGTGCAGGCACTAGGCCCTCCGAGCGCCTGCAGAACTTGGGCGGTGGGGCCATTGGACAGCAGCAAGGCGTCCACCGTGCCGGCTACCCATTCGGGCGTTGCTGTGCCGTCCTTGATGCCCTTGACCAGGACCCCTGTGCCGATGGGCTTGGTGAGGTACAAGCCATCGCCGGGGGCTGCCGTGCTGTTGCGCCAAATCTTATCGGGCTGAACGATGCCCGTGACGGCATAGCCCATTTTCGGCTCGGGGTCATCGACAGAATGCCCGCCGATGAGACTCACGCCAGCTTGCTCCAGCACTTCGCGGCCCCCGTCCAGCATGGCGCCCAGGGCCGCCAGCGGCAGGCGCCCCGCCGGGAAGGCCACCAGGTTGAGGGCGGTCAGCGGCTGGCCGCCCATCGCGTACACGTCCGACAGGGCGTTGTTGGCCGCCACGGCGCCAAACGTCCGCGGGTCGTCCACCACCGGAGTAAAGAAGTCCACCGTCTGCACCAAGGCGATGTCGTCGGACAGCTGGTAGACACCCGCGTCGTCATGCGTGGCACTGCCCACCAGCACCCGGGGGTCGCTGCGGGCTTGCGCCACCTGAGCCAGAGCCTCCGTGAGGTCCGCCGGACCCAACTTGCACCCTCACCCGGATTTGCTGCTCCAGTGGGTAAGCTGCAGGATGTCTGACGGCGTCGGCTGCACCACGGATCCCTTCTTCCTGTGCGCCCCGTTATTCCCATAAACTCTCGTGCGGGCCCCGGTGTACCCCAAAGGTCGCGCGGTCCGCTGAGATTGGCCGGATCCCCCGACCCAGCGCCGTTCAGCGTAACATAGGGTGCAGAGGTGAGAGGCATGCATGCGAATAACGAAAGCGGCGCTGGCGACGCGGCGGAGCTGCGGCTGGCTCCGGGCCGCCATCGGGCCGCCGTCGGCTGTCCCTGGATTTTCCGGGGAGAGCTACTGCGGCACGAAGTGGGCGCGGGATCGGTGGTAAGTGTCTTGGACTCCACCGGACGCTTTGTGGGCCGCGGCATCTACAGCGACCAGTCGCAAATTGCTGTGCGCCTCATGACCACGCACCGGGCCGAAGCGGTGGATGCGGCGCTGGCCGTTCGGCGCCTGGAAGAGGCGGTGGCCCTGCGGCGCCGGCTGTACGCGGGGCGCGACAGTGTGCGCCTGGTCAACAGTGAAGGCGACGGGCTGCCGGGGCTGGTCGTGGATCGGTACGACACGCAGCTGGTGGTGGAGGTGAGCAGCCAAACAATGGCGGCTTGGCTGCCCCATCTCGCGGATGCCTTGGTGCGGCTGATGAATCCCAGCGCCATCGTGGAGCGAGGCCGGCTGTCGGTCCGCGCCCACGAGGGACTCCCACAGGAAGACCGGGTCTTAGTGGGCAATCCGGCAAGCCCGGCCTACGTGGAGGAGCACGGTGTCACCTACGGCGTGGACGTCACCGGCGGGCAGAAAACCGGGCACTTTCTGGACCAATACGAAAATCGCGCGGCGGCGGCCCGCTTCGCCGCCGGAGCCCGGGTGCTGGATGTTTTCAGCCACACCGGGGGGTTCGGGCTGACGGCACTGGCCGCCGGCGCCGCGTCTGTGCTGGCGGTGGACAGCGACGAGGGGGCGCTGGAGCAGGCGCGCGCCAATGCGCAGCGGTCAGGCTTGGCCGACCGATTCGTCACGGTCGCCCAAAATGCCTTCGACTGGCTGCATGCAGCCAGTGAAAGGGGTCCCCAGTACGAGCAAGTGGTGCTGGACCCTCCCGCGTTCACGCGGTCGGCAAAAGCTGTGGCCCGAGCGCTCCGCGGATACCGAGAAATCAACCTGCGCGCCCTGAAGCTGGTGGTGCCGGGAGGCACCCTGGTGACCAGTAGCTGCTCATACCACGTGGACCGAACGCAGTTCCTGGAAATGGTCGGGGAGGCGGCGCGCGATGCGCACCGGCGGGTGCGGGTGCTCGAGGAGCGCGGGGCGGCGCTGGATCACCCGACGCATCCCTTGCTGCCGGAGTCGCGCTATCTGAAGTGCCTCATTCTGCAGGTTGAGTAGCGCCGCACGTCCGGGCACCTTTGGCCCGCCCGGGCTCATCCGGCTAAAGGGCCGGATGAGCCGACCTCCCCGCTGGCCTCTTCGAGGGCTAGTCCCCGGGGCTCGGGCAGCACCAAAAGCGTCAGCGCGGCCCCGGCCAGGGATGCCAGCGCGAGAATGCCCATGAGGCCCTGGAGCTTCAGGTCCACCAGCACTAAGGGGAACAAAAACGCGCCCAGGAAGGCGCCCGTTTTGCCCGAGGCCGCGGAAATGCCGTTGGCCGTGGCTCGCACGTTGACCGGAAACACCTCCGCCGGATATACGAAGGTGGTCGTGTTGGGCCCAAACTCGATGAAGAAGTAGCTGATGCCGTACACCACCAGAAACAGCACGGGCACGGCCGAGATGGCGTGAATCAGGAAAATCGCGCCATAAGCGGCCCCCATAATCACAAACCCCATGGCTTGCATAAAGCGCCGGCCGATGTGGTCGATAGTCCAAGCGGCCACCCAGTAGCCCGGCAGCGCGAACACCAGAAAGATGCCCGCCGAGATGAGGATCGTGTGGAGCAGGGCGGCACCTGGCAGCAGCGCCTTCAAAATTAGGCCGGACGACACCCCATTGCCGTAAAACGCAATGTCCAGTAAAAACCAGGAACCGGCCGTGCCGATCAGGCGGAGCAGAAAGAGGCGACTGGTCAGCTTGGCGGTGACGCGGCCGCGCACCATCGAGGCGGGTTGGCTTGCGGCCCCGAAAATGACTTGGGCCGACGCGGCGGCCGCGTCGTCGTCGCCCTTGACGCCCGCCAAGAAGCGGGGGGTTTCCGGCATCGTAAAGCGCAGGTAAGCCACTGCCAGGGCCGGCAGCGCACCACTGCCCAGCATGATGCGCCAGGCCACGTCGTGCGGCACGCCGGCTCCCAGGAGCGCGGCCGCGTACAGCGGACCCACCAGCAAGCCCAAGCCCTGCATGGCAAATACGCTGGCAATGAGGCGGCCGCGCGTTTTCTGGCGCGAAAACTCGGACGCAATAACAGAGCTAGTGGAGTAGTCACCGCCAACCGCGACCCCTAAAATGATGCGCATGACCAAAAGAAACGTAAAATTGGGAGAGAACGCCGACAGAATGGCGGCGGCGGCCAGCACCAGAGCCTCCACCAGTGCCATGGTTCGGCGGCCCAGGCGGTCGGCCAGGCGGCCAAACGCGAGTGCGCCTGCCACCGCAGCCAGCAGCGACATGCTGTTGAGCCACATCAGCTGCGTGGTGCTCAACAGCCAGATGGGGGTCAGAATCGTGGTCACTGTGCCAATGATAAACAGGTCGTATGCGTCGGTGAAAAATCCCAGACCGGCCGTCAGGACCATCCGCACCTGTCCCCGATCTCGGAAAGGGGACGCCCCATTTTGGTCCATGCTGGCCATTCCCTGTCCCCCTATCGCCCCCAGCTGCCGCCGCGTCACATTTTCATAAGCAAGATACTAAGGGTGCGTTATCTACCCGTGACGGTGTGGTTGCGATAGGGTTAAGGTTCCGTTAAGGCCTCCCATCTCTTGCACGGCGGAGGGAAGGAGGACATGAGTCTTTGGCGGCATTGGCGTCATGTTCCAGCGTCGTGCGCTGCGCCATGCTCCGCGGCGGAAAACACACGCACCAAAGCTTCCAGGCCCAGCACCAGCTGGCGGCGCTCGTCGGGCGCCAGCTGATGGCCTACGCGCTGAAACTGCTCCTGCCGGCGCTGCAGGACGACGGCCACCAGCTGGCGCCCGTACGATGACAGGCGGACGCGCACCACCCTCCGGTCTTCCGGGTCTCGCTCGCGGCGCACCAAGTTGGTGCGCACCAGCCGATCCACGAGCCGCGTGGCGGCACTTTCGGTGAGCGCCAGCTCCCACGCCAACTCGCCCATCGTGTGCGGCGCCTCGCGATTCAGCGCGACGAGGGCCCCCATCTGCGGTGCGGTGCAGTCCAATCCCACCAGTTCATGGGCTTCCTGAGAATCCAAATAGCGCCGAATCCGGGGAAACAGCTCTTGGATGCGCTGCACGAACGCGTCTCCGTCCATCTGCGCGGCCACACCATCCGCGGGCACCATCGACATGCCGCTCGTCCCCCTTCGCCAGCGTGCGCACCGCCAACCTGCTTGAAGTATAGCCGTGTGTGGACTCATGGCCTGGCCGATACGGGCTGTGTCCGAGACCGCTCGCGCCCGCACCAGAGCGGTCTTGACCCCAATCTCTTGTCCACCGCTCTATGAGGAGGCCCGTGAGATGGGTTGGCAGGAGAGCAGCGGCAGCAGGTCGCGCTTCGCTGTCCGTTGCGGGTCGACGCGGTTTCCGTGGCCGGCATGGGGCGCTGCGGCGCGAGTGGTGCCCCAGATGGGCGGCGGAGGCGGCTGGCAGACTGGACGGCGGCCGGTTGCCGAGGAGAGCCCCCGCCGCCACGCCGCGCGGTGCTGGCCCAAGACCGCTGCGGCCCTCACGCCTAGATCCTCGGGCCTTGCAAGGCGCAGGCTAAGCGGCTGCTGAACGGCATGGTGGCGGGCGGCGAGACGCCGGCGGGGCGTGAGGCGCCGTGCGATGGGGTGGGCTGGGGCGAGACACACATGCCGACAGGAGGACTATTCAGCCAGCGGCCAATAGCAGTGTCAAGCAAACTGGCCAAAGAGGTGGGCCTCAGGCCTCATGACTGGATCTAGGCCGGTGTGCTGTCAGGTCCACTCCGCGGACGCAGTGGATCAGTGGGTCCGGGCAGAGCGTGGCACATGGCCGACCTAGAGCGGTGGGCAGGAAAGCGCGTGCTGCTAGACACCAACGCGACCCTTTTCTACCTGGCCGACGTCGAAGCCTTTCGCGACGCGGTTCAGGCCCTCTTTCGGGAAATGGCCTCGGGCAACGTGCCGGGCGCGGCATCCGTGGCGGCCGAGGCGGAAGTTCGAGGAGGGCCGCAGGCGGCTCACCGCGAAGCCGCCGGCGGATCCTTGACACACTTTTCGCGGAGTGTCCCGACCTCGTGATGGTTCCCGCCAGCCGCGAGATGGCGCGGGTAGGAGAGAGGCCGCGAGGGGAGGCGCAACGCCCCTTGCCCGACTCCCTGCTGGCTGCGACCGCGCAAGGGCTTCAGTGCTCGCTGATTATCCGCAGTGACAGGGCTTGGAAAGGGAAGACTGGAATGTGCGGTCTCGCATCACTTACTGAACTCGTGTCAGCCTAGAAAGTACGCCCCGGTGATGCCGCGAGCCGACGGCGTGAGCGGGTGCGGCCGGGCCTGCGCAGACTGCTGACCCCCCATACACCGGAGCGTACGCGCGGGGGCTCCGCCACCCACGAGGCCGCTTTCCGCAGCTCCAGCAGGCTGATGCCGGTGCCAGCACGTGCGACCGGACCCGGGACACGCCGCCGGCGCGGACTTTGGGCACGGTCCACCCGACCGCCCCTCGATCAACATCATGACCTGTTCTCGCGCCGACCCCATCGCATCGCACAATCTGCGCTACACTCCTCCACGGCGGGTGCACCTTTCTTCGTCGATGTCACGCGATTAACGGAATCGGACGGGCGGCCGCTTCTTTCCGGCCTGCCCCTCTCACAGGTTTTCGCATAGAACCCTCGTCCACTTGACAGGGGGGCGGCCGGCGGTAGATTCGTTTTAGGAGGGGTGTCGTGTTCGTCGAGCGCGTCGGCATCGTGGGTGCGGGAACCATGGGCGCGGACATTGCCGCGGTCGTCGCTCTGCGCGGCATTCCCGTGCGGATCTGCGACGTGGACCCGGGCCAGCTGACCCGGGCGGCTAGCCGCATTCAAAGCCTGCTGGACCAGCGCGTCCGGCGCGGCCGGCTGACGGCGGCGGCGGCGGCGGATCGGGTGGCCCTGGTGGCGCCGTCCACCGACTGGGCCGCACTCACAGACGTGGACCTAGTGGTCGAAGCGGTCCCGGAGCGCCTGGAGCTCAAGTGCCAAGTGCTGTCGCAGCTGGACCACCAGCTCCCTCCGCTGGCCATCTTGGCCAGCAACACCTCCGCCCAGTCGGTGAGCGTGATGGCGGAGGCCACCGGACGCGCTGAGCGCGTCATCGGCTGCCACTTCTTTTTTCCCGCTTTCACTATGCCCTTAGTTGAAGTGGTGCGGACGCCCGAGACGCGCCCGGATGTGCTGGCGGCAGCGGTGGGGCTTTGGGAGGAATGCCGAAAGCTGCCGCTGGTCGTGGAGGATCAGCCGGGCTTTGTGGTGAATCGGGTCTTGATGCGTGCGCTGGCCGAGGTGTTTCGGTTCGAAGAAGAGACCGGGGCTGCGCCGGCCAGCATCGACGCCGCGCTCGCCAGCTCCGGACTAGTCCCGCTGGGCCCATTTCAGCTGTGTGACGCGCTGGGGCTGGACGTGGTGTCCGACGTGGCGGGGACGCTGGAGCGGGAGTTGGGCAAGCGCTTTGAGCCCAGCGCGCGGCTGGCCGACCTGGTTTCCGCCGGCCGGCTGGGGGCCAAGGTGCCCGCGGGCGGCTTTTATGTGGCGGGCGAGGAGGCCACGGCCCCCGAGCTGTCGGACGCTGCGCGCAGCCGACTGATTCGCCGATTTCAGCTGGCAGCCGCCAACGAGGCGGCGCGGGTGTTGGACGAGCAGCCGCTGTCCGCCCGCCAGATTGATCTGGCCCTGGCTGCCGGCGCAGGGCTGAAGCGGGGGCCCCTGGCATGGGCCGACCAGGAAGGCCTGGATGCAGTCCAGCACGACATGGAGGAGGCGAGTGCGCTGGGACTCCGAGGGTTTGAGATGCCGACCTCGCTTGACCGGCTCGTGCGGCAGGGATGGACGGGCGTGCGTGCGGGGCGCGGGTTTCTAGGGGCCGCAGCGGCAGGAGGGCCCAGCCGATGACGGCGGTCGCGGTGGAGCGCCAGGGCCCGGTGATGACGGTCTCCATCAATCATCCGCCTGTCAACGCCATTTCGCCCGAGGTGCTCGAGGCGCTGAGCGCCGCCGTGTCAGAAGCCGAGGGCGATTCTGCCGTGCGGGTGGTGGTGGTGGCGGGCACGGGGCAGACGTTCGCCGCAGGGGCCGATTTGCCAGCCTTTATGGCCCGGGGTCAGTCGCCTTTGTCGGCCTTTCAAGCGGGAGTGGCACTGCTGAGCCGCCTGGAAAGTCTGAGGCAGCCCGTGGTGGCCGCCATCGAAGGCTTCTGCCTCGGCGGCGGCTTGGAGCTGGCGCTGGCGGCGGACTTGAGGGTCGCGTCGGCCACCGCCCGCTTTGGACAGCCGGAGGTGAAGCTGGGAATTGTGCCGGGATGGAGTGGAACCTGGCGGCTGCCGCGGCTCATTGGGGTGGGTCCCGCATTGGATTTAATGCTGACGGGAGAGAGTGTGTCTGGGGAGCGGGCCTTCGCGCTGGGATTGGTGCAGCGGCTGGCCAGCGAGGGGGAGGTGCTGGCCACGGCGCAAAACTTGGCCCGCCAGCTGGCACTCAACGCTCCGGGCGCGCTGGCCCATGCGAAGCGCCTCGTTCGCCGCTGGCATGAGCCGGAGGCCGCCGAGCGGGAGGCGGAGGCCAATGTGGAGTTGGCCGCCACGGCGAACGCGGCCGAGGGGCTGCAAGCCTTTGTCGAGAAGCGCCGCCCCCGCTTCGGACCCGAGTGAGCCCGGACTTCCTAGCCGACGCGCCGGGAGGGGGGCTCCAGATGGATGGGCACCCGGGGCTGGTGCCGGGCCCGCACGGGGCCATGCATCCACACCGCCAAAAACCCAATCGCCGCCATGCCAACCAAGGCCAAGCCCACCAGGGGCTCCAGTGCGTGCACGGCCACCAGCGCCCACAGCAGCAGGCCGACACCGCCAATCCACGATAGCCCGGACCGGTGGGCGGCGCCCGCCATGCCCGCCACCATGAGGGCGGCAAGGAGGAAGCCCACCCAGAACCATCCGCCCCCAACTACGTTGGTTGCCACGATGCCGCCGATGGTGATCAGCCGGATGAGGCCTTTGGGGTTCAGCTCAATCCCTCCCGACGGTTGACTGCATCAACCACTAATTTTGGGGGTGGGGTATAGTGCCAATACCACCGGTGGGGTATGGGGCCCTTCCCCACGTTAACATGACCAGGCGGGAAGCAGGTATGTAGAGCGACATTTATCGACTCTTTTTCTCGCGGGCTCGGTTTGCGGCAGAAAACAGCCGCCCCGAGGGGCGGCTGTTTTGCAAAGGGCGTCAGAGGCCCGGCGGTACGGTGGCACCGACAAAGTGGGCCATCCAGTACGAAATGGAAAACGAGTCGATGTGAACCCCGGTCGCATAGGTGTCGGCGCCGATAAACTCGCCGCCGCCGATGTAAATGCCGACATGGCTGGCTCCGGATCCATTGGTCGCGAAAAATACCAAGTCACCCGGCTGCAGCTGGTCATACGCCACATGGGTGCCCACGTCGTACTGGGCGTAGGACGTGCGCGGCAAGCTGATGCCGAAGTGCGCGAACACGTACTGCACCAAGCCGGAGCAGTCGAATCCGGTCGTGGGGGAGGTGCCTCCCCATCGATAGGGGTCGCCCACTAGCGAGCGAGCAAATCCCACAATGGCTGCGGCTCGCGACTGGGTGGCGGTACTGCCTCGGTCCGTGGACAGTGCCGCCTCGAGGGCATGCCACACCGCGGGACCGGCGATGCCGTCAACCGTGAGCCCCTCGTGGCTTTCAAAGGCCTTGACCGCGGCTTCCGTGTCGGGGCCGAAGATGCCGTCCTCCCCATAGGTGTTGTACCCAATGGACGTCAGGTCCTTTTGGAGCGTTAGCACCGCCGGGCCCCGATCTCCCAGCCGAAGAACGGACGGCGACGAGTTGGTGGGAGCGGGCGCTGGCGCCGGCTTGGGGGCGGGGGGCGTTTCGCTGAGGGCCGACCACGTCGCCGCATCCACCACCCCGCTGGCGGGCAATCCGTGCGCCCGCTGGAAGGTTAGGAGCGCCTCAAGCGTTAGGGGCCCGAAGTCGCCGTCCGTGGCCAAGTGGGCACCAAAGGCGTTCAGGCGCTGCTGCAGGTGCACCACGGCGGATCCGGTGGCCCCTTCCTGGAGCAGGGAACCGTCCTGTGATGCCGCCGGCTTGCTTGGTGGGCTCGCTTTGGCGGCGGCCACCACGGGAGCCGCGGGCGGCGTGTCCTTTGCCAGCGCGCTCCAGGTCGCGCTGTCGACTGCGGTGGTCACGGCTAGCCCATGGGTTCTTTGAAAACGCTGCAGTGCCGACAGCGTGAGCGGGCCAAAGTTTCCGTCAGTGGCGAGCCCGGCGCCAAATCGGTTCAGCAGATGCTGCAGATGAACCACCGCCGACCCCGTGATGCCTTCGTGCAGCGCTGGGCCACTGCGGGTGGCGCTGACCAAGGTGGCCGCCAAGGCTCGGTGCTCCTGCAGGGCGCTGTGGAGATATCGCCAGGTGAGGGGGCCGACGACTCCGTTCGACGCGAGGGGCTGAGATGACTGGAAGTTGCGCACCGCCGCCCCAAGCAGAGGGCCATACAATCCGTCCACGGCGCTCCGGTAGTATCCGAGCGCGTGCAGGTCGGTTTGCACCGTGGCGACCTCTGGGCCGTGATTCCCTGGGCTGACGCTGACGGTAGCGGTAGCTGCCTGAACCACTTGGGAAATGGCGGGCAAGGCGGCCACAGCAAATCCTAGGGCCATCCTGGTGATGGTCCGCCGCCTCGAAGGCTGACTGGACAGGTTGATTCATCCTTCCTTCTTATGTCCGCCTCCGGGGTTAGTATGGGATATTCCCATGGTTCGGGGGAGAAGGAGCCCCCTACCGACCGCTGTCGGATTCACCCGCAAATAGTCCCCCGTACTCCATCGTGGAGATTCGGCTTCGGTGATGATGAGTGTAGCCTGCATGAAAACGGCCTGTCAAGGAAACATTAAGGGTTTGTGGCTGGTGGTGGCGACTGCTGGGATCCAGGGGCGCCCCGTGCCGAATTCAGCCTGACGCCGGCGGCCGGAAGCTGATTGGGGAGGAGGGTCAATCGAGGGAATGCCGCTTGAGGAGAGCTTGAGGCATGCTCTCCCGCGGCGCGGGCCGATCAGTGCTGCAGCAGCTCCACGACGCGAAAGGCCAGGTCCACAGACTGCCGGCCGTTCAGCCGCGGATCGCAGGTGGTCGCGTAGCGCAGGCTCAAGTGCGCGTCGGTAATTTCGTCGGTGCCGCCGAGGCACTCAGTCACGTTGTCGCCGGTCAACTCCACGTGGATTCCTCCCGGCCATACCTGCTCGCGCTGGCATACCTGAAAAAACCCACCCACCTCGGCGACAACATCCTCAAAATGGCGAGTCTTATGGCCGTCGGCGTTGGTAAACGTGTTGCCGTGCATTGGGTCGCATGCCCAGGCGACGGGGTGTCCGGATCTTTTCACCGCCGCCAAGAGGGGCGGGAGGAGACTTTCCACCTTCGAAGCTCCCATCCGCGCAATCAGCAGCAGCCGCCCAGGCACTTGATGAGGGTCCAGCCGGTCGCAAATCGCCAGCACCTCGTCGGGCGTGGCCGTCGGCCCTACTTTCACGCCCAGGGGGTTTTGGATGCCGGCCAGAAACTCCAGATGCGCTCCGTCCAGCTGGCGCGTGCGGTCCCCCAGCCACAGGAGGTGCGCTGACGTGGCAAACCATTCGCCCGTCGGCGTGTCCTGCCGTGTGAGGGCCTCCTCGAAGCCCAGCAGCAGCGCCTCGTGGGACGTCCAAAACTCAGTTTCTTTGAGCGCCAGCACGTCTTTCATGCCGCACGCCTCCATGAAGCGAATCGCACGGTGAATATCCAGCGCCATCTGCTCATAGCGCTGCCCGCCAGGGGTGGCGGCCAAAAATTCCTGATTCCATGCGTGCACTTGGTGAAGATCCGCGAATCCCCCTTTAGTAAACGCGCGCAGCAGATTCAGCGTGGCCGCCGCCTGATTGTAGGCTTCCAGCATCCGCCGAGGGTCGGGAATGCGCGCGGCTTCTGTGGGCTCATCATCGTGCACAATGTGGCCGCGAAAAGACGGCAGCGTCACGCCGTTGATGGTCTCGGTCTCTGCGGAGCGGGGCTTGGCAAATTGGCCCGCGATCCGGCCCACCTTGACCACAGGGACCCCGGTGCCGTATGTCAGGATCGCGGCCATCTGGAGGATGACTTTCAGCCGATCTAAGATGCTGGCCGCAGAAAATTCTTTGAAGGACTCAGCACAGTCACCGGCCTGAAGCAGAAACGCCTCCCCCAAGGCGACGCGGGCGAGCCCCGATTGCAGGGAGCGGGCCTCCCCCGCGAACACCAGCGGCGGCTTGGCCCTCAGCTGCTGGAGCACCTGGTCCAGCGCGCGCCGGTCGGGCCAGTCCGGTTGCTGTGCGGCTGGCCGCTGCCGCCAGGCACTGGGATCCCAAAACCTTTCCATTCGTCCTCGCTCCGTCCCCCTGAGCCGAATGCAGTTATTCTACCGTGTGCCTCTTGTCAGCGCAGGGCGCGAAAGGCCCTTACCCCGGCCGCCATCGTGTCTTGGCCAGCCGCCCCGCCAAAGGCGCCCTGCGCAGCGCGGCCGCAGCGGGCGGAGGATCCGAAGGGCTTCCACACGCGCCGGCGGGCCATGATACAATGGCGCCAGCGAGTGGCCGCCGATGTGGCCATGCCCCCCATTAGTTGCGACTTGAGGTGGATTTATGCGAGCGGTGGACGCCGCGTATCAAATCTTGCAGGAGTCCGGGCAGCCGATTCCCGTGCACGACTTGCTGGATGAAACCGCGCGGCGCGTCGGTCATGACCCAGATGCCCGCGCGCTGGCCGCGATTTATTCTGACATCAACTTGGACGTGCGGTTCACGTATCGCGCCGATGGCTTATGGGGACTTCGAGACTGGGCAGCGAAGGCTGGCCACCCAGCGTCCGCCGGCGGGCGGGACCGGCCAGCCCCAGCACCAGAGCCGGAGGAAGGGGAGGAGGAGGACGGCTGGTAGGTGCCAGCCGCCGCCTCCTCCTTCTTCATATGGCGCAGTCTCGCGGACATGGACGCTCGGCGAGGGCACATTAGACATCATCAGGTGAGCGGGGGAGCGGACGGCATGGCAAAGTTTGCATTCGTAACCGGCGGCGTCGTATCGGCCCTGGGCAAAGGAATCACGGCGGCGTCGCTGGGGCGCTTGCTGAAATCCCGCGGCGTGCGCGTCACCGCCCTGAAATTAGATCCGTATATCAACGTGGACCCCGGGACAATGAGTCCGCTGCAGCATGGCGAAGTGTTTGTGACCGAGGACGGGGCCGAGACGGATTTGGACTTGGGCCACTATGAGCGGTTCATGGACGTTAACTTGGGCCAGGCCAACAACGTGACCACGGGGCGCATTTATGCAGCGACCATTGCCAAGGAGCGCCGGGGTGACTTTTTGGGTGGCACCGTGCAGGTGATTCCGCACATCACGAATGAAATAAAGGAGCGCATCCACCGCGTCGGGGAGGCCAGCGGCGCCGACGTGGTCATCGTGGAGATTGGCGGCACGGTGGGAGACATCGAAAGCTTGCCCTTTCTCGAGGCTATTCGGCAGATGCGGACCGACGTGGGCCGCAACGATGTGCTCTACATTCACGTGACGCTGGTGCCATTCTTGAACGCGGCCGGCGAGGCCAAAACGAAGCCTACGCAGCACTCGGTCAAGGAGCTGCGGAGCATTGGGATCCACCCTGATGTTATTGTGTGCCGCACCGAGCGGCCGCTGTCTCAGGATCTTCGCGACAAAATTGCGCTCATGTGCGATGTGGATCGCAACGCGGTGGTGCAAAACGTTGACGCCGACACGATTTACCGGCTCCCCCTGATGCTGAAAGACGAGGGCCTGGACGATATCGTGATTGACCGCCTGCGGCTGTCGGCCCACCCGGCAGATCTGTCGGAATGGAAGGTGCTGGTGGATAGCGCCGCGGCTCCCACCGAAGCGGTTACCATTGCCGTGGTCGGCAAATATGTCGCGCTGCATGACGCCTACCTGAGCGTCGTGGAGGCCCTCAGCCATGGCGGCATCGCCGAGCGCGTGCGGGTCAACCTGCGATGGGTGGATTCCGAAGTGATTGAGCGCGATGGGACAGGCTGCCTTGATGGCGCCGATGGCTTGTTGGTGCCCGGGGGATTTGGCTTGCGCGGTGTCGAAGGCATGGTCCGCGCCATCGAGTGGGCGAGGACCGGCGGCGTGCCGTTCTTCGGCATCTGCCTTGGCCTGCAGGCCGCCGTGATTGAATTTGCGCGCCACGTGCTGGGGATGGAGGGCGCCCAGTCGACCGAATTTATGCCGGCTTCCCCCTATCCTGTTATCGACCTGATGCCTGACCAGCAGGGGGTGGAGGATCTGGGGGGAACCATGCGGCTCGGAAGCTACCCGTGCCAGATTCGCCCTCGCACTCTGACGGCGGCGATTTACGGCGAGAGCTTGATCTTTGAGCGGCACCGCCATCGCTTTGAAGTGAACAACCGGTTTCGCAGCCGCCTGGAGCAGCGTGGCCTGCTGGCCGCCGGCACATCGCCGGACCGCCGGCTGGTGGAAATTATGGAGCTGAACACCCATCCCTGGTTTGTGGGGACTCAGTTCCACCCCGAGCTGCAGTCGCGGCCCAATCGGCCCCATCCGCTTTTTGCCCAGTTTATTGGGGCGGCTCATGCCTATCGGGTCGAGGGGGTGCCCCTGATGGACGTGGCTACCGAGGGGCGAAGCTGAGGCACGCAGCTCCGTCTTGGACCAGTGGAGCCAGCTCGTCTGCAAACGCCACATAGGATTCAAATTCTTGGGCGTAGCCCGCCCGAAGCTGCCCGTCGTATGCGGCCGCTATGGCCCCCAAGGGCGACGCGGCGTCAGGCACCACGCCCGGCCCCACGCGGATGCGCGCCAAAGTGCACCGCCGCCGGGCATTGTAGCGGCAGACGGTGGCTTCGCAGTGAATCAGCGCCATGAGGACCCTCCCGCGCTAAGATGCCCGGGGAGGGCTTGCGCTATGTTGCCCATCAGCGGGTGTATACTGCCGGTGAGGAGGGTGAGGCTGATGGGCATCATGGGTCGCATGTCAACCATCTTCAAGGCAAAAGTGTCGAAGGCCCTGGATCAGGTGGAGGACCCACGGGAAACCTTGGATTACTCCTACGAGCGCCAGCTGGAGCAGCTGCAGCAGGTGCGCCGGGGCGTCGCCGACGTGGTGACGTCGAAAAAGCGCATCGAGCTGCAGTCGGCGAAGCTGGAGGACCAAATCAAGGGATGGGAGCAGGACGCGAAAGACGCCCTGGCCCAAAATCGCGAGGATTTGGCGCGTGAGGCGCTGACGCGCAAGCAAGCTGCCCAGCAGCAGTTGGAAGGGCTGCACAGTCAGCTGTCCGACTTGGAGCAAGAGCAGACCAAGCTGGTGGAGCTGGAAAAGAAGCTGTCGCTGAAGGTGGATTCGTTTCGGACGCAGAAGGAAGTGGTGAAGGCAAAGTTCTCCGCCGCCGAAGCCCAGGTGAAGATTGGCGAGGCGGCCGGAGGCTTGTCCGAGGAAATGGCCGACATCGGGATGGCGATGCAGCGCGCGCAAGACAAGACGGAGTCGATGCAGGCGCGTGCGTCCGCCATCGATGAGCTTTTGTCCTCGGGCACACTGGATGACCCCATTTCATCGGGGGACCATCTGAAGGACGAGCTCAACAAGATGAAGGCGACCTCCAGCGTGGACGACGAACTGGCCAAGTTAAAGGCGTCCGTTCCGGCCGGAGGCGCAGCCTCATGATTGTGCGCATCATGACTGAGGGCCAGTACGAGCTGGATGGCGACCAATTGGAGTCATTGAAGCACGCCGACGAAGAGCTCTTGGTGACGGTGCGCAACAATGATGCCGCGGGGTTCCAGAGCCACTTGGCCGTGGCTCTGGACCTGGTGCGCCAAGGGCGCCCGCTGCACGCGACCATGCTGAAGGAGTCGGAGCTGGTGCTGCCGGCGCCCGACATGACGGTCCATGAGGCGCGGCGGCTGTTTGACGAGCATCAAATTCTGTAGCGGCGAGCTGGGCGAGATCGGCGGGCGAATCACGGGCGGCGCACAGTGCCGCCGTCGGCGATTCGCCCCTTGTGCGGAGAACGCCCACCCGCTATAATCAGGAGGCGCTGCTGGGGGATGATGTAGCGGTAGCATAGGTGACTCTGGATCACCTCGCCCAGGTTCGAATCCTGGTCCCCCAGCCAAACATGGCCCCATCGTCTAGAGGCCTAGGACGCCGGACCCTCATTCCGGAAACAGCGGTTCGAATCCGCTTAGGGCTGCCAATTAAAACCCCGCACTCCAACAAGGGCGCGGGGTTTCGTCTTGTCCGTCGGCGCAGGCGCTTCCGGTCCGTGGGGTCCCATTGTCGCAGTGCGCCATAAATGCGGGCCATCGGCGCACTGCCACCTTCCGCTGTGCGCGCCGCCCAAAGGTGCTCGCGCACCGCTTCTGTCGGGTGCTCCGTCGGGCGCGGTCTAGCGGTTCGCCGCCGGCCCAGCGCCCTTCAGGTGTGTGAACCTTAGCCCCAGAACCATCCATGGGAGAGCGGAATCGATCAAGCACGGCCCATGGCGTACACCAGGCCGCTGAGAGAAATACCCAGCGACGGCTCACCGCCCCTGCGAGCGCGACGGCCGCTGGTATGTCGAGGGACAGAACGCAAGCAGCGGACGCCATGGGGAGCCGCCGCTGGAAAGGGCCACCCAGGCATGGCCGAGCGTGAGGCGCCAGCCCGCTAGTCCCCATGCGGCAGCCAGGGTCCGACCTGGCCAAGCAGCGCGAGCAGCAGGAAGCTGCAGCCCGAGAAGAGAGGCCAGGGTCCAGTGGGCGAGCCAGAGGTAGGCGGGCACGCCCGAAAAATGTGCGGCAGCATAGGTTGGAATGATTGGAATAGTATGAATCGGCAGATAGCCGACCTAGGCAATGCGCACGTACCACCTCGCCTCCCCTCGGAACCAGGGAAGGCCATCCGCCGCCAGGCGTGGCCCGGGGGCGATCGATGCCCGCGGCGCCATGGCCACCAGCACCTGATGGCGGTCCGAAGCACAGCGGTTGCCGGCGCCACGATCCACCTAGTGAGCAGCCCTGGCCAAAGCCACTGAGGGCTATTGGTAGCCCTGAGAGCCTCGAGAGCCTCGAGAGCGTCGGCCCTCGCTGCCATGGGAAGCACCGTCGGCAGCAGGGCCGCCCCACCCGCGGTGAGTTGTGTCAAGCGAGCTCAGAGGATTTCAGCCAGATACCAACTCGGGGCTGCTGGGTGGCCGACCCGTGCGCGAAACGCACGGCTGAGGTCTCGCCAGCGCCCACGTTCAAGGGCTAGGTTCTGAGCGGCCACACGGCTTGAGTCGTGCCTGTCAAGGCTGCGGCGTTTTCGCGGGTGCGCCTGCCCTGGGCGCCGCGCCGGGTTTGATACAGTAGAGGCAGGGCGCGGTGCGCCCTGCAGGAGGCACGTCATGAGAGAGCACCCGTCGCAGGACTGGCCCGAGGTGGAGGGCCAGCGCGCGAGCTGGGGATCCACCGTGCGGTGGGCCGAATGTGATGCCGCAGGCATCATTTTTCATGGCCGCGTGTTCGAGTGGTTCTCCGAAGCTCGGGTCGCCTGGCTGGCGGGCATCGGGGTATCTTATTACCGGGACGTGGTGCCGTCGGGGGTGGATCTGCTGGTAACCCAGGCGGGTGCGCATTTTCGGGAGCCCCTAAAGCCCGGAGATGCCGTCGCCGTGGAAGCGGGCATCAGCCGGCTGTCGCCCGCCCGCCTGCACTTCGCGTATCGAGTGTGGCGCGAAGGCGCCATGGCGGTTTTTGGCGAGACCCAGCATGCGTTCGTGATGCGGAGCCGGGCCGTCAACATAAAGAAGGCGCATCCGTCGCTTTACGGCGCCTTGATGGCCGGGGCGGGCCGGTCGGAAGAAATTTAGGGGGTGTGGCATGGTAGAGCCTTATCGAGCGGAGCCGCTGACGGACTTTTCCCAGGGGGAGCACCGGGCCGCCATGGAGTCGGCGCTGGCATCGGTCGAGCGCCAGCTGGGCCGAGACTACCCGCTGGTCGTGGACGGGCGGACGGTGGAAACGGGTCAGTACATTACCTCAGTGAACCCGGGGCGGCCGAGCCAAGTGGTGGGCCGCGTCAGCAAAGCCCGGCGGCACGATGTGGATGCGGCACTCGAGGCGTCGTGGCGAACCCTCAAAGACTGGGGATGCCAGAGTGGGGCGGCGCGGGCGCGCCTGCTGTACCGGGCGGCGGGGGAAATGCGCCGCCGCAAGTTTGAGCTGGCCGCCTGGGAAGTGTTCGAAGCCGGGAAAACCTGGCCTGAGGCCGATGCCGACGTAGCAGAAGCCATCGATTTTCTGGAGTACTATGGGCGACAGATGGAGCGGCTGGATGGCCCGGTGCCTGTGACCCCGCTCTTCGGCGAAGAGGATACGGCGTTTTTCATCCCCCTGGGAGCCGGGGCCATCATCCCCCCGTGGAATTTTCCGCTGGCCATCTTGACCGGCATGACGATGGGCGCCGTGGTGGCCGGAAACCCCGTGGTGCTGAAGCCGGCCAGCCCGACGCCCATCATTGCGGCCAAGCTGCTGGAAATACTGGAGGCGGTGGGTGTTCCGCCTGGCGTGGTCAACTTCCTGCCCGGCGACGGCGGCGAGATTGGGGACCATTTGGTTGGCCACCGGCTCACTCGGTTCATCTCGTTTACGGGCTCCCGCGAAGTGGGCTTGCGCATCAACCGGGTAGCGGCGGAGTCCGGGGCCGGCACGCGCTGGATCAAGCGCGTGGTGGCGGAAATGGGCGGCAAGGACGCCATTGTCGTCGATGAAACGGCGGACTTGGATGCGGCCGCCGCAGCGATTGTGTCGTCGGCGTTCGGCTATCAGGGGCAAAAGTGCTCGGCGTGCTCCCGGGCCATTTTGGTGAACGAGGTGTACGACCAAGTGGCGGAGCGCGTGGTGGCCCTCACCGAACGCCTCCGCGTCGGCGCCGCCGAGGATCCCACCAACAATCTGGGCCCGGTGATCGATGAGCGGGCCTTTGAAAAAGTCCTGGGTTACATCGAGTGGGGAAAGGCCAACGCGCGCCTGCTGGCCGGAGGCCAGCGGGTGGGCACCGAAGGCTACTTCATTGCGCCGACGATTTTCGGGGACGTCGCACCGGGATCGAAGCTTGAGCAGGAAGAAATCTTTGGGCCGGTGCTATCCATGGTTCGCGCGCGGGATTTCGACCACGCTCTGGACATTGCGAATGACACTGAGTACGGACTGACGGGATCCCTCTTCAGCCGGCCCCGCGAGAGGCTGGAGCGGGCGCGGCGCGAGTTTCACGTGGGCAACCTATACCTGAACCGCAAGTGCACGGGGGCGGTAGTGGGGGCCCACCCGTTTGGCGGATTCAACTTGTCTGGCACCGACTCCAAGACGGGCAGTCCCGACTACCTGGTCCTGTTCATGCAGATGAAGTCGGTAGCCGAGCACCTATAGGCACGGGCGGTCCGCATGGGCTTCGGGCCGCCATCTTAGGGATGGCGGCCTTCAGCCTGCCGGCGGGGCGGATTCACCGCTGCACCGTGGAGTAGGTGCCAGGGGCAAAGTGGAACCGACCGTCGCGCCACCACAGGGTGTGCGTCGACACGTTATCCAGCAGCTCCCGGTCGTGGCTCACGACAACCAGTGCGCCGGGATACCCGGCTAAGAGGGACTCCAGCTCTTCCCGCATGCGCAGGTCCAGGTGGTTCGTGGGCTCGTCCAGCAGCAGCACCGAGGAGCGGCTCATCAGCGCAAACAGCAGCGCCAGGCGCGAGCGCTCGCCCCCTGACCATGAGCCGACAGTGCTATCTAAAAGCTCGCGCTTCAGGCCGAAGCGCGCTCCCAGGCGGTAGGCGGTTTCGCGGTCCATGCCCTCCTCGTGGGCCAGCCCAATGCCGCTGGCGTCGTCGGGCAGGAGGCTCGCCGCCTCTTGGTCGTACCAGCTCAGAACGGCATCGGGGTTCCAGCGCACGCCGGGGGCGGACTCCGCCAGCGCCCGCAGCAGGGTCGTTTTCCCGGCGCCATTGGGTCCGACGACGCCCAGACACGACTTCGCCGGCAACTTGAATTGGATCGGGGGCCACGTGCGGGACCCGCGGGCCAATATGAGGCCATCGACGATGAGGGCGAGGGTGCCGCCCAACTCGCGGCCGCCGTGGGTGAGGCGCCGCGGAGCTGTCACTGTCCGGTCCGGCCGGGCCACGGCGGTGCGGTCCAGCCGGGCAATGGCGTGCAAGCGACTCTTGGCCATGGTGGCGCGATTGCCCTCCCGATAGCGATCGACGTACGACTGGAGGCGAGCGCGCTCTTCCTGGTAGCGCGCCCACTCCTCCGCCACGCGCTGGTTGCGCTCCTGGCGCAGGTGCTGATATTGGCGGTAGCCGCCCGTCAGCAGCCAAAAGAATCCGTCTTCCCACGTCATAATGCGGGTGGCCGTCCGCTCGAGAAACCGGCGATCGTGTGAGGCCATCAGCACCCCGCCGGCAAACCCACTCAAGGTGCGCTCCAGCCACTCGATCGCATCCACGTCCAAGTGGTTGGTGGGTTCGTCTAACAGCCACAAGTCCGCGCCGGACAGCACGACTTGGGCCAGGGCCAGGCGATGGCGCTCTCCGCCGGACAGCGCTCCGGGGTGGTCCTGGTGGCGGGACTCGGGAAGCCCTGCCCCCTCGAGCGCTTGGCGCACCTTCGCGTCCCAGGTGTAGCCCCCCAGACGCTCGAACTGCTCCTGCAGGATGGCGTACTGCGCCAAGGTAGTCTCCAGATCGGGCAGCGCGGGGTCCCCCATGGCCGCCTCCAGGGCGCGCATTTCAGCCGCCAGCAGGGGCAGGCGGGGGTTTGATGAGGCGGCGGTTTCCCAAACCGTGCCTTGGCTGACGGGGTGCAGCTGGTCCAAGGCGGCGATGGATAAGTCGGCCGACCGGTCCAGCAACCCTTCGTCGGGCAGCCGCTCTCCGCTGATGACGCGAAACAGCGTCGTTTTGCCCATGCCGTTGGGCCCGACTAGCCCTATTCGGTCACCCGGATCCAATCGAAACGTCGCCCCTTGCAGCAAGCGGCGATCCCCTGCCACCAGCCCAATGTTGTCAGCTTTAAGCCAGCCCATAAAAATACCTCCCCTTGATGTGTCAGGGAAGGCCGCCGATCACCTTCCCGAGCCGCAACGCCATCCGCTGGCGGGCATACCAATGCCCGACCGGACTCTACGCTAGCGCTCGGACCACCGTTCATTCCTCCTAAGCGTCTCCCCAAAGTGTCTGCCCTGCCGATTCAAATTGGCGCGGCACGCACCCGGAAACGTGTCTTCTCAGCATACCATACGGCGCAGTGCGCCGCTGCGGCATGCCGATGCAGGCGCTCTGCGGTGGATCTGGTCGCCCTGTGCCGCGCCTATAGCGCACATATTTTGCACATACTTTAATGAAGCGATTTTCGCCGCTGGGTGTCGAGCCCGGCCGCGAAAACTTTTCTTCGAATTTGGCTTGCATCTGGCGCGGAAGGAGCGTAACATAGCGACTGCTGTCCGACCGGCGGGCGACTGCGGGGCGGCGCGGACCTTGACAACTGAATCGGAGGGTTTTCGGACTCTAGGTT
>JAJZWV010000106.1 GCA_021846505.1 Bacillota bacterium
GTGGCGAGGGTGAACAGCGGCAGCCACCGCCCCGCCCGCATCCACCGCACCAGCGCCGGAGCTTTCCAATACGTCGTGCGGCCATCCTGCGTCAGCGCTGCGATCCCGGGCAGGTACTGGATGTGGAAGGTATGGCCCGGGCCGGCCGTAAAGTAGTTCGCGGGCTTGATCGTCACTTGGCCCGGCCCCCACCCCAGATACACGATGGCGGGCCCCACGTAGCCGTTAAGCACGAGCAGCGAGCTGCGAAGAGGAGGAGTCGCCACCGCTTGCGGGCGCGCGTGGGCGAGCCAGCCCGCCAGCAGGCGGCGCACCGGTCCTGCGCTTTTGGGTGCATACCACACCTGAGCGCAGGTCGCGGAGGTCATCAGGATCGGCTCTTGAGCCAGCCGTGCCGACACGCGCATCGCCGCTGTCAGCGCGGCGGGGGGGTGGGGCACCGGCGGCCCACTGGCCGTCGCGCTGCTCACGCCCACAGCAGCCGCAGCGGCCAGGAGCAGCGACGCCCAGGCCGCCTTCCGCACTGCCATGCCCCCCTCCCTCGTCCCCTGCAATAATAAAGGCGCGGCGGCAAATGTTGCAACTGGCCGTCGGCGGCTGCGCCGTGCCCGACGCCCTCAGCCCGCGGCGGGCCGGAGCCGGCGGCCCGCGCCCTGTCCAAAATAGCGGCCCTCCGCCACGACCCGGCGGCCTGCGATCCACACCCCTCGCACTCCGCGCGGCGGCACCCAGGGGTGTTCAAAGGTAGATCCGTCGGCGAACTGGTCCGGGTCCAGCAGCACCAGGTCGGCCACCCAACCGGCCTCGATGCGCCCGCGATCCGGAATGTGAAAGTAGGCCGCCGGCCCCCCGGCCATCCGGCGAATCGCCTCCTCCGGCGCCAGCAGGCGCCGGTTTCGGACGAACTCGCGCCAGACGCGGGGGAACGCGCCGGTGAGGCGCGGGTGGGGGCGCGCTGACCGGGCGCCCATCACGCCATCGGTGCCGATCCAGCACTGCGGGTCGCCCAGCACCCGCAGCAAATCACCCTCATCCATGCTGTGCACCACCATCGTGGCGTCGAGGCGGCTGGCCGCAAGCAGGTGCACCATCCCCTCAAAGGGCGAGAGGTGCCGCTCGCGGGCGTACTGCGTCAAGGCTTGCCCCTCCCCCACGCCGCCGGCGGGATTAGACGCCACCACCATCCGGTCGTAGCCGCTGGCGGCCACCATGCTTTCCCACTCGCCGTCTCGGGGCGCTTCCTCGCACTCGTGCTGAATCTGCCGAAGCGCCACGGGGTCGGCCAGCCGGGCCAGGGCTGCGTCCACGCCCCCCTCCAGCACCCAGCCCGGCAAGTTGGCAGAGACCGAGGTGCTGGAGGCCGTATACGGATAGGCGTCGAGCCCCACCTCCACGCCTTCCTCGCGGGCAGCGTGGATATGTGCCAGCGTGGTGGCCGTGCGGCCCCAGTTGGGCACCCCCGCCGCCTTGTGGTGCGACAGCTGCAGGCGCACGCCGGCAAGCCGGCCCACCGCCAGCAATTCATCCACCGCCTCCACCAGTCGACTGCCCTCGTTGCGGATGTGGCTGGCGTACACCAGCGGGCGGCTGCCCAAGCCTTGCAGCAGAAGTGCCAGCTCCTCCGCATCCGCATACGAGCCGGGCGCATAAAACAAGCCCGACGACAGGCCAAACGCGCCCCCGTCCAGCGCGCGCTCCAGCCAGCCGCGCAGCGTGCGGGCTTCGGCCGCCGACGGGGCGCGCCGCGCCATGCCCATGATGCGGCGCCGGAGGCTCCCGTGGCCCAGAAGGGGAGCCACGTTGGTCACGGGGTGGACGTGGTCGAGCGCGGCCAGATAATCGGTGGGGCCGTCGCCGTCGAGAGGGCTGGACCCGCAGTTGCCCACCACTTCCGTGGTGATGCCTTGAAGAATTTTGGTGTCATCCACATCGGCCTGAAACGGTGAGCGGTCGGCATGCGAGTGGACATCGATAAATCCCGGAGCCAGCGCCAAGCCATCGCCGGCGACGACGGCGGCACGGCCGTGCGAGCTGGCGGGCGGCGCCACGGTGTCAATCCGGTCATCCTCCAGCCACACGTCGCGCACCGCCGCAGGCGCACCGGTGCCGTCTACCACCATCACATTAGCAATCACGGTCCGCGCCATGGCTCACTCCCTCCGGCGGTCTTGGTGGGCGACAGGTGCAGCCGCCCCATCTGCTGAGTGGCTCAGTTCGCTCACGGGCCAGCTCCAGCCGGGCTGCCAGTCCGCCTCGTCCTCCAGCAAGTCCTCCAGGCGCTCTCCCCCTAAGTGCACGGCAAGCCCGATCCGCGTCGCGATGTGCCCGATCACCAACACGGGCTCTGGCCAGGCGAGGCGCACGAGATCTTCCACAAACCACCCGACGCGCTCCACCGCCTGCCGCCAACTTTCTCCGCCCGGGTAGGGCTCGTCCACAAACGCCGAGCGGGCGGCACGCACCGCCTGGGATGCTTCCCCTGTCCAGGTGCCATAGTGGCACTCTCGGAGCCGCCAGTCCAAGAAGAGCGGCAGATGGGGCGCCGCCAGCTCGGCCGTGGCCGCCGCGCGGGCCAAGTCCGAGGCGTACACGCGCGCGATGCCTCGCGCCTTGATGCGTGCGCCGAGCTCCATCGCCTGGTGCCGCCCCCCTGCCGACAGCACCCCCGGCTGCCACCCCGTGGCGATGCCGTGCTCGTTGTCCTCGGTGGTAGAGTGGGTTTCGAACCAGATGGCGGCCATCGCGCGCCCCCTTTTGATCTCTGAGTTCAGGTCAAAGTACTAACGTCTGACTGCTCACAGCGGGTGCCACATGGTCCACGCGCTGTCGTCGGGGGAGAGGCCCGCCACCCGGATGAATCCCAGCCGCTCATAAAGATGGCGCGCTCGGTTTCGCACCTGCACCGACAGCGACAGGCCGGGATGGCCGGCCGCCGCCGCATCGGCCAGCAGGCGCTCGAGCAACTTCGTCCCCAGTCCCTGCCCGCGAAACGCGGGGGCGAGCGCGATGGTCACTTCGGGCACATCGGCCCGCACAAACCCATAGCCGGGGTCGTGCGCGGGCAGGCGGCGGTGCCAGGCCGCACCCGCCGGGCCCTGGGGGGTGTCGGCAATCAGACCGGCATCCCCCGGCCGGGAGGGAAAGTCGCGCAGGTAGTGGTCGACCCGGGGATCCTGGAGCACGCTGCGGGGCGGCGCCGCCTGCCCCGGCGGCACGAAGATGGCTTCATACAGCATGTCCCACAAAAATGGCACATCGGCGGCGGTGGCGGGCCGAATCACCGTCATCGGGGCGCACCGCCTGGCGTTGGCAGTACGGTGCCCACGCCGGCATCCGCGGCGGCCTCGGCCGCGGCCGCCAGCAGCGCCACTTCGCTGCCCGGCAGCCCATGGGACAGAAACAGGCTCACCGCCTCGGGGTTCTGAAGGCGCCCGGCGGCCGAAGCCGTGGCCAGATCTTCAATCCGGTCCAGGTGAGGGGTGCCGTGCAGCAGAAAGTCAGGCTCGCGCCGGTACTGCTCAGGCACGTCGGACGCGACGAGGGCCGCCCGGCCAAACACATCAAGGCCCATCTCGTGGGCGTGCCGACTTTTCGGTCCCAGCGCGTTCACATGGACACCCGGCGCCAGCCAGTCAGCCAGCAAGACCGGCTGTTCCGCGCGCGTGGCGGTCACCAAGATATCAGCCGCCCGCGCCACGGCTTCGGCACTGGGGGCCGGCTCCACCGGCAGCCCGAACACCGTGGCGGCCCGTGCGGCGTCCGCCGCCAGCTGGGCCGCGTCGCGCCGGTACACCAGCACCCTCTCCAGCGGCCGCACCACCTGCGCGGCCGCCAGCTGCATCCATGCCTGTGCTCCAAAGCCAATAAGCCCCAGCACCCGCGCATCTGGCCGGGCCAGCAGGTCCATGGCCACCCCGCCCAGCGCCCCGGTGCGGAGCTGGCCGAGCCACGATCCCACCGCGATGGCCTCCAGCGAGCCATCGCGGCGCCACAGCGCGGTCACCTGATCCTCGCCGGCCACGCCGGTCAGGTACAGGCGGAGGCCAAGCCATCCCGGCAGCGCGCCCGGGGTCCACCGGAGACCCACCTCCCCGGCGCGAAAGCCGTCGCGCGGCGGGCTCACCAGATCGCCCGCCGCCCGGGCCGCCAGCACGCTCCGCATGGCGGCCACCGCATCCGCCATGCTGAGCACCCTCTGCACATCGCAGTCCAACAGCACCCGCATAGAGAGCCCCCTCGTTGCCAGGGTAGCCCGTCTCCTCGCTGGGATCCATCGGCCCTTGGGCGGATGGCGCCCGCCGGCGATGTTGCTCCATCGGCCAAGTGGCCCGGCCGAGGCGCGTGCGGCATACTGGGACATGGCCCGGCCCGCAGCCACCGGCTGGCGCTCCGACGCGCCGGGGATGCCGCTGCAACATAGCAAGGAGGTTTCATCATGGCTGTCCCACAAGAGGCGCTGTCAGGGGAGTCATCGCACCACCGCCTGCCGCGCACTGTGCTGCCCAACCGATATGAACTGGAATTTGCCCCAGATCTCGAGGGGGCCCGCTTCGATGGCACCGCCGCGGTCTCCGTGCGGGTGGAGGTGCCCGTCCGCGAGTTTGTGCTGAACGCAGCCGAGCTGACGGTGGACCAGGCGACACTGGTGGGCGGCGACGGCACCACCCTCGGCGGCGCGATCGCCTACCGCCCCGAGGACGAGCAGCTGGTGCTAGCGTGGCCCCAAGAGGTGGCACCCGGCTCGTGGACGCTCCACCTGCAGTTTTCCGGCATCCTGAACGACCGCCTCGTGGGCCTCTATCGGTCCACCTACCCCGACGACAGCGGCGCGACCGTGGTGCTGGCGGCCACGCAATTCGAGGCCGCTGATGCGCGGCGCGCTTTTCCCTGCTGGGATGAGCCTGACATGAAGGCCACCTTCGCCATTTCGCTGGTCGTGGACGAGGGCCTCGCAGCGATTTCCAACGGCCCCGAGC
This sequence comes from Bacillota bacterium, assembly GCA_021846505.1. Lineage (GTDB taxonomy): Bacteria > Bacillota > Sulfobacillia > Sulfobacillales > JAIMBI01 > JAJZWV01. The sequence continues at coordinate 4,977 of JAJZWV010000106.1, forward strand.
TATCCAGTGAGCCCGCTCGGCCGGGCAAGCGCCGCGTCACTTTCGCCGAGACAATGCGCATGTCTACCTATCTGGTGGCCATGGTGGTGGGCCCGTTCGAGATAAGCCCGCCGATTGACGTCGAAGGTGTGCCGGTGCGGGTCGTCGCGCGCCCGGGCCAGGCGCACCGATTTGGCCTGGCGCTCGAGGCCGCCCGCCACAGCCTCACGTTTTTCCACCGGTACTTCGGCATCCCGTATCCCGCGCCCAAGCTGGACCACGTCGCGGTGCCGGACTTTGCCGCCGGCGCCATGGAGAACCTGGGCTGCATCATCTACCGGGAAGTTGTCCTGCTGGCCGACCCGGATCACGCCTCCGACCAAGATCGGCGAGGGGTGGTGGCCACCGTCGACCACGAGACCGCCCACATGTGGTTTGGGGACCTGGTGACCATGCGGTGGTGGAACGGGATGTGGCTCAACGAG
>JAJZWV010000107.1 GCA_021846505.1 Bacillota bacterium
AGGCTGCTGAGAAAAGCGTCTGATATACTCTGACCGCCATGTCCACACCATCGTCCGAGTCGGACGCCCTTGGCCGCGCCCGCCTGCGGCGCGACCCCGACGTCCTCAAGTTTCTGGCCGGCCGGGTGGCGGGGGAAGTGGGGTCCCGCATCACGCGCGAGGGCTTGCCGATTGTGGCGATCCTGGCTACGGGCGCCTCGGCGCAGCAGCTAGGGGTGCTGGGCGCCCTGTCGATGCTGCCGGCCCTGCTGATGGCCCAGGTGGTGGGGCATCTTGCGGACCGGCGCCGGCGGCGGCCGCTGATGGTGGCGAGTGAGGTCATCCGTGCGGCCGTGCTGGCCACCATCCCGCTGGCGGCGCTGCTGCACCGACTCTCGTTCATCCAGATTGCCGTGGTCACGGTGCTGGTGGCGCTCCTGCAGCTGGCCTATCGGGTGGCGGACCGCGCGTACCTGCCCTTTTTGGTCGGCCGCGACCGCCTGGAGCCGGGAAACCAGCTGATCGGGGGCGCCGATGCCTTGGGCGAGGCGTCCGGTCCAGCGCTCATGGGCCTGCTCATCCAGGTGGTGGGGGCGCCCGCCGCCATTTCATTTGACGCCGCCGCGCGGATGCTGTCAGCGCTGGGGCTGGCCGCCGTCCGGCGGACGGAGCCCGCGCCGGCGGACGTGGCTGCCATCTCCGCCGAGCGGACGGGATTGTCGGCGGGACTCTCCATCGTCCGGCGCCATCCGCAGCTGCGCTGGCTGGCATTCAACCGCGTCACGGAAAGCTTCTTCTCAGGGTGCTTCACCGCACTGTACGAGCTGTACGCCTTGACGACGTTGCACCTGAGCCCGCTGGACCTGGGCCTGCTCATCACGTCCGGCGGTGTGGGCAGCTTGGTGGCGTCGGCCTGGGTCGGCCGCTGGCGCCGCCGGCTTGGTTTGGGCGGGCTGCTGGTGACCACCTTCGCGCTGGGCGCCGCCACACACTTCTTGGTGCCGCTGGCCGAGGGCCCAGTGCTGCTGGCGTTTGGGTTATTGCTGGTGGCGCAGTTTGTCGGGGATTTGTTCCTCACCATGTTTGAAATTGAGTCCGCCGTGCTGGAGCAGACCGTCACTCCGGACCGTTGGCTGGGCCGGGTGGACGGCGCGCTGCAGATGCTGAATGGGGGCGCCGGGGTGGTAGGCGCCGTGGCTTCCGGCTCATTGGCGGTGGTGCTGGGCATCCGCGAGACGTTCTGGATCTTTACGGCTGGCGGGATGCTGGCGACCACGTGGCTGCTGGCTCCCAGCATTCGGCATGTGGGGGAAGCGGTATTGGAGGTGCGCTGGTTCCAGATGTGAATCCCCCGGCGGTGGCTGGGATGCTCCACCACGGGCCGCAGATCGAGCACGTCTTCGTTTGCATTACTTAATCTGGAAGTTGCAGGATCGTTGGGAATATCATGGGCTCCAGGGAGCCAGGGTGCATTTGCTGCCGCTGGCACTGCCTCAGGGCATGCCTCTCAGCGTCCTTCCGGTCGCCATCCTTCACTGCGCTTGCTACGGTGAGTCGACACGCAGATCCCGGCGTGGCAGGACAAGCCTAAGGAGGAACAGGAGTGAATTACTTCACCAGTCTCTTGGTGGCCGCAGGGTTGGCCGCAGGGCCAGTGAGCGCACAGCCGCCGGTCCTCGTTTGGCATGCAGCTGCTCCTTCCAACTTTTCCATCGCTTCTACCGGGTATTGGGCAGCCCCCTCAGCGGTCGCCACCCCTCAGCAGGCCTATCAGACGATGTCGGCATGGGGAATCCAGACAGGTGGCGACGCAGCATCGTCCAGGTCTCCTTCTGGAGGCCCGGCGGCAAGTCCCAAAGGGGCGGCGGACTCAGGCGGCAGCAGCTCCGCTGGGGCCCCAGGGACAGCAGCCACCATGGTTCAACTCATAAACCAGGCGCGGCGTGCCCATGGACTTCCACCTTACGCCATCAACGAAACCCTCATGCGCCTGGCTCAGGTCCGCGCCAACGCGCTGGCCGCTGACGGGGTGTTCACCTCCGATTTGCCTGGACTGGGCTGGCCGGTGCAGATGGAGCAAGCCGCCGGCATCGCGGCCGCGGGCATGGGCGCCGAAAACATCGCGGAAGCGTCCACGGTGGGGCAGGCCTTTTCGCTGCTGATGGCGTCCGCACCCCATCGGGCGAATATCTTGGATCCCAGCGAAACCCAGGTGGGGGTAGGCGTCGCGAAGCTGCCGAACGGCGTGGCCATCTCTGAGCTGTTCCTGGGGCCGAACTTGTAGGTGCGCCCGTGCCCGGTCGAGCGAAGAGTGGCCGCCGTCCGCGGCACTTTTTTCTGGTGAGCCCATAGTCTGGAGGCAAAGGGGGAGGGCACCCACGTGGACCAAAGCACGGTAGGCTTTCCGAGAATCGTAGGGGAAGGCTCCCGACGCATCGCGGCACAGCATCTGGCTGAGGCGGCAGCCGCCGTGCACGCTCGCATCGAGAGCACCGTGCCCGCGGACGACAACGCCATGTGGACCTTGGTAATGCAGGCCGGGCGCCAGGCAACGGTGGCAGCCTCCTGGGCAGCCAGCCCCTCCCTTCGGCGCTGGGTTCACCGCATCGCAGACGCCGTCGGCGCCCACGTGTCCCTTTGGCCGCAACTCGGTAGCGATCCGGCGCAGGTCACCCTGCGATGGCCGCACCCCACGATGGACTCCCCCCATGAAGATCGCCTGGCCGAGGTGCTGGTGTTTGGCGCCGCTATGGACCGGGCGCGGCTTGGCGTGCCAATTACCTGGCACTCAGGGACCGCGGGGCCAGATCCCGCGCTGCCCGCACCGCCTCCACCGCCGAGACAGGCGCCGCCGCCCGCTGCCCCAGCTGCCCCCGCGCCCGCACCGCTCAACTCCGCATCCGGTGCCGCTGCCTATAGCTTTGCCTTAGGCTCCACACGACTGCCCCGCACGATGCCGTCTAATGCCACTGTCCCAGTGGCCGTGGCTGGCCACCAAGCTGGGTGGGGATGACGGCCGCCGGGGGGCCGTCAGGTGGCGGCTAGAAGCTGAGGGGCCGCGGCTCGTGCCGCGGCCCCTCAGCTGTCCGGGGACGGAGCCCTCACGTTTGCTGTGGCGGAAACAGTGGGGAAGGGGGGCAGGGCAGCACGGGCCCTACTTCACAGGGACCCGGGACGCAGAACCCATACGTCGGAATGAGCAGTTGGACCGTCGCCGTCGTCTGCGCCAGCAGGCACAGCGTCACGGTGCAGTTCACCGTTGCCGTGCCGGTGAGGACACAAACGCAGGAAGCCGACAGGATGGTGCAGGACGGAGTTGTGCCGGACGGATTGTACAGAGGGATCGTGGTGGTGGTCACAATGGTCTCCGCGGTGGTCACCCCGGTGGCGCACGTGACGGCTAGCGCCGCGCTGATCACGAAGGTGATGTTGTTGACATCTGTGACGCCGGTGGGCGTGATAGCGCCCACCGTGCAGGTCGACGCCGCAAGATCCATGGCGCACGTAATGGGTGCCGTACAGCCAACGATGGTGAAGGTGCTGGACGCAGTGACCGTCTGGACACACGACGCATACACTTTGTCCACCACGATGCAATCGATTTCCGTCGGGGGCGGACAACCGGTGTCGGGACAGGGGCCAGGAGTCACGGCCACAATAAACCCTCCTCTTCAGGGGAGCTAGGCGCGAAGCGATATTCGGCGGATGGACGAGGGTCCGCTTTCCAGACCCAAGTCCACCGTCACAATATGGGATTCACCCCATAGTGTGCGCCGCTAGGGATGTATTGGTCCACGGATCTGCGCGAGCCCTGCCCCTTCGCGCACGCGCGGACGGTTTGATACGATAGACGCCGTCTGGGTGGCCGGTCGCCAGCCGGCAAGGAAGGAGGCAGGCCGTGGCGGTGGCATTAGGCCCCAAGCCCTTATCGGTGCACATCGTGGGAAGCTGGTCGCGCCCTGGATGGCTCAGCAGCTCCTCTGTCAGTGACGCCTTAGGGCCCCCTGGCCATTTTTGGCGAGTGGCCCCGGCGCACCTTTCAGAGGCGCAGGACGATGCCACACGTCTGGCGGTGGCCGATCAGCTGCGCTGTGATGTGGATTTGGTGACCGATGGCGAGCAGCGCCGCCAAATGTTTGACCAATATTTTTACGGCCGGCTCAGCGGCGTGGACGCGGATCACCGTGTGCGGCACCGTTGGGGAGGGCCGCACACGACGCCGCGAGATGACTCCTGGCGGAAACTGGCCGTCGGTGATGGCCCGCCGGGCCTCTCCCCCGAGATTCCCTCTCCGCAAGTGGTCGGCCCGGTGTCGTGGCCCGGCCCGCTGTCGGTGCGCGACTTCGAGCTGCTGCAAAGGGAGCTTAGCGGCCGGCGGCCGGGAAAAATGGCAATTTCCGGCCCGGTGACTGCCATGAATCGCATGCATGACGCCTTCTACCATGACCCCGTGCGGCTGGGGATGGCCCTAGCGGAGGCGCTCAACGCCGAGGCACACGCACTGGCAGACACTGGGTGCCGCTTCATCCAGCTAGACGAGCCGGAATTCCGCAGTGCCCACTTGGACTTTCCCGAGCTGGCCAAGGATGCCATCAACGCCGCGGTTCGGGGCTTGCGGGAGCGGGGCGTCACCACGCTGGCGCACATGTGCTACGGCTATGCCAACGCGGTGCAGGACAAGCGCGTGAACCCGGAGTTTTACGGCGCGCTGGAGCTTTTGGCGTCGACCCACATTGACGCCATCTCGCTGGAGTATGCCCAGCCTGGCCACCGGCCCGACGTGCTGGCGGCAGCGGGGTCCAAGGGCGTGGTCCTGGGCGCGGTGAGCTGTGACCCCGCCTCGGCCGTCGAGTCCCCCGCCGAGGTGGCCGCGCGTCTGCGCGGCGCGCTGAGCATGGTGCCGCCGGAGCGGCTGCATGCCAGCACGGACTGTGGGGTGTGGTTTCTTCCCCGCGCGGTGGCCATGGGCAAGTTGGACAGTCTGGTGGAGGGCACGCGCATCGTGCGCCGCGAGCTCAACTTGGAGTGAGCGCGCCGGGCAGCACACCAACCGCCGTTCGACTAGCGCTGGCGAACCGCGTGGCCGCCCGCACTCGAGCCCAGCTCGGGCCCGAGTGTCTGGCGGTGGCAGCGTATGGATCGGTGGCCCACAGAGCCGCGCGCCAGCACTCCGACCTGGAACTCGTGGTGCTGACCACGGACGATGTCCCTCCTAAGGAGATCCAACAGGTCTTCCGCACACAGAATGTGGAAACACGGGTAATTTAGCTGGCGCCATAGTCGGAATACTTTCGCAAAGGAATCGGGGGCTCGAACGCGAAGTTAGCCCCCATGAACACTCCACCCCA
>JAJZWV010000050.1 GCA_021846505.1 Bacillota bacterium
CGGTCGAGATCTTCCGCCTGAGAAGTTGTGAACGGGCGCCCGGGGCGGTGCAACGGTTCGCAGGTTCGACCCGTTCCCATCTCGCACACGGCCGTCCCCCTGTGGACGGGCCCGGCGTGTGGCGGCTGCCGCCGCTGACCGACCGGGTCGGTGCCGCCCTGGACCTCGTCGCCCCCGCGCCCCGCGCGGGGGCCTTTTCCTGTATCCCCGCACCCTCCTGCTGGCCCGGAGGCGGAATGGGCCCATTCCCCCACCGCTAAGAGTGCCGCAGATCTGCCGCAGCATCGGCCGTGATGGGAGGTCAAGGCGCCAGCCGGCGGCCGCCGTCCGAGCGAAGCATATCGTTGGCCGGGGTGGAAGTTTTGGGTATCATCAATCGAGGGCGGTTTGCTGTGCGGAATACATACGCGGCATGCGAGGTGGTGGGTGGTTGCGGACGACCAGGGTGGCGCGCATCGACGATGACTTGGCGGTAATTGGCCAGGGCACCTGGCATATGGGCGAGCGGCCGGAGCGGCGGGTGCGTGAGGCCGACGCCCTCCGCCTTGGTGTCGAGTTGGGCATGAACGTCATTGATACCGCTGAGTATTACGCCGCTGGCCGTGCAGAGCTGGTGGTGGCGGATGCCATTGCAGACATTCGCGCGCGCGTGTTTTTGGTGGACAAGATTTTTCCGCATCACCCGGGTTTGGAGGCTACTCGCCGCGCGGCCCGGGCGGCGCTTCGGCGGACGGGAGCCGGGTATTTTGACTTGCTCCTGATTCACTGGCCCACGCCCTTGTTTCGTGCGCATTTGATGGCGCTGTCCATGCTGTATGTCGAGGGCGTTGCCCGCTACATTGGGGTCAGCAACTTCGATCGCCTATGGATGGTGCGCGCGGCGCCGGGGCTTCCGGCCGATACGCCCATGGTGGCGAACCAGCTGCCCTACAGCCTCTCCGATCGGCGCATCGAACTCGACTTTCTGGCGGAGCTGCAGCAGCTCGGCGTGCTCCTGCTGGCGTACAGCCCCCTGGGGCGCGGGGCTTTGCTGCGCGGGCGGCGGGCGGCGGTGCTGAGCGAGTTGGGCCGCGAGCTAGGTGTGGCGCCCAGCCAAGTCGCGCTGGCCTGGACCGTGCGCCACCGTGGTGTGGTGGCCATTCCCAAGGCTGTGGACCCGGCCCACGTGCGGGAAAACGCCGCCGCCGGTGACTTGGTGCTGACAGTTGAACAGCTGGCGCGGCTGGACCGCGCATTTCCAGCCCCCGTAAAGCCGTACGAGCCGGACTTGCCCCCGTGGACGCCCCTGTATCGCTGGGCCTATCAGTGGGAGGCGCAGCGAATGGCGCGGGCCTATGGACGCGCGCGGTAGCGGCTCGCCCTACTTCGGCAGGGGCGCGTCAAACAGGCGGTGAAACAGCCACTGCAGCAGCCAGCCCAGCAGCCACCCCGACAGCAGCGCCAAGCCAACTTGGAGAATCCAGGCGGCACTGGTGCGCGGGGTCCATAAAGCATTGAGGGCCAAGAACATTACGAACGGCAGAACGATGAATCCCAAGCTGAAGCTGCGCCGCCCCACTGGAAAGGCGTACCCGAATCCAAACCTGCTCCACATGCCGTGCGCCCCCCTTTAGCCGGACCGCCTCGGCCACCACGTTCATAATAGCAAAGCGGCCACGGGCATTCTTGGCAGCCCGGCTGCCCGGCTGCTTGGCCCTCTGGCTGCAGTAGGATATGATGGCAAGGCAGAATACGAAGGGCAGGGAACCCTGTGCGCATCCGCTGGTCCCATCGCAATCATCGCAATGCGATTCGCCACCGCCGCAGCGTGCTGTCACGCTTGGCGCCGGTGGATGGGCTGGATCCCACCATCTTTCCTGACCCAGCGCTGGATGCCGTGCTGGCGCAGTATCAGGAGGCGTATGTGGGCCAAATGACCATGCCGGTGGGCGTGGTGGGGCCGCTCGCCATCTCGCTGGGCCAATATACGCTGGACGAGCCTGATGGCCGCGTGCGCGAGGTGGCGCGCGCGACCGAGTCGGTCTTTCTGCCCTTGGGACACACCGAGGGTGGACTGTCGGCATCGATGCTCCGGGGCGTGACAGCGGCCAACGAGGCGGGCGGCGTGCAGGTGCGGATCCTGAAGGACCAAATGACGCGCGACTCAGCGTATCAGTTTGATGACATGCAGCAGGCCCTCGCGTTTCGGGACTGGATCCTGGCCGAAGAGGCCAATCTCAAGGCTTGGGTGCGAGACCCCGGCAACCCGGGATACCAGCCGAAAACGCCGGGCCAAAAGCCCCTGCTGTCCAGCCACGCGCATCTGTGGCACATCGAGCCCCGGCTGGTCGGCCCCGTCTGCCACTTGCTCTATCGATTTTCCACGGGGGATGCCTGCGGGCCCAACATGATGACCCGCAATGCCTACGCGCTGAATGCGGAAATCGCGAGCCGGTGGGCCCAGGTAGGCACGCCCCCGCGGCGCCTTTTTTTGGAGGCCAACTTGGGTGGAGACAAGAAGCCCAGCTGGGCTTACGCCGACGGCGGGCACGGCAAAACCGTCCTGGCATGGGTCGATTTTCCGGACACCGTGCTGCGGCACCGGCTGCACATAGACCCCGAAGCCATTGGGGAGCTGGAGTGGGTGGGCCTCCACAGCGCACACCAAAGCGGCATGCAGTCGTTTGCCTTTACGCCGGCGTCCGCCGTGGCGGCCCTGTTCACTGTGACCGGGCAGGATCTTGGGATGGTGGGCACCAGCAGCATGGCTCAGGCCAGCGTGTGGCGCCATAACGGGCTCACGTCTCTGGCCATCCAGTTTTCGGGGGTGGAAGTGGGCACGGTCGGCGGCGGCACGTCGCTGCCCCATGCGCGCACCTACCTGCGGCTCATGGGCTGTGACCGCCTGGGCGGCGCGCAGCGCCTAGCCCAAATCGTGGCCGCGGCCTCGCTGTGCCTGGAAATTTCCGCTGCGGCCAGCATGGCCAGCCATGCCAGCGAAAACTTCATGCGCACCCATCTGGAGCGAGGCGGCGTGCGTGGGGAGTAATTCTCTCGGCAAAGAACGATAAAGCCAGCGGCCGGGGCGCCCCCGGCTACTGGCTTCCTGATTTCGGGCTTCGCATGCGATGGGGGATTGGGGGGGCGCCTTACGTAGCGCCTAGCGTGCGCACCAGCCGGCTCTTGCACAAGAGGGCCATAAAGCAGGTGTCGCAGTTGTCGTGCCGAGTGTCGGGTACGAGCATCTTCATGCTGTCGCCGGCGGAGCCTAAGGCATCGCCCACGCCCTGCACTAAGCGGCGCACCCGGCCGGATCGCTGGTTGCGCCCCCCGTCGTCATCCGGGTCGTCGTCCAGGCCGATGCGCGTGGCCTTGTGGTGAATCTCCTCCGCCAAATGATCCAAAAACACTGGCCCGTCAATGCCCACCGCGTTGGCATCGTCGCGGAGGCGCATGTACATCCGCTCCATAATTTTCAGCAGCTCATCGCGCATCGAGCGCAACACCGCCAAGCGCTCCGGCGTCAACGACGGCAGCGCGCCTTTCAGGTAGTGCTCCGCAAACGCCTGGTGGCGCGACTCGTCCACCAGGATGCGTCCGGACAGCTTGCCAAACAGCGCTTCGGGCTGTGTTTTGGCAAACATCTGATAAAAATTCTTGGCGAAAATGTCGCTGATGAGAATGCCCCACACCCAGTCGACCCGGTCTCCTTGCCGCAGGCGATTGTGGTACTGCAGCATCTCCGGCATGTCGCGAATGGAAAGAGGGCGATACTCCAGCCGATGATACAGCGTGGTCAGCGCCTCAAAGTGGCGCGCTTCGTCCATCAGGAAGCTGGCTAAGTACAGCTGGGCGGTCGTCTCGCCCGCCATGGCAATCTGCGGCAAGGCCACACTGGCCCCAATCATCGCGGACTGCTCCCCCAAGTAGACCGGGGTCAGGAGGCGTGCCAACGCAAGACTTTGCCGGGTTGAAAATTGCACGGGGCTGCTCCAGTCCACATCTTCTACTGTCCACTGGGCCTTAACACCCTTGTGAAACAGACGGACGAGCAGATCATCCTCGTCGAACTCCGGGTAAATCTTGATCATCGTCTCACCCCCCATCGCGGTCCACATAAGCCTCATCGCCGGCTCGATAGGCCGACGCAGGATAACGGTACGCGATTGGTGGCCACGGGTCAATGCTTGGGGATCCAAAATCGCCGGTGCGAGGCCGGCCGCCGCCGCAGCTGGCCTCGCTCTGGGCTCTGCCACACCGTTAGCGGCTGCCGGCGGCGGGCCGCACGTAGATGCGCACCGGCGCGCCGCCCGCCAGCGGTGGCCACTGGCCGCCGGGCACGTAAAACGCCGTGCGCGAGGTGATGAGCACCACGACCGGATGGGCTTGGCCCGCAACCTTGACCGTGAGGCGATGGCCGGCCAGAGCCACGACCGTGCCGTCGAGCGGGGGATAAGACACCAGAATGGTTTCGGCCGCCCAGCGCCCGTTGGGCATCGCGTGCGCTTTGACCGTCACATGCAGGCCACTTTTCAAGGTGCGCCCGCTGGCCGCCGGGCCCCCGAGCGCGGCCGACGGCCAGACGATGCGTGTGCGGGGTGTCACTGTGACGGTATGCTTCACGGGGGTGAGCTCGCCGGCTTGGTCCTGGGCCGCGACCGTGACCTGGCTTTGGGACACGGCCGTGATTTGGCCACGCATCAGCACGTAGGCGGCCGGGTGGCCCGCCGTCGGGACGGCAGTGGGACTCGGGCCGGGATAGGCAAAGTGCACCGCCAGTAGCATCGCCGCGGCGGCGGCCAGGGTGGCCCCTAGGCGGCGGGTCGATTGACGCGTCATGCGCATAAGCAAGCCTCCCGCTTGCGAATATGTCTGGGCAGGAAAATGTAGACGCGACCCAGAATGGAGGGGAAAGCCCCGGCGCGCGCTGGGGCGCTGCGGTCCCGACGGAAGACGAACGGCAAGCGAAGGAGGCGATGCGCATCGCACAGAAGCGATCCGGGGCGAGCGAGTCCCCAGCACGTCAGCCCGCCGTCCGGTTGGGTGCCTTGCCGCTAGGCATGCTGGGTGTGGCCATCGCCCTGGTGCTGCTGTGGCGCGTCGCCGTGATGGCCGGGCTGTCCGGCGATGTGTTCTGGCAGTGGACCGCCGGGCAGTGGATGCTGGCGCACCACCGCCTGATGACCCGCGACGTGTTCAGCTATACGGTGTTTGGCCGCCGCTGGGTCACCGAAGAGTGGGGCTACGAAGTCCTGCTGGCCGCCTTGCGCGCGTGGTGGGGCCCGCTGGCGTTTTGGATGATGTCGGCAGGGGTGGCGTCGCTGGCGGTCATCGTGGCGGTTGCTCGGATGCGCCGCCAAGGCAACAGCTGGACCTGGGTCGGCCTGATGGCGGTGGTCGTGGGGGTGTCCGTGGCGCTGTTTATGCGCGACCGGCCGCAGACCGTAAGCTATCTGTTCTTTGCGCTGGAGCTTTGGCTGTTGGACCGTGCACGGCAGCGACCCCGCACGCTTTATGTGCTGCCGCCGATGCTGCTGGTGTGGGCCAACCTGCATGGCAGCTTTCTGCTGGCGCTGTTAGTGCTGCTGCTCGAAGGCGTGTGGGCCCTGGTGCCGTTGCACTGGGGGCGGCTTGCCGTATCGCGCCCGCTGCCGCGTCGGGACATTTGGCTCACTGTCGCGGCCAGCTTCGCGGCCGCCATGCTCAACCCACACGGGCCGGGGCTGTTTGCGTACGCCTACCACGTGTCGTCCAACCCCGAGATTGCCAACAACATCGGCGAGTGGCTGTCACCCAACTTCCATCAGCTGGACGAAATGCTGGTGGTGGCCGGGCCGATATTGCTGACGGTGCTTGCCATTTCGGTCCGCACCGGCACGGTGGAGTGGAGCGACATGGTGCTGGCGGGGGGGCTGTTGGTAGCCACCCTGCAGTCCGCCCGCTTTATGCCGTACTTTGACATCGCGTGGGTGGGCTTTTACGGATGGCTCGACAAGCCCTTGGATTTGAACCGCACCCGCCCCACCCGGCTGACCCCGGTTGTGGCCGCCGGGCTGGCGATCTGGCTCCTGCACGGGCCCACGGTGCCGGCGGGAACGCCCTACCATGAGCCGGTGGCGGCCGCCAACTTTCTGCGGCACCAGCCAGGGCGGGTGTTCACCCGCTATCGCTGGGGAGACTATATGATTCACCGGCACATCTTGGTGTTCATTGATGGGCGCACCGATCTTTACGTGGGGACCGGAGTGTTTTCGACGTATCTCAAACTCAAAAGTCTCAGCATCAATCCCGACGTGGTGTTCCAGCGTTATCACATTGACTGGGTCGTGTGGCCCACCGGCTGGGCGCTGTCAACGTTCTTGGAGCATGATCCGGCGTGGCGCCTGGTGATGGATCGCGGGGGAGCGCTGGTGTTTGCCCGCGTTGCCGGCCACCCATTGGTGGGAGCGCCCTCATGACCGGCGGGGCATCGCTGGCGGATGCGCTCCGGTCCGTGCAATCTCGGCAGCGCCTGCACATGCCGGGCCACTTTGGCCGAGTCTCGCCAGTGCCGGCGGCGTGGGGGGCCCAAGCGGCGGCCTGGGACCAGACGGAAAGCATGGGCTTGGATGCACTGTCACTGCCCACGGGCGTGCTGGAGGCGGTGTCAGAGCGGGCGGCGGCAGCGTATGGTGCCCGGGCCGCGTGGCTGTCGGTGCAAGGCGCTACGCTGCCTGTGCTGGCTGGCAGCTTGGCTTTGGCGGCACCCGGAGGGAGAGTGCTGGCCGACCGACGCAGCCACCGGTCGGTGCTGGCTGCGGCCATCTTGGGCGGGTGGCAGGTGGACTGGGTGTGCGGAGAGGCCGGCGATCCCCCGGACGTGGCGGCGTGGCTGCGAAAGTTGTCCGGGCCCCGCCCGGACTTAGTGGTGCCGCTGTACCCTTCATATGAGGGACTGGGTCGGGACCTGGCGCCGGTGGTGGCCCAAGCTCACGCCCGCGGGAGCCGGGTCCTGGTGGACGCGGCCCACGGGTCGCATTTGGGCCGCGCGGCCGGCCTGCCGCCGCACCCGCTGGCGTGGGGGGTGGATCTGGTGGCGCATGGGCTCCACAAGACGGAGCCGGTGCTCACCCAGGCGGGCCTGCTGTTGGCGGGCCCCGGTGCGCCCGCCGTGCTGGTGTGGGAGTGGATGCGGCGGCTGGCCACCTCGTCGCCCTCGTACCTGCTGCTGGCCAGCATGGAGCAGTATGCGGAGCAGCGGGCCGCCGGCGATGGCGGCTGGATCCGCTTCGCAGCGCAGATGCACGACGTGTGGGAGCAGCTGGCTCAGCGCGGCTGGCAGGTTCGGCAGCGGGTGTGGTCCCGGGCGGGTCAGCTGGCGGATCCCGCCAAGTTGACTGTGGAAGGCGATGGGCTTCGGCTGGCGGAACGACTCAGGCGAGCTGGCTTCGAGCCGGAGCATGCCGACGCGGCCGGCGTCACCCTAATAGCCGGGCCCGCGCTGGGATTCGACTCCCGCGACTGGGATCGGGTCATCGAGGCGCTGGGGGACCCCGTGGCCCCCGCGTCTGGCCGGGCATGGTGGCCGGCACCCGCCCCGGCGGTGCTTTCCCCGGCAGCGGCGGTGCGCGCGCCGCGCCGGCGAGTCGGCCTCGGGGCCGCAGCCGAGCGCGTGGCGGCCGCCGAGATCACGCCATATCCCCCGGGAGTGCCCGTAGCGGTGCCCGGGGAGCACCTCAGCGGCGAGGTTGTACAGTGGCTGGAGGAAGCCGCGGCGCGCGGCGTGCGGCTGGAAGGGGTCGACACCGAGGGAGGGGAGGTGGCCGTTTGGGTGGTGGACGGGGATGCCTAATTGCCTTCGAGGGGGCTGACGGCGTCGGAAAAACCACGCAGGTCAGCCGGCTGGCCGATTGGCTCCAGCAGAAGGGGCGCTCGGCGAAAGTGGTCCGAGAGCCGGGTGGCACTCCTGTGGGCGAGGCGATCCGCCACGTGCTGCTGCGGCCGGAGCACGTGATGGCACCGCTGACCGAAACGCTTTTGTTTGTGGCCGCGCGCCACGAGGTGGTGGAGCGCGTGCTGCGCCCTGCGCTGGCGCAGGGGAGCGTCGTGCTGGCCGACCGATTTACGCTGTCCACGGTGGCGTATCAGCACTTTGGCGCCGGTGTGCCGCGGGAGCAGGTGGAGGCGCTCAACCAATGGGCCACTGGCGGCCTCACGCCGGATCTGACGATTCTCCTGCTCGCGGAGCAGGCCCGGCGGCTGAATCAAGACCGCATGGAGCAGCGGGCGGACAGTTTTCATGATCGGGTGCGGGAAGGATATCTGACGCTGTCTCGCGAACACTGGGAGCACACGGGTCCCGAAGGCCGCTGCCGATTGGTGGTACTGGCGCGGGAGGGAGATGCCGACCACGTGGCGGCGGCGGTCTTGGACGCTGTGCGACCGCTTCTCGATGGAGAGGGAGGACGACGCGCATGAAGCTCATCATCGCCATTCTGCAAGATAAGGACGGCCTCACAGCACTGACCGATTTGAATCGGCGGGGGTTCCGTGCCACGAAGCTGGCCAGCACGGGAGGGTTTCTGCGGGAGGGCAACACCACCATTATGGTGGGGACCGAGGAGCCCGATGTGGAGCAGGTGCTGGCCATATTGCGGCGCACGTCGTCGATGCGGCAGGAAACCCTGACGCCGGCGGCCCCCACCCACAGTGGCGAGCCATATGTGCCCTTTCCGGTGGAGGTGACGGTGGGCGGGGCCACGATTTTCGTCTTGGCCGTCGACCGCTATGAAAAGTTTTGACACGGCGGCGAGGGGAATGGCGGACTTATGCGCCGCCGTGGCGGAGGCGCCCACCCACGCATATTTGATCGAGGCGGCGCCGGCCGCCTGGGAGTCCGTGCAGGCGGCGTGTCGGGCAGCGCTCTGGGGCTCGGCCAGCGACCGCCGTGCGGATCACCCAGACTGGCGGATTGTGGGACAGGACAAGCGAGTCGGCCGCGCCGACGTGGAGGGGTGGCCGGAGGCAGTTTTGGTGCCGCCGCTGCTGGCGCCCGTGAGGGTGCTGGTGGTGCTGGATGCCGACCGCATGACAGATGAGGCCCAAAATTTGCTGCTAAAGGTGATGGAGGAGCCGCCGGCCCGCGCGGTAACTATTTTGCTGGCCCAAGAGGCGGTCGCCGTAGCGGTGACCCTGCGCTCCCGGTGCCGCCAACTGCGTGTGCGGGCGGCCGGCGCCCCGCCGGCTGTCTCGGAGCCAGCCCAGGCGCTGGTGGACGGGCACCTGGCGGAAAACTGGCCGGAGGCGCTGGCGGAAGCGGCCGGGGCGATTCGGCGCCAACTGCAAACGCCCGGCGGCGCCGAAGACCGGCGGCTGCTGGTGGAGCGATGGCGGGCGCTCGAAGCGGCAGCCCGCGCGCTGGATGGCAACGCCAATCGGGAGCTGGTGGAATGGCAGCTGGGACAAGCGCTGCGAGGGCGCCGCGCTGGTGGGTCTACCTGATTCGCTGCGGAGACGACAGCCTCTACTGCGGCATGGCCCGGGATGTGGACCGGCGCCTGCAGCAGCACGCGGCCGGCCGGGGCGCCCGCTACACGCGGGGGCGGGGCCCGCTGGCGCTGGTGTATCGGGAGCCCTGCCCGAACCGCTCGTCGGCCCTGGCCCGCGAGCACGCCATCAAGCAGCTGCCGCGCGCGGCCAAGGAAGCCCTGGTGCGGGAGGCGTCCCCATGAGCGGCGGCGCGAGGCGGCGCTGGGTGCGGCCCGGGTCGCTGTATCTTGTCGCGACGCCGATCGGGAACCGGTCAGACTTGTCCAGCCGGGCGGCCCAGGTGCTAGCCGAGGTGGATGTGGTGGTGGCGGAAGACACCCGTGTGACCGGGGGGCTTCTGAAGCACCTAGGCATCAGCGTGCCGATGCTGTCTTGGCACGCTCACTCCCGGGGCGAGCGCCTCGACGGCATTGTCCAGCGCCTGCTGGACGGGGCCGCTGTCGCGGTGGTGTCCGACGCGGGCCTGCCGGCGGTGTCGGACCCCGGACGCGAGTTGGTGGAGGCGGCGTGGCGCCACCACCTGCCGGTATCTCCGATTCCTGGGCCCAGCGCCGGTGTCGCTGCGTTTGCCGCGTCCGGCTTCGATCTGCCGTGGGTGCAGTGGGGCTTTTTGCCCGCCCGTGGCCGCGAGCGCCGGACCCGCCTGGCCGAGGTGTTGGCCGCGCCGGGCGCGCAGGTCCTCTACGAGGCG
The DNA here is from genome assembly GCA_021846505.1 of Bacillota bacterium. Classification (GTDB taxonomy): domain Bacteria; phylum Bacillota; class Sulfobacillia; order Sulfobacillales; family JAIMBI01; genus JAJZWV01. Next base: position 10,199 of record JAJZWV010000050.1, read on the forward strand.
CCGCATCGGGTGCGGACGCTGCTCGGGGAGCTGGTAGATGCGGGCGCTGGCGCCCGCACGCTGGTGTGGGTGCGCGAATTAACCAAGCTGCATGAAGAGTGGTTTCGTGGGAGCGTAGCGGAAGCCACAGCCCAGCTGGCGGGGGGGCCGGATCCCCGCGGCGAGTGGACGCTGGTGCTGGGCCCCCCCCCGAAGGCTCAGGCGGCACCCCTCCGTTGGGGCGCCGCCGTCGCCGCGGTCGATCGCTTGGTGGCCGAAGGCACCTCCGGATCCGAAGCGTGCCGGCAGGTAGCCGCAGCCGGGGCACTGCCCCGGCGCGAGCTATACCGCCGCTGGCATGCCGAAGCTAGCCGACCTCGCTCTTAAGGGTGTCCATGCACGCCTGGCAGATGTTCTTGCGCTTGTACACCTGCACGCCGTCCATGCTTCCGCAGAAGATGCACGCGGGCTCATACTTGCGCAGCACGATCTTCTCGCCGTCCACATAAATTTCCAGCGAGTCCCGGTCACCGATGCTCAGCGTGCGTCGCAGCTCGATTGGTAGGACAACCCGACCCAGTTCGTCAACCCGGCGAACGATTCCGGTCGATTTCATCACGATATCCCTCCTGATTCGACAAAAACTGCGGTTAGCGTACCAGAACTTCCCAAGGTGTGCAAGGGTTTGTCGACGGGTTTTTTGCGGGGCCGGCAGATCGCTAAACCCCAACAATGGCAAGGGATTCCCGCGAATCCGGGTGGGCCCAGCCAAAAATTTTTTTCGTCCAGTGACGCAGGAACGATCCACTTCGCGGATTGCCGTGGGCGATGCGTCAGCGGGCGGAGATGGTCACGCGGATGCCATGCTGGGGCCGCAGCGTGATGAGGGGCTCGACCGCCACGGGTCCTGGCGCGGCCGGCTCGCAGCGAAAGCGCTGCGCGATGACGGCGGTCACGAGCGCGATTTCTGTGAGGGCGAAGGGCTTGCCGATGCACATCCGCGGCCCAGCCCCAAACGGAAAGTAGGCCAGCGGGGGCTGGCGGCCATGGCTCAGATCCAGCCAGCGCTCGGGGCGAAACGCGCCCGCCTCGGGGTAAAGCCGCTCATCGCGGTGAACGACCCAGGGGCTCATGATGGTCCAGGTGCCCGCTGGGTAGGTGTGAGCCCCCAACGCGACCGGCGCAATCGCCCTGCGCGCCATCACCCACACTGGCGGGTAGAGGCGCAGGACTTCGGCAATCACCGCATTCAGATAAGGCAGGCGGCGGGGATCCACATCGGCCGCCGTCGGCCGGGCGCCGTCCAACACCTGGTCCAGCTCCTGCTCCAGCCTCGCGCGCACCTCGGGGTGAGTCCCGAGCAAGTGCCAGAGCCAGCTGAGGGTGGTCGCCGTGGTTTCATGGCCCGCTAGCAGCAGCGTGGCGGTGTGGTCGCGCAGCTCCTGCGGGGTGAGGGGCCAGCCGTCGGCGTCCACGGCCGCCATGAGCGCAGCCAGCACATCGTGGCGGGGGGCCCCGCCGGGGGCCCGCTGCGCGATAATGTCCGTCACGGCCGCGTCCAGCTGCCGCACCGCCAGCATGAAGCTGCGGTTGTCTGGGGTGGGAAGCCAGCCGGGCCACCGCACGATCGCCTTAGCGCGGCGATGGGCATGCCGCATCGCCCGCGCAAGATTTTTCAGGAGGTCCGGATGGACGGCCTCCACGTCCGCTCCAAACAGGTTCTCGGCGGCAATGGCAAAGGACAGCGCGCTCATGTCGTCAGCCACATCCCGCATCTCGCCGGGGTGCCAGGCGCGAATGTGGTGCAGAGCCGCCGCCACAATCGCGCCGTCCATCCCCGCCACGACTTGGCGGTGAAAGGCAGGCTGGATGAGGCGCCGCGATCGGCGCCAGATGGCGCCCTCCGTGGTCAAGAGGCCCGCCCCCAGCACGCGGGCCGCCACCAGGGGGCCCCGGGGCTTCACAAACTGGCGCTGCTGCGCCACCAGTACGTCCGCGATGTGAGAAGGGCCCGACAGCAGCAGCACACGGACCGGGCCAGCATGAAATTCGACCAGATCGCCGCCGTGGCGAGCCAAATCGGCAAAGGTGCCCAGTGGGTCGCGATCCAGGCGCCGATAGAGGTCCAGCAGGCTCCACGGCGTGCGACTGACTGAGGAAAAGGCAGGAGACGAAGCGGGCGCTGCAGGCCTCAAGACCCCCATGGACACATGAGCCCCGGACATGGCGGTCCTCCTGACCTCCTCATCATATCACGGGGCCGACGCGGATGCGGGCTATCCGCGGACTGGGCGCCACGGGGACAGGAATTTTGGCCGCGGCCGCGAATGAGTGAGCAGGCAGTGAGCCTGACGAGAGTGGCGAGAATGGAGAGAATGGCGAGAATGGTGAGGAGGTTTCCATGCGATTCTCAGTGCTGGTGGCGGCGATGCTGTTGGGGGTGGCGCTAGGGGGCTGCGGCTTGTCGGCGGCGGCCGCTTCGCCGTCTTCCGCCGCGGGCCACGACCAGCACTCGGCAGCGCCCGCGCACCATGCGCACCACCGCACCAAAACGCCGGAGCCCACCGCACCCATTGTTCCGTCGGTGTCCACGGCGACCGCCCCCCCGGTGCCGCAGCCGGTGGTGACGGTGGTGGGAACGCCGTCTGCCGGCAGCACCGTGGTGCTTCAGATCTCCCACGTGCCCAGCGGATACGTATTGGTGTCGCTGGCCATGAACGAGGGACCCAACACCGTCAGCACGCCTATTGCCAGCGCCCAATCCAACGCCCAGAGCACGGCCACCTCCGGATTCTCGGTGAGTCCCGACGGGGCCGTGATTCGCTTTGCCTTTGACATGGCGATGGGCGGAGGCCAAGGCCAATTTGTGCTGACGTATCAAAACTCCGCGGGCAAGCGCCTCACCGTGCACTCACACTCGTTTGCCGTGCAGGGCTGACGGACTGCCGCTCGTGATCCAGCAGCCAGCGCTTGCGAGCCACGCCGCCCCCGTACCCGCCCAACTCGCCGCTGGCCGCAATCACGCGATGGCAGGGAATCAGGATGGCCAGCGTGTTGGCGCCGTTGGCGCGGGCCACCGCCCGGGCCGCAGCTGGCCGGCCTATTCGGGCAGCCAGCTCGCTGTAGGAGCGAGTCGCCCCGGGGGGTATCTCGCGCAGCTCGTCCCACACCCGCTGCTGAAACGGCGTGCCCATGGGCGCAATGGGCGTGGCGAACGTGAGCGGAGCGCCGGCAAAATAGCACTCCAGCTCTTGCTGAATCGACCGGAGCGGCGCCGTGCGGCCGGGGACAATGGCCGCCCCTGTGCGCTGCCGAAGGGTCTCGATCTCACGCTCCAAGCCGCGTCGGTCTAAAAACTCCAGCAAGTGCAGCGCCGCGTCGCTGCCGATGGCCAGCATGGGCCCCAGGGGGGTGTCCACCCAGGAGCCATACAGCACCCGCGTGCCCGCAGCGCGCGCGGGCGGAGCCCCCATGATGCGGGCGAAGGCATCGCGGAATCCGCTGCCGGATTCGTAGCCCACAGCCAGCTGGGCGTCCAGGACAGGCAGTCCGGCGCGGAGGTCCTGCATCGCCAAACCCAGGCGGCGGGCCCGGGCATACGCCACGAAGGTCATGCCAAAACGCGCCTGAAACTGGCGCCGAGCGGTGGCGCTGTGCACCGACAGTGCCGACAAGTCTCCATTGGTCCAGCGGCGGTCGGGCTCGGCCTCGATGGCATCGACCAGCTGCTGCACCACGGGCGACATCTGCTGCGGATGCGAAAGGGGACGGCACCGCTTGCAGGGCCGGTAGGAGGCCAACAGCGCGGATTGGGCGTCGGAGAAAAACTCGCAGTGAGCGAACGCGGGCTTGCGGGCGGGGCACGTGGGCCGGCAAAATACGCCGGTGGTGCGGACGCCCACAAAGAACACCCCGTCATACCCGCTGTCTCGCGCCAGCAAAGCCCGGTAATACTCCTCATCACGGGGGGCCGACAACATCCGGATTCCTCCTTCACACTTCACGGGGTTGGCCCGCAGACTATCGGTGTTGGCGTTTGGTCTGGATGTCCATCGTAGCGGCATCGGCCGGGCCGCGCCGCCGAAATTGCAACAGGGATTGGCCCGGGTCCCGAACGGCATGATGTGCCATCGGGCATTAGGGCGAGCGCGGCGGCGCTCGGCGCCGTCTGGGTCTGCGATGCCCAAGCAATTTTTCCATGTTGGGCTGCTGACGCGCAGCAACCGCGGCTCACCACCCCGAAAGCCCCACGGACTTTGGCGCCCTGTCTGCGCCATCCCGAAGTGTGGCTCAGGGAAGTGCGAGTGGGTCGCGGGGCCCGCGGAGCCGCCCGGACCCTGGCGGCGGCTGTCGCCCGCCCCATGGTGACTGATATTGCCTTCTCGCCCGGTGTGCACCAGGTGGGAACTATTCGGATCGCGCGGCCGGTGGCGATTCGGGGCCCGTCGGGCACCGTCGCAGGGGGCAACCTTATGATCGCCGCAGGATCCACCGCCCTCTCTGCCCTCACCGTCCAGGGCTCCCTGCTCACCATGGCTGGGACATCTGCGGACGTGCCCACATGAATATCCGCGCGGTGGACCTGGCGGGACTCTTGGGGGCGGCCCACCCCACGGTTCGACGGGTGGACACCGTCGTCGCAGGCGCTCCTGTGTAGACGGCCATCATATTCCCCCACCTCCGGCCAGCGCATTCCCGCGGGGGAATGCGCTGGCCCCCTGGCCCGGATGCTCTGATCGGCCCGAATGGCTCGCCTGGTTCATGTCGAACCCTGGCGGAGACGCTGCTCGGGTCCGGCTGAGGGGTCGGAAGAATATGATGGCCACCGCCCGGTGGAATAGGATGGCCGCTGACACTCAACACGGTGATTCGCGTGTCGGAGGGCGGCGTGTTCGAGGCCGAGGAGTCCACCATCGAAGAGGGGAACGGCAACGCGCTGCAGCCCGGCTCCCGTTGGCCCGGGCGGCGGTGTGAACCACCGAGCCGGCGCACGTCCTGCTGCGGGAGGCAGAGGTGGCGTGCCCCTACAGCAACGCCCTGTACATCGGGGACAGCGCTCTGGTGGAGGTGAGGGTTTCCACACTGGAGAGCCAGGGCGAAGGGGCATCGGCCTGGGGATACGCACATGGCGGAGCGACACTTACCAAGGGTCCCCCTTCTGAGCGATCGCCCGAAATGTGGAGTCGCCTGCTGCCGGACGACCTGCCCGAATCCGACAGCACACCCGGCAGAGGCTTTTCGTGGCCGTCCGGCCTGCGGCGGAGGCTGAGCCCACGGCGAAGCTGGGGACGCGCCAGGCGGCCAGCGAATGCCTCCGGTACGCCCAAGGTTCGACGGCCGGAGGCTGTCCCCCCCAAACCCGGGTGCTGCTCGCACTTGACCCGCCACTCAGCCGCGCAGGGCTCCTCCGTCGCGAACCACGATCACTGGCGCCAGTACTCCGGATCCTCGGGGCGAAGCTCACCCCGCTCCAGCCGGGCCGACTCCGCGGCACTCGCCTGCTGCTCTCGGGCGTGGCGGTGGGACTCCCTCTTAACGATCCGCCGCGGCGCCACGGCCCAGCCCCACACAAAAAATCCGACACCGGCCAGGACCAGCCAAACGCCGCCACCCCCGCTGCCGCTGTACATCAGCGCCATCCCCATCCACACACACATCACGCCCAAGGTCGCGTACACCACTTTGGCAAACTTGGTGCGGTAGCGAATCCGCGCAGCGGTGTACGCTGCGGGGTCCAGGTTCTGACGCGCCAGGCGATTTCCGACAAAGAGACCTGCCACGGCGCCAACCAGCAGCTCCAGGGGATTCACATCACCACGGCTCCTTTCTCACCCCGACGGCATCCACCATTTGGCAACACGAGTCGATGCACACCAACATATGGTCGTACAGGAGTGGCAGTGAAGGGGCCGGTGCAAGGAAGGCACAACGGATTACTGTGATGGTAGGCGGCGCCGGAGATGGTGTCAACAAACTTTGGGTCCCACCTGATAACTTGGCAGCTGCCGCCGCACCGGTCCCTGGGCACCGCCGCCCGGCCCTGCACGCCTCGGATTCCTCGCGCCCGTGCGCGCCTCCGGGCCACCCCTGCCGCTTTGCGAGTCCCCACGCGATGCGATCCAAAATGTGCCGTTGACCCAGTTAATTAATTGCTGGCCTCGGCAGGAATCCCCGCGACCTACGCGGAAAGAGGTAGCGAGCCCTGGCTAGGCTCGCACCACAAGCCGGCCAGCGGCATTGGAAGGGAGGCGTTCCATGCAGGAGCAGCAGACTCGCGGGGTGGTTTGGGCAACCGGCATCACGTGGCGCAGCATCGGCCCGTATCGCGGCGGACGGTCGGTGGCCGTGGTGGGGCATCCCACCGACCGCCAGCGGTTTTACATGGGCACCACCGGCGGCGGGGTGTGGCGCACGGACAACGGCGGGGTGACCTGGGCAAACATAACCGATGGCTTTTTCCGCTCGGCGTCTGTCGGGGCGCTGGCCCTGGCGCCCTCAGATCCCAACGTGCTGGTGGCCGGCATGGGGGAGGCGTGCATTCGCGGCAATGTGTCGTTTGGCGACGGGGTATATCGGTCGACCGACCAGGGCGCCACCTGGAGCCATTTGGGGCTCGCGGATACACGCCACATCTCGCGCATCCGCATCGATCCCACCAATCCCGACCGGCTGTATGTGGGGGCTCTGGGTCACGCCTTTGGGCCGCACGAGGCGCGCGGCGTCTATGTGAGTGACAACGGGGGGCGCACCTTTGACCGGACGCTGTATGTCAGCGACGGCACGGGTGTCGCGGACCTGGCGCTCGACCCCAACAACCCGCGCGTGCTGTATGCCGTCATGTGGCAGACGCGGCGGACGCCGTGGAGCCTGGAGAGCGGCGGCCCGGAGTCGGGCCTATACCGGTCCACGGACTGCGGCCGCACCTGGGAGTCCTTGAAGGACGCGGAGGGGCTGCCTGGGGGCATCTGGGGCCGAGCCGGCGTCGCCGTTTCGCCCGCGGACTCCCAGCGCCTGTGGCTGGTGGTGGAAGCGGAGGAGCGCGGCCTCTACCGAAGCGATGACGGCGGCCGCCGCTGGGCGCGCGTGTCGGTGGACCACGGGCTGCTGGCCCGGCCATTTTACTACTCGCACGTCTTTGCCGATCCGGTGGATCCCGACACGGTCTATGTTCTGAACAGCGGGTTCTACCGCTCGATTGATGGGGGAAAAACCTTCACGAGCCTCTCCACCCCACACGGCGACCACCACGATCTGTGGATCGATCCGGCCGACCCTACCCGCATGATTCACGGTGCGGACGGCGGGGCCGCGATTTCGTTTGACCGCGGGTTTAGCTGGTCGTCCATTCACAACCAAGCCACGGCGGAGTTTTACCATGTCACCACCGACACGCGCTTCCCGTATCGCGTGTATGGAGCACAGCAGGACAACAGCACCATCACGGTGCAGAGCCGCTCGCACCGCCTGGCGCTGGGTGAGCGGGAGTGGTACGAGGTGGGCGGCGCGGAAAGCGGCTACATCCAGGTGCGCCCGGACAATCCGGACATCGTCTACGCGGGAAGCTCCGGCGGCGGGCACGGCGGCCGGCTGACCCGGTACGACCACCGCACCCACGAGTTGCGCGACATCTCGGCCTGGCCCCAAGATACCGCCGGCCTGGCGTCCGAGGAGTACACCTACCGGTTTCAGTGGACCAGCCCCATCTTGCTGTCCCGCCATGACTTGACGACCCTGTACTTCTGCGCCAACCAGGTGTTTCGCACCCGCGACGAAGGGCTGACCTGGGACATCGTGAGCCCGGACTTGACCAAGAACGATGCGGACAAACAGCGCCCGTCCGGTGGGCCGCTCACGAAAGATCATTCGGGGGTCGAGGTGTACGGGACGGTGTTTGCGCTCGCGGAGTCGCCCCAGCAAGCGGGCCTCCTGTGGGCGGGCACGGACGATGGATTCGTGCACCACTCCCCGGATGGAGGCGGGCACTGGACCAACGTGACGCCGGCGGACTTGCCCGAGTGGGCGCTCATCAGCATCATCGAAGCGAGTCCGCACGACCGCGACACCGCGTACCTCGCGGCGACGCGCTACAAGCTGGATGACGTGGCGCCCTATCTGTATCGGACGATCGATGGCGGCCAATCCTGGACCCGCATCACGGAGGGCTTGCCGGCGGACGAGTACACGCGGACGATTCGCGAGGACCCGGAGGTGCCGGGGCTTCTGTACTGCGGAACGGAGCGAGGGGTTTATGTGTCGCGCACCCGGGGCGACTCGTGGGAGCCCCTGCAGTCTAATCTGCCGCTGGTGCCTATTCACGACCTGGAAGTGCATGACAGCGACTTGGTGGCGGCAACCCACGGCCGCTCGTTCTGGGTGCTGGACGATCTGTCTCCGGTGCGCGCTTGGGCCCTGCGCGAGGGCGACAGCGATGCCACCTGCCTGTACCCGGTGCGCGACACCGTACGCACCGTCCAGCACGCGGGATTTGCCCGGCGAGCGAATGCGCCCGTGCAGGACAAGCCGTCTGTCATGATGGGCTTCTACCTAAAGGAGCGCCCCGCCACAGGCGAAGCGCCGATTTTCCTGGATGGCGGCCAAAACGGCCCACCCGGTGTGCTGCTGCACTATCGCCTGCCAGCCGGCGTCGACGGCACGGTGGAGATTCGCGTGCGAGACGGCCAGGGAAACACGGTGGCCACCCTGTCTTCCCAGGCGGATAGCCAGCAGCCACGGCCCCAGCTGCCCGCGGGGCCGGGCGGCCATCGGGTCGTGTGGGACATGCGCACCGACGGCGCCGTGCTTCCCTCCTATGATAAGTTCGAGTGGCCGCGGCTGAACCCGCTGGTGCCGCCAGGCCGCTACCAGGCCGAGCTGGTGGTGGGGGGCCAAGTGGCTGGCACGGAGGCCTTCCGGCTCATCCCGTCTCCCGACATCGACACGCCGGATGCGGATTACCAGGCGCAATTCGCCATGCTGGTCGAGATTCGCGACAAGGTATCGGCGGTGCATCAGGCGTTCAATCGGCTGACCCAAGCGGCCAGTGGCGTGGCCGCCTTGATCAAATTGGCGGAGGCGGTGGGCCACGCCGACGCGGCGCGAATTCGGGAGCGCGGGCAAAGCCTCGAGCAGCGGCTGGACGCGCTGTCTGGCCAACTGGTGCAAACCCAAATCGAGCACTTTCAAGACACGCTCAACCACGGGCCGCGGCTGAACGCGCAGCTGGCATACCTGTTTCGCGTGGCCTCGGCGGCCGACGCGGCCCCGACCACCCCGGTGCGGGTGCGTCTGGACCAGCTGTGGACAGATGCAGAACCTCTGCTGAGTCAGGCGGAAACCTTGGTGGGGCAAGATCTGAGGGAGTTCGAAGCGCTCCTGGACGAGCTGAAGGTGCCACGCGTGGCCGTGTCGCGCTAGCACATCCAAAGCCGCCAGAGGGCCGGTCATCCGGCCCTCTGGCTCTTGGCTGGGACAGCACCAGCTCGAGCCAGCTTTCCGCCTGGTGATACCGCAGGGGGTTGTTTTCCGGTGTGCAGTACGCCAGCGCCGCCACCGCTTGGGAGGCGACCCAGCCCCGCGCCCGCACCCACGTGGCGCCATCCGTCGGAAGCGCCGCGCGCGAGGCATCGCGGGCCGTGTTGCCGCCGTCGGATTCCCCCGGCCCCTCAGCCGGGCGGGGGTGGCGTCTCGGCCGGGGATTCGACTCCCGGGGCACCGCCGGGGCGGTAGCTCCTCCCCTCCAAAGCGACTGGGCAGCTGGTGTTGACCAAGCGCTCAGCAGCCCCGCCCCAAGCAGCGGGCTGGGAATAACCCGCACCAGCCGCCGGGGAGGCGGTTGGAGGCGACAATCCAGGACCTTTGCCGGTTGTCCCAGGGGCGCTGTAAGGGACCGGCGAGCAGGCGCGGGAGCTTGGGGCGCCGCCGGTAGGTCCCCAGCCCCTGGCCGGCCGCGAGGGACGCGAAGGCGCCTCGGTCATGGCCTGCGGCTTCACCCGGCCGTGGCTCAAACGGCAAGGGGCCCCGGGATCCGCCCGGGGGCGCCGCATGCACGCATGACAGCGAGCCGTGTCCGCCAAAAAAGGGGGGGCCGGATCTGGCCGGCCCCCCTGACGCACGTAGGCTACTCAGACGCCACCGCATCCAGGGGAGGAAGGTCCAGCGCCCGCACGGCGGCTTGAAACGCGGCGACCGGGCCCGACTCCACCAGAGACAGCTGCTGGTACTGCGCTTCAGCACGCTCCCGCCACATGGCGTGGGCGGCCAGGGTCTGTGCCGTGGGCGCGCCGTCGCCCGACTCCGCCACATAAACTAGATAGGCCAGCTGCATGTCGATGCGGTGGGCGTACTGCAAATCGTCGTCCGCCGTCTTGGACTGGATTTGCACCAGCTGTCCCTCCACGGCTTCGAGCGCAGCCTTGGCCGCGTCGCGCGCCTGGGACAGGGCGGGGCCGGCCTCATGATCCTTCAGACGCTCGCACCAGGCATCCATCTGGGCCTTTTGGCGCCGGATGCCGCCCACCGTGCGCCGGAGGTGCGCCAGGTCTGCACACAGCGCCTGGGTCAGCTGATGCTGCGCGGCAAAGTCGGCTGCGCTCACGTCCGGCTCCCGCGGATCCGCGAGGAGCGCCAGCGGCGCGGTGAGGACCTGGGGTGGGTCGCCCTCCAGCACCAGCTCGGCGGTGTAGCGGCCCGGCGGCATGAGCGGGGCAACCGTATTCCAGTCCTTGTCGTCGGTTCCTGGGATGGGGGGCACCGGCTGGCCTCTCAAATCCCAAATCAGCCGATGGCTGCCGGCGCCCGTGGCCGGCTTGGGCTCCTTGGGCTTGTCGGATGTACTGGAGTAGGTGCGCACCTCGGCGCCCGCCGCATCGCGAATGCGCAGTGTGACCGTGCCCGAGGCGGGCTCGGGCAGCCAGTACATGAGAATCGCGCCGTCCGGGTGATTCTGGCCCGCGTCCGCCAGCACCGGCTGCTCGCCCGACTCCCCTCGCCTGACGGTGTAAAACACCGAGGCCGTGGGCCACTCCATCGACGCCGCCGGCCGATCCAGTGGCACCTCGTCGTTGATCCAGAGGCCCGCCTTGCCGGGCAGCCGGTAGGTGGGGCGGGGGGCAAACAGGCGTGGCTGGCTTTGGTCGGCATCGGCCTGCACCGCACGCAGCGGGGACAAGTCATCCAGGATCCAGAAGGACCGGCCGTGAGTGGCGGCGACCAAGTCGCCCGACGCCACCGCCAAGTCATGAATCGGGACGATGGGCAGGTCCAGCTGCAGCGGCTCCCAGTGCCCCCCGTCATCGAAGGACACGTACACTCCCCGCTCGGTGCCGCAGTACAAGAGGCCCGGGCGCTCGGGGTCGGCCCGGATGACACGCGTGTAGTGCGTCGGCAGGATGCCATCGGTGATGAGGGTCCAGGTCGCCCCCAAGTCCGTGGTGCGGTAGAGATAGGGCGTGAAGTCGTCCAGCTTGTAGCGGGTGGCCGCCAGGTAGGCTGTGCCGGGATCATGCGGCGACGGCTCGATGATCGACACCAGCGTCCAAGGCTGAAACGCCGCCGGCGTCACCTCGCGCCACTGGCCGCCGCCATCTTGGGACACATGCACACGGCCATCGTCGGTGCCGGCCCACAGCAATCCGGGGCGCACCGGCGACTCGGCCAGCGCAAACACCGTCCCATACACTTCGACGCCGGTATGGTCCTTGGTGATGGGCCCTCCGGAGGGCTGAAGAGTTTCCGGGGCCGCCCGCGTCAAGTCGTCGCTGATGATGTCGTAGCTTTGGCCCTGGTCTCGGCTCCGGAAGATGCGATTGCCCGCCACGTATAGCGTGTTGGGGTCGTGGGGCGACAGCAGGATCGGGCTGGTCCACTGAAACCGATGGGTGTACTCCGCTGCGGCCATGCCGGCGGTGCGCTCCGGCCAGGGAGAAACATCCTTCTGCTGGCCGCTCTTGTGGTTGACGCGCGTGATGCGGCCGCCCTCGCCGCCGCCGGAGCTGCCGGCGTACACGATATCGGGATTGTCGGCGCGCACCTGAATGTAGCCGCTCTCGGCTCCGCCTTCATCGCGCCACTCCCGCTGGGACAGTGCCACCAAGTCGCTCCGGCTCGGCACCGAAATCGTCGTGTTGTCCTGCTGGGCGCCATAGACGCGGTACGGAAACCGCGTGTCGGTGGTCACATGGTAAAACTCCGCTGTCGCCTGGTTGTGTATGGACGACCAGGACCGCCCGCCGTCCAGCGAGACGGCGGCGCCGCCATCGGCCCCGTGAATCATGCGCTGGGCATTTTGGGGGTCTATCCAGAGGTCGTGGTGGTCGCCGTGGGGCGTGGCCACCGGCGTGAACGTCTTGCCGGCGTCAGCCGACTTAAAGAAGGTGCTGTTCAGGACAAACACCGTGTCGGGATCCACGGGGTCGGCAAACACGTGGGAGTAGTACCAGGGCCGGGTGCGGAGGCCGGCTGCGTCCGAGCATCGCTCAAAGTGGCCGCCCCCGTCGTCTGAGCGAAACAAGGCGCCCTGCTTGGACTCGACGATAGCGTACACGCGATTCGGGAACGCTCGCGACACGGACACCCCGATGCGCCCGAGCACCTCGTCGTCGGGCAAGCCCGGCGCATGGCTGATATCGGTCCAGGTCGTGCCGCCATCGGCGCTGCGCCACAGGCCTGACTCCGGCCCGCCGCCTTCCAGGGCCCAGGGCTTCCGCCGGACCTGCCACAAGGCGGCAAACAATATCCGCGGGTTGTTGGGGTCCATGGCCAGGTCAATCGCCCCGGTGTTTTCACTCCGCGCCAGCACCCGGTCGAAGTGCTGCCCGCCGTCCGTGGACCGGTAGATGCCGCGCTCCTCATTGGGGCCAAAGGCGTGGCCTAAGGCGGCCACCATCACCCAGTCGGGGTTGGTGGGGTGCACCCGGATGCGGGAAATATGGTGCGTGTCGGCCAAGCCGAGGTGCGACCACGTCTTCCCACCGTCCGCTGACCGATACACGCCATCGCCCGGCGACACGTTGCCGCGAATGCACGCCTCGCCCATTCCGGCGTAAATGACTTCTGGGTCGCTGGGAGCGACGGCGATGGCCCCCACCGAAGACGTCCGAAAAAATCCGTCCGATACGTTTTGCCACGTGATGCCAGCGTTGCGGGTTTTCCACACCCCTCCGCCGGTGGAGCCCATGTAAAAGGTGGTGAGGTCATGAGGATGCCCGGCCACCGCCACCGACCGCCCGCCGCGATGCGGCCCTATGTTTCGCCAATGCATGGCGTCAAACAGCTTCGCCACGAGAAACCTCCTTTGATACTCCGTTGATTCTCCGTTGATTCTCCTGCGATTCCCCTAAATCCTGTCGTGAATGCCTCGGTCTCCGTGTGCCGCTGTGCGGCCGCCTCATCCTCCCCGGGCGCCTCGTGTTGGGCCGCTGCTGGTGTTCCGAGTGGGGGCGCGCCACTCCAGTTGGCCTGCTGGGGGCTTGCCTGGCAGCGCGCCGGCAGCAGCCCACGGTCCGCTATCCGATCAGGGGCACGTGTGCCTCCCGCATCTCTCGGGTGAGCCTGGCGGTGCCTTCGCCGAGTAGCGTGCGCAGGCGGGCCATGGCGTCCTGGGCCTGCTCCGCCAGCACGTGGAACACTGCGTAGCACTGGGTGGGCGGGCGAGCGGGCCCATACGCCACGGTGGATTGCAGCGACGCGATTTTGCTGTTGAGCTTGGGCGGGAAGTTAAACGAATCAGCGCGGCTGGTGCCGCGCGACTCCACCAGTTCTCCCTCAATGCCCTGGATTTGCTCCGCCAAGTCGCGAGCCGCCTGGGCGAGCGGCTGAAACCGCGGCTCCAGCTGCTGGGCCCAGCGGTCGAGTGCGGCGCGCACCCGGCGGCTGTCCAATACTAGCTGGTGAATGCCGCTCAGCTGGTCGCGGATTTGGATCAGGAGCTCGAACTGGGCCCGGAGATCGGCCGGCGACGCAGCGCTTTTGGGGTCGGCCACTACCACCAGGGGCTGAGCTGCGGACTGCCCCCCCGCGAGGAGGGTGACCCGGTAAGTCCCTGGCAGCGCCACGGGCCCCGAGAGGCTGCCGCCCCAGTACGGCGACAGCGCGCTGTCATCCAGCTTCGTGGCGTCGGGATAGCGCAGATCCCACACAAAGTGGTGCCAGCCGCGGGCAGCCGCCACACGGTGCCGCTGCGCCTTTTGCGTCTCCTCACTGGCCTCGCTGGAAAACTCGCGAATCACTTGGCCCTCGCTGTCTTCAAACCGCAGCACCACCGGCGTGTCCTCGCGAAGCCAGTAGGAGATGACGGCGCCATTCGGGGGGTTCTCGCCCGCCGTGAGCAGCGTGAGGGCTTTGCCGCTCGCGGCCTCCGAGTCGCGGCGCACCTCGGCGATGGCCTGTCCGGCCCCAGATCCGACATACACGCGCGCGCCCAGGGCAGCGCGGGGCGTCCCGCCGCGCGGCCGCCGCACGGCGGCGCGGGGCAGCGGGAAAAAAGCCGCAGCGCTGGGATCCCAATCCGGCCAGCTCCGCAGGGGGCTCAAATCGTCCAGAACCCAGAAGGCGCGTCCGTGCGTCGCGAGAATGAGGTCCCCGTGCGCAATGGTCAGGTCGTGAATAGGGACGACGGGGAGGTTGCCCCCCAGGCGGCGCCAGTGGTCCCCCTGGTCCCAGGACACGTAAACGCCCGTTTCTGTGCCGCAGTACAGCATGCCGCGGCGCACCGGGTCCTCCCGAATCGTGCGGGTGTAGTCGCCCGCGCGGATGCCAGTGACGATGGCGGTCCAGGTGCGCCCGTAGTCGGCGGTGCGGTAGAGATAGGGCGCGGGGTCGTCGAGCTTGTAGCGGGTGGCGGCCACGTAGGCGGTGCCCGCGTCGTGCGGCGACGCCTCGATGATGCTGATGAGCGCCCACTCGGGCAAATCGGGAGGCGTCACCGCCTGCCAGGTGGCGCCCCCATCTTGGGTCATGTGCACCAAGCCGTCGTCGGATCCGGCCCACAGCACCTCCGCTGCCACCGGCGACACCGCCAGGGCGAAGATGGTGCCGTAGTACTCGGTGCTGACGTTGTCTTGGGTGATGGGCCCACCCGACGATTTCAGCGTCTCGGGGTCGGCGCGCGTGAGGTCGGGGCTGGCCACCTCCCAACTTTGCCCGCCGTCGTGCGACCGAAACAGGTGGTTGCCGGCCGCATACAGGCAGTCGGGGTCGTGCGGCGACAGCATGATGGGAAACGTCCACTGAAACCGGTATCGCAAGGCGCCGGCGCCATACCCGATGGGGTCTTCGGGCCACACCGTGATGTCCACTTGCTCGCCGCTGGCATGGTTGTAGCGCGTCATGCGGGACGCATAGCTGCCTGCATATACGATGGCCGGGTTGTCAGGCCGCACGGCAATGTAGCCGCTTTCACCCCCGCCCACGTCATAGCAGTCCGCCATGGTGATGCTGCCATGGTCCGAGCGGCTGGGCACGGACAGCGTGGTATTGTCCTGCTGCGCCCCATACACCCGGTAGGGGTGCTGGCTGTCCGCGATCACGTGATAAAACTGGGCGGTGGGCTGATTGAAAATGGTGGACCACGTGCGGGCGTCGTTCAGCGTCACCATGGCCCCGCCGTCGTTGGCCAGAATCTTGCGCCGCGGGTCGCGGGGATCGATCCACAAGTCGTGATTGTCCCCGTACGGATTGGACACCTCGTCGAAGTGGCGCCCCCCATCATGAGATACCCAGACGCCCAGGTTCAGGACGTAGACGGTCTCTGGGTCCACCGGGTCGGCAAACACGTGCATGTAGTACCAGGGCCGCTGGCGCAGGTCCGCTTGATCGGTGAGCCGCTCCCAGTGCCCGCCGCTGTCATCCGACCGGTACAATCCGCCCTGGCCCTCGGCGGCCTCCACCACGGCCCACACCCGCTCCGGCCGTGCGGGCGACAGGGCCACCCCGATGCGCCCTTTCACAGCGGTGGGAAATCCCGGGTGGGCGGCCACCTCCGTCCAGGTGTCTCCGCCATCGGTGGTTTTGAATACGCTGCTGCCGGGCCCGCCGCTTCGCAGGGTCCAGGGGTAGCGGCGCACGTCCCAGCAGGCCGCGTACAGCACCCGCGGGTTGGCAGGATCCATGGTCAGGTCAATGGCGCCGGTGGTGTCGCCGCGAAACAGCACCTGATCCCAGTGCGCGCCGCCGTCGCGGCTGCGAAACACCCCGCGGGCGCCGTGGGGGCCAAAGGCATGGCCCAGCGCGGCCGCGTACAGGATGTCGGGGTCCCGCGGATGCACGCGCACACGGCCGATGTGGCGCGTGTCGGCCAATCCGCGGTGCGTCCAGGTTGTGCCGCCGTCGTCTGACCGATACACCCCGTCGCCATACGACACGTTGCCGCGGATGCATGCCTCGCCCATGCCGGCGTAAATCACCTGGGGGTCCGAGGGCGCCACCGCCAGCGCGCCCACCGATGCGGTTCGAAAGTAGCCGTCCGATATGTTTTGCCAGGTGGTGCCCGCATCGTCCGTCTTGAACACCCCGCCGGCGGCCGCGCCAAAGTAAAAGGTGAGGGGGTTCGTGGGGTCGCCCACCACCGCGGATGCGCGCCCACCGCGGAAGGGGCCCAGCTGCCGCCACCTGAGGGAATCCTCGAAATCCACCAGCTGCCGCCTCCTTTAGCTTGCTGCGTCCGGTTCCTTCGCTTGGTTCCCGATTGGGAGCCCGGTCCCTGCCAGCCGCCAAACTTTTTCGCGCGAATCCAAGACAGCGAGCGGCCAGGAGGCTTCCGCTGCCTCCGCGGGCCAGCGTGAAAAACGGGGCGGGGGGACGCTAGGCGGTGGGGAAGCCCATGGCCTGCTTGAAGCGCCGCACCTTGGGATCCGCGCGCCGCGCCGCGGCCTCCTGGCCAGCGCGCGCGACCTCCATGAGGGCGTCGGGATTGGCCAGCAGGTCGTTGGCACGGGCCCGCACCCCCGCCGTGGATTCCACCACCACTTCGGCCACCGCGCGCTTGAAGGCGCCATAGCCTTGGGTGCGGTGGCGCGCAGCCCACGCCTCGCGATCCTCGCCCGACAGCGCGGCGGCAATTTCCAAGAGGTTGGAGATGCCTGGTTTGTGCACGGGATCGTACGCCACTTCGTTGTCGGAGTCGGTCACAGCCGAGAGCACCTTCTTGCGGATGCGGTCAGCGGGCTCCAGCAGCAGCACGGTGCCCTCCGGGTCATCCGCGCTTTTGCTCATTTTCTCGGTG
>JAJZWV010000051.1 GCA_021846505.1 Bacillota bacterium
CTCCACCACCGCCGTCACCTGTTCGTGCGCCAACCCCAGCACCGTCGTCAACTCTGCGGTACACTCCTTCATAGCGGGAGCACCCTCCTTCGTCGATGTGAGCTATCAACGAATGGGACGTGCTGCCGCTTCTCTCCTGCCTGCCCATCCCACAGGTTTCATCATAGAGCCCCCTGGCCCTTGACGCAGGCCCGCAGCCGCCGTACCCTGGGCGCATCGAATCTCGGCATCTACGGTTAAAGTCCAAATTGCAGCGATGAACGAGCCCGCTTGGCTAGACGGCGCAGCGAGCCGGCAGTAGGTGTAAGGCCGGTCCGAACGGCGAAGCGATCCCACTCGGAAGCTGGCGGCGAGAAGCCGCCCGGATTCCCCCGATAGCGGGAGCGAGAGGGAGCCAACGCTCCGATCTAAAGGTGGTACCGCGGCCTGTCCGCCCTTTGGGGGCGGATTTTTTTGTGGGCGGGGCCAACCCGCCAACCACCCAGGATTGCAAGGAGGATAGGGGCTATGCGATGGTCCGAAGCTTTGATGGCGACTCGCCGGACCGTGCCGGCGGAGGCAGATACACCCAGTGCACGGCTGGTGCTCAAAGCCGGCTTGGCAGCTCGGCTGGCGTCTGGGATTTACAGTTTATCGCCCCTGGCGATGCGCGTGGTATCGCGGATCGAGCGAATTCTGCGCGAGGAGCTGGATGCAGTGGGCGGCCAGGAAGTTCGCTTGCCGGTGGTCAACCCCGCTGACCTCTGGCAAGCTACGGGGCGCTACCAATCCATCGATGACACGCTGGTGCGCCTGCACGACCGGGCCGGTCGGCCGATGGTGCTGGCGATGACGCACGAGGAGTGCGCGACGGCCCTGGCGCGCGAGATGCTGGTCAGCTACCGCCGGCTGCCGTCCCTGATTTACCAAATTCAAACCAAGTTTCGCGATGAGGCGCGCCCGCGGGCCGGCCTCATCCGCCTGCGGGAATTTATCATGAAGGACGCCTATTCGTTTCACGCGGATGCGGAGGACTTGGACCGCATGTACACCCAGATGCTGGCAGTCTACCGGCGGATTTTTGCCCGGATGGAGCTGCCGGTGCTGGTGGTGGACTCGGACTCCGGCTTGATGGGCGGGCGCGTGGCCCACGAGTTCATTCTGCCCGCCGACGCCGGGGAAGATCACATCCTCGCCTGCGGTGTCTGTGGCTATGCTGCCAATCGGGAGGTGGCGCGCACCACGCTGCACGGCACCGCTTCCGTGGCGTGGCAGTGGCATCGCACCGAAGGCGGCCGTCCCGTGCTGGCCGCGCTGCCGAGGGGCCGGCACGCTTCCCTGGCCAAGTTGGCGGCCGCCGCAGGCGTGCCCGTGACGCCCTGGGACGGCCACCCCCCGTGGGAGGCGGACGCACCGCCGCCCGGCACGCCCGTGGTGGTGGATGCCTCGCTGAAGGTGTCCGCGCCGCCCGGGGGGCTGGTGGCCGACGTGCTCGAAGTAGCGGGCCAGGATCCTTGCCCCACCTGCGGCGCGCCCCTCCAAGCCGTGCGGGCCATCGAGGTGGGCAACATCTTTAAGTTGGGTACGCACTACGCGGAGCGCCTCGCACTGTCAGTCACAGGCCCCAACGGCGCGCCCCTCGTGCCCGTCATGGGATGCTATGGGATTGGCGTCACGCGCCTGGTGGCTGCCATCATCGAGGCCCACCACGATGGAGCCGGCATCCGGTGGCCGGCGTCCGTGGCCCGGTGGCCGGTCCACCTGCTGGCTACCCATCCCTCGGCCGAGGTCGTGCGGGCCGCCGACGCCCTCTACGCTGCGCTGGGCCGCGCCCGCTGCCTCTATGACGACCGCAGCGCAAGTCCCGGAGTCAAGTTCAAGGACGCGGACCTCCTGGGATTGCCGCGCCGAGTTGCGGTCAGCCCGAAAAGTCTGGCCGCGGGCGGCGTGGAAGTTCGCCAGCGGCGCTCCGGCCAGACGGAGGTGCTGCCGCTGGAAGCCGCGATCGCCCAGCTGAGCTGAGTGCGTCGGCTACCCGGCCCGCCGCTCGCCGTACACGTGAAAGCCCAGGCTCACGGCCGAGGCAAACAAGGACACCCAGCCGGAGAGGGCGCCCGCCACCACCAGCCCCAGCGGCAGCCACAGCTGCTCCAGGGGCGTGGGAAGAGCATTGACGAGCGAGGCCCCCAAAGACAGCACCACCAGGATCCCTAATGAGGGCCACTTGTAGGTCCAGGCATCCACCAAGCCCTGCCCGAACGCCTGCGCCCAGGGCCACGGCCCCATGAAGAGATGTGCTGCGCTCCAATAGCCCCAGACCGCCGCAAGCAGAAACACCGCCACGGTACCCAGGACGGCCAGCACCACCCCCAGCCCGCCCAATAGGTGCAGCACCGCAAACAGGATGACGCCCGCCAGCACGGCCAGCGCCAAAATCGCCAGCCCCAGCAGCAGCAGCCCATAGCCGCGGCTCCAGTTGCGCCAGCCCTCCTGCCAGAACGCGGCCGCGCCCATGGGCTCGGGGCTCCTCAGGGCGCGCGCCACCACGCCGTAAGACCCGGCCGCCGCAAACGGCAAGACCACGAAGCCGCCCAGCAGCAAAACAACCCCGGCCACGCCGAGCAGCTCCGCACCGCCGGCCCCCCCGAGCCAGGGAGGCGCACCCGCGGTGGGCGGCCCCAGCCCGCCATAAGGGGGCCTGGCCGGAAACAGCGACGGCGCTGGCACCGCGCCGAAAGGCACATGGGCGGCCGCCAGCAGGGCGGCCAGCAGCGATGTGGCCGCGAGGCTCAAGAGACCCAGCCACAGAACCAGCCACCATGTGTCTCGGCGGCGCCATGCCACCTCCCACGCGGGCTGAAACACGTCGTTCAACATGTCGCCACGGGTTCGCCCCACTCCTCTCCACGCATCCGGTGCCGCTGCTGGAGGCGGAACCTTGCCAGCCCACCTCTAAAGCCATTATAAAGGGTGAGTAGCGCCTGGCGGCGCCGGACTCAATGAGGAAGAAGGGCTCGCCATGCCAAACCATCGAGCGTCTCGCCAGCCCCCGCTGCGCCTGCACCTGGTCGTGCGGGGCCGCGTGCAGGGCGTCGGGTTTCGCGCGTGGGCCGCGCATGCCGCCGCCGACCTGGGCCTCTCGGGCTACATCAGGAACCACCCGGACGGCGACCGGATCGAGGCGGAGGCCCAGGGCGCTCCGGAGGCGGTGCGGCATTTTGCCCAGCTGCTCCAGCACGGCCCCCCGCTGGCGCACGTGCTGAGCGTCGAGGCCAAGCCCGTGCCGGCGCGGCCATCGCCGACCGCCATGGGCCCATCCTTTGTCATCCGCCACTGAGCGCGCCTCCCGACGCCCCAACGGCAGGAGTCGTCTCACAGCCAGCTACGCACTGCTGGCCGCCGGCCCCTCTATGGGTGGAGCCCGGCGGCGCCCATTGACCCAGATGCCCCGGCCATCGCCGCCATGCCACCTGCCAGCGCGCTCCAGCCGGGCACTCCCCCCGGCCGCACCCAGCCGATGGCGGCGGCCAAAACCAGCGCATGTAAAGCCAGCGGCTCACCTGCGCCGCGGCGCAGCGCTGGAGCGCGTGGGCCCACAGCGCGGAGGCCACCGCCGCGAGCGGTTCCCCTAGATACACCACGGACGAAGCGCTGCGGTCCGGGCCTGCGCCCCCTTCGCGGCGAGGCCGGGCGGGAGCCGCCTACTCGCCCATGTCACCCACGCGGTCGCCGCGACCAGGGAACACTCCGTCAGGAGCAGATTGTGGCAGCAGGTGGCCCGGAGCGAGGCCGCCGACCCCAGCAACCGCGTGGCCCCCAAATGCGAGAGTCTTGTTGTCCACCATCTTGTGTCCTGCCTCGCTGAGAGCACGTCTCGCGTACACGCCATGGCCAGCCCGCGGGAGCCGGGCCCGGTGCCCAAGGCTGCTCCGCTCGGTGCCGTCAGGCAGGAAAGAGTATGATGATTTGGATTGTACACCTCGGCCTCTCGCGGGCGGCGAGGGCGCGAGGGGGGAGGGATTTCGAATGGCGACTCCGCCGAAGGCAGACCGCATTTTGCATCCGCATGCACTGCATGGGGTGACACGGCCCGACGACTATTACTGGCTGCGCGAAAAAGACAATCCCGCGGTCATTCAGTATCTGGAAGCCGAAAATTCATATTACGACGCGGTGATGGAGCCGCTCGAGCCGTTCGCCGAGCGTCTCTACCAGGAGAAGCTGGCGCGGATCCAGGAGACCGACGCCGACGTTCCGGTGCAGAACGGCCCGTACTTTTACTATCGTCGCACCGTCGATGGCCAAGCCTATCCGGTGTTTGCCCGCAAGCGCGCGGCGCACCGCGCCGAGCTGGACAGTACGCCGGAAGAAGTGCTGCTGGACCAGAATGCGCTGGCCGCGGGGAAAGAGTTTTACAGCCTGACGGTGCAGCGCCCGAGCCCCGACCACACCCTGCTGGCGTACTTGGACAACCAAACCGGCTCCGACCGATACACGCTGCACATCAAGAATTTGATCTCCGGCGAGATGATGGCGGACGAAATACCCGACGTCACGCTGTACGGCAGCCTCGAGTGGGATCCCAAGGGCGACGCGGTGTACTGCATCACCGTCGACCCCACGACCCAGCGCGCCAGCCGCCTGATGCGGCACCGCCTGGGCACCAGCCCAGACGCGGATGAGCTGGTGTATGAAGAGACCGACATTACCTTCACACTGCACTTGGCCCGATCCCAAAGTGGGCGCTTTCTCTTCGCCACCTCGCACAGCACCACCACCCAGGAAGTGCGCTATCTCGACACCGCCACGGAGGGCCGCGCCTGGCATGTCTTTCAGCCGCGGCGCCGCGGGGTGCGGTATTCGCTGGAGCACTGGGGCGATGACCTCCTGGTGCTGACCGACGAGCATGCACTGGACATGAAGCTGCTGGCCGCTCCACTGGCCAGCTTGGGGGACGCCTCCACCTGGCGGGAGCTCATCCCGCACCAGGCGGGGCGCCCCTTGGACGATGTGCTGCCGCTGGGCGACGCCGTCTTGGTGTCGGGGCGTGAGGGCGGGCTGACCCAGCTATGGGTGCTGTACCGCGACGGCCTGCGCCAGGTCCCTTGGCCGGAGCCCCTGTACACCGTGTCCCCGGGGGAAAATCGGGCCTATCCGGCTGTGTCGGCGCTGGTGATCTACCAGTCGCTGGTAACACCGCCAACGGTCTACGAGCTCACGCTGGCCGACCTCTCCCGCACGCTGGTGAAGCAGGAGCCGGTGCTGGGCGGCTACCGGCCGGATGACTACATCCAAGAGGCCTTAACGGCCACGGCCGCCGACGGCACGGAAGTGCCCGTCAGCCTGGTGTACCGGAAAGGCGCGCGCTCCGAGGGCCCCGCGCCGCTCATCCTCGATGGATACGGCTCCTACGGCGCCACCTCGGACCCCATGTTTAGCAGCGCGCGCCTGCCGCTTTTGGATCGCGGCATCATCATGGGCACCGCCCACGTGCGGGGAGGCGGCGAGCACGGCCGCGCCTGGTACGAAGCCGGCAAGCTGATGCACAAGCGCAACACCTTCACCGATTTCGTGGATGCGGCCCAGGCACTGGTCGATCGGGGCTACACCACCCCCGCTCGGCTGGCGGGCCGCGGCCGCAGTGCTGGCGGCCTCCTCATGGGTGCCGTGGCCAACCTGGCCCCTGAGCTGTTCGCCGTCATCGTGGCCGGCGTCCCCTTTGTGGATGTGCTCACCACCATGCTGGATGAGACGATTCCTCTCACCAGCCTCGAGTGGGACGAGTGGGGCAATCCGAAGGAGCCGGAGGCGTTTCGGTACATGGCCACCTACAGCCCTTACGACAACGTGGAGGCCAAGGCGTACCCGCACCTTTATGTGCACACCGGGCTCAACGACCCCCGGGTGGGCTACTTCGAGCCGGCCAAATGGGTGGCGCGGCTGCGTGCCACCAAGACGGACCAGCACGTGCTGGTGCTCAAAACCGAGATGGGCGCAGGCCACGGCGGCCCGTCGGGTCGCTACCGCCAACTGCGGGACCGCTCCCAGGAAGACGCGTTCGTCCTGCACCACTTGGGCATCGATACCTGAGCGAGCAAGAAGTAAGGGGAAGGGGCGGCACGCTGGAGTGGACCCCTTCCCCCTACGGCACCCGGCTAGCCCCAGGCCGGGTCCCCGTCCAGGCGAATGCCATCCTGGCCGGTCAGCGTGCCCACGTTGGCCTGCACCACAATAAACAGCAAGTCGCTGTCGGAGTTGTTGCGCCAGGCGCGGCGTCCGTCCGGCGCCACCCGAATCATGGTGCCCGGCTTAACCGCCAGCACCTCCCCGTCCACCTGGAACTCCCCGGTGCCTGCCAGAAACAGATACAGCTCCTCATGCTGCCGATGGGCATGCAGATACGGCGAAGATTGGCCGGGCACCGCTCGGTTCAGCGAGACCTGCATCCCCGTGAAGCCCAGGGTCTCGGCAATAAATTCTTTTTTCTCCAGCGCCTCCAGATTGCCTGCTTCCGCCACGGTGTAGTGGCGCCCCGTTTTCGTTGCGGTGACTTCGGCCATCCGCATCCCTCCGTTCCAGTCTGTCCGCTCTTGCCCCTCGCTCGCTACAGCCCGAGCCGCCGCAGCAGCTCCGGCTTGCTGACTGCTCCCACGACCCGGTGCGTCTCCTGTCCCCCATCAAATCGGATCACCGATGGAATGCTCATGACGCCAAAGCGGCCGGCCAAATCTGGATGCTCATCCACGTTCACCTTGCCGACCGTGATCGCGCCCTGATGGTCAGCGGCCAGCTCTTCCACCAGCGGCGACAGCACCCGGCACGGCCCACACCAGGGCGCCCAAAAATCCACAATGACCGGGCGGCTCCCCGCCGCCACCGCCTCTTCGAAATCCTCGGTCCCCATCGCCACGACCGCGCTCATCCTTCGCCCCCTAGCCCTCCTGGTTGTCTGATCTCTCCAATTGCCCCTTCACCGGCGGCTCTCTTCCGCGGGGCCTCCCGTCATAGCGAGTCCGTCCTCGGGGTGGCTACCCGATGCGGCGTGGGAGCACCACCGGATCCGGTACGGTCAGCACCTCCGCCGCTGCTTGCTGGATAAACCGGCAAAATAGGGCGGCCAGCGGATCGCGCATCAGCACCGTCGGGTCGTACACCAGGTAAACCTGCCGGCGCAGCACGACGCCGCGGACCGCAAAGGACCGGAGCTCCGGCGCGTCGCGGCGGGCCAAGGCGGCGGCCGACACAAAGCTGGCCCCCACACCCGCCCCCACGGCCGCCAGCACGGCCTCCACGGAGTCGACCTCCATGACCACATTCAAGTGGGGCGACCGGCCCACGTCCACCAGCGCGCGCTCGACCGTCTCCCAGGTGCCACTGCCGCGCTCGCGCCGCACGAACGCCATGTCGGCCAGCGCGTCCGGATGCACCGGATCGGTGAGGGAGGCGAAGGTGCCGGTGGTAGGCGTGACCAGCACCAGATTGTCCCGCTCCACCGCCACGCTTTCGAGGCAGCAATCTTGCGGCACGCAGCCCATGAAGCCTGCCACCACTCGATGCTGCCCTACGGCCGCTTCCACAGCCCGCGAATCCATGGTCAGCACGCGGGGGTGGACGCCTCGATACTTATCCACGAAGCGCCCCATCCAGCGGGCGATGGCTGCGTCGCCGGCGTAGGAAGCCGTCGCCGCCAGCCGCAGCTCTCCGGTGATGCGGTCATCTTGGCCCAGCTGCTCCTGCAGGCCGACCCACCCGCTCAGCACCGACTCGGCAAACGCCAAAAATCGGCGGCCCTCCGGTGTGGGCGCCAGCGGCGTGCCGGCCCGGTCAATGAGCAGCACGCCCACCTCCTGCTCGACCCGCTGCAAGTGGCGGCTGACTGACGGCTGCGTCATGCCGTACGCTTCGGCCGCTCGCGTCATGCTGCCGCACTCGACAATGGACTTAAACAGCGCCAGGTCCTGCAACTCCACGCGCTCACCCCTTCCCAAGCCCCCGTGATGGGATCATAACGACTTTCTCCCAATCGGACAAGGAGCATGCAGTCGTAAAGTGACCATGATGCAATCATCGCATGAGCACGGACCCCACTGATGCACGCTTCATATGATGGGGTAGCTGACCTTTGGAGGTGCCTGCATGACCCCCTTGGAAACCTCCGCGCCACCCCGCCGTCCCGACGGGATGTGGCCGGTCGTCCTGTTTATCGCGCTGGCCGCCGGGGGCGTGTTTGTCGCCAAGTGGAGCCCCTACTTTGCCAAGGTGTTTTCGGTGGCCGCCTCGCACACGCTGGGCGCGTCGATTGTCACCGGCCCCCACCGGGCGGCGCCGCCCATAGGCGCGGCGGCCGCCGTGTCATATGCCGTGGCGTATGTCAAGGACATTTGGATGGCCTTCATCGCCGGCCTGGTGATTGCGGCCGGCATAGAGTCTTTGCTGCCCGATGGCTGGCTGGTGAGCCTGTTGGGCCGCACGTCGTGGGGATCGGCCAGCGTCGCCGCGGCCGCCGCCATCCCCTCGATGATGTGCACCTGCTGCTCGGCGCCTATTGCGGTGAGCTTAAAGCGGCAGCGGGTGTCGAACGGGGCGGTGTTTGCGTACTGGGTGGGCAACCCTGTGCTGAACCCCGCCACCATCGTGTTTATGGGCTTCGTGCTGGGGTGGAACTGGGCCGCCCTCCGCATTGTCATGGGGATCCTGCTGGTGGCCGGGGCGGCCTACATCGGGAACCGCTGGGCCACGGGGACTGAAGCCGCCGCCCTGCGCGTCGACCTGCCCACTGTCCCCAAAGGGTCGCGCGCCGCACGCTTTTTCAAGGCGCTGGGGCGGCTCACCGCCACCCTGATTCCAGAATATCTCCTGATTGTCGGCGCGCTGGGTGCGGTGCGGGCCTTCCTGTTTCCCGCCATGGGCCCGGCCCTGGGCGGCAGCGTGCTGCTGTTTTTCGGGCTGGCCATCGCGGGCACCCTATTTGTCATTCCCACCGCCGGGGAAATTCCCATCGTGTCGTCGCTGATGAGCTACGGGCTATCCAGCCTGGCGGGGGGCGCCCTCATGATGACCCTGCCCGCCATCAGCCTGCCGTCGATGGCCATGGTCAGCCAGGCCGTCCCCAAGAGGGACCTGGCGCGGCTGGCTGCCTTGGTCCTCCTGGCGGGATTGCTGACGGGCGTGGCGGCCCATTTTCTCCTGTAGGCAAAAGTCCGATGCCTCAGGGCGGCCCACCCCCAGAGGGGCCAAGCTTTGGGTGGCGCAGCCCCGTGCTGCGGGGGCCGCGCTCACGGCTTACCGGCTGGCGCCCACGGGATATGAGCCGCTGGGGCCATTTCACAGCGGGGATGCCTGGGTGAGCCCTCTTTTTCCCGACACCCCGCTGCCGATTGCCGAGGTGTTTCGCCCTCCAGAGCGGGGGGGTGTGACTGGCCCCATCCCCCGGGGGCTTAGCGGCCGCCGCCGCTGAGACCGTGAGGGCGCGGGGAGCTTGGCTCCAGCGTGGTGGCCGGAATGATGCCCATGCGCCCAGCGTGAAAATCGTCAAATGCCTGCACGATTTCCTCGCGCGTGTTCATCACGAAGGGGCCCCAGTGGGCAATGGGCTCCCAAATCGGCGCGCCTCCCAGCAGCAGCACCTCGAAGTTGGCGCTGGCCTCGGTTTGGCGCGGACCCGCCGTCACGGTGAGGGCGTCGCCGGGCCCAAATACCGCCAGCTGGCCCTCTGGCAGGGGCGCCGCTTCGTGCCCGGCGGTGCCATGGCCCAGCAGCGCGTAGGCCATCGCCCCAAACGCCGGGTTCCACGGCACATGCAGGCGCGCCCCCGCCGCCACACTGGCATGCGCCAGCACAATGGGGGTCCAGGTGGATCCGGGGCCCTCGTGGCCGCCGAGGCTCCCCGCAATCACGCGAATCAGGGCGGACCCGTCGTGCGACGAAAGGAGCGTCAGGCGGTCGCCGCGAATGTCCTGATACCGCGGCGGCGTCCACTTGAGGCGCTTGGGCAGGTTGACCCACAGCTGGATGCCGTGAAAGTATCCCCCGCTCTTGACCAGTTCCTCGGTGGGCATCTCATCGTGCAAGATGCCGCTGCCAGCCGTCATCCACTGGGTGCCGCCATCCTGAATCAAGCCCCCGCCGCCATTCGTGTCTTGGTGCCGCATCACGCCATCCATCAGATAGGTTACGGTTTCAAACCCGCGGTGCGGGTGCCACGGCGCACCTTTGGCTTCTTGGGGCCCATACGCCACGGGCCCCATCTGGTCGAGCAGCAAAAACGGATCCACCGCCCGCAAGCTCAAGCCGGGGCCGGGGAACGGGCGCCGCACGGGAAACCCCGCCCCTTCGGTCAGCCGCTGCGCTGCGGCCATCTCCTGCACGGGCCGCTCCACCGCCCCTAGCGGTGGCTCCCCCACCCGCGGCAGCACGAGCCAGTTGTCCGCCGTCACCGCCGCCATGCCGCGCCTCCTTCACTAAGCCGACTACACACTTTAGCTTATATAGTAAAGCGTTGGCTGGCTCTCGTCAAGTGTGCCCGTTTCCCGGCGGCCGCTAAAGATCGCGCTCCAAGGCAGCCGCCGCCGCCGACAGGCTGGGCAAATCTTGCGGGCTGGAGGCATAGTGGCTCCATACAATCGCGCCCTGGGGATCGATCGCGAGCATCGCGGGCAGCAGTCCCACCATATACCAGCGATACTGCTGCCCAAACGCTTTCAGCACCCGCTGCGTGGGATCTGCAATAGCTTCAAACGGCAGGTGCTCGCGATCAAAATACTGGCGCAGCGCTGGTGGCCGGTCGGGCGCCATCACCACCACCTGAATGCCCGCGGCCCGAAGGGCCGGGTACTGCTCCTGCAGCTGCACGAGCTGCCGCCGGCAGTATGGTCAGAACAGGCCGCGCAGCAACACCAGCAGCACGGGCGCTCGCGCCGTGAGGTCCGAGGCGCGAAACGGCGTGCCGCGAATATCCTCCGCCTCAAACTCGGGGAGGGCGCGCGGGGCTTGCCGATCTCGGCCCGGCTCCTCTCGCTCTGCCACTGCCAACCCACTCCCTCAGGTGGACTTCTGCCACTATCATAGCAGGGTAGCCTCTCTGGCGCAGTGCCAGGGGCGACGGGGGAGGCGCGAGCATGGCTTCGATTCACCCAGGTTCTGCAGGTCCCGCCCCGTCTGACCAAGGCCTTACCAATCACTTGGCTGGCCCGCGCGTGCGGCTGGACGCCACCACCAGCGAGGACGCCGTGCAGGTGGCGCTCTGGCACCGCGATGGCGTGTTCCTGCGCCACCTCGATGCGGAGCCCGCCAGCCCGACCACCGCCGACACCCTTGTGGACCGGTGGCGGGCCATCCGTGCGGCGGGTGGGTTTCCGTGTGCGGTGCGCACCCTGGGCGCCGAGCCCCAGCTGGTGGGGCTGGTGGCGCTGGACGAGGTGCTGTGGCCGCAGCGCGGGGGCTGGCTCGCCATGGAGATTGATCCCCATCAGTGGGGCCAGGGCTATGGGCGGGAGGCCCTGTCGCTGCTGCTGCGGTTCGCCTTCGATGAGCTGAACTTGCGGCGGCTGTCGCTCACGGTCTTTTCCTACAACGCGCGGGCGATTCGCCTGTACGAAGGATTCGGCTTTCAGCGCGAAGGCGCCTTTCGCGAGTTTCTCGTGCGCGACGGCCAGCCTTACGACATGCTGCTGTACGGCTTGCTGGAGCGAGAGTGGCGGGCGGGGGGCCATGCCTAGCGGGGTGGACGTGCCAAGCGTCTGGCAGCGCGACGTGCCGGTGGATGTGCGGTCGTGGACGGGTGGAGCCCGGGCCAGGTCCACCTGGCCATTGTGGGCGGCGCCCTGATCGCCGCCTGGCCAGCGCATCATGCGGCCGCCCTGTCCGGCGTCCCCTGGGACGGGGCCGTCCTAAGTGACCGGCCCCGGGATTCGGAGCCAGCGGACGCAATGCCGGCTTCGTGCTGAGCGGCACCTCCGAGCTTTAGGCCCCCCTGGTTCGGCAGGGGGGCCGCGAGCTGCTGCGTTTGTCGCAGAGCAACCGCCGGCTGGTGCGCTCTGCTGGCCGACACCGGCAAGGCGGAGTATCGGGAAGCCGGCAGCCTCGATCTGGGCGCCACCTTCGCGGACACTGTTCGGTCTCCGCTGCGACAATGGGCCGGCAGAGTCGTGGCCGCGGCGGCCCGCGTCCAGCGGTTCACAGACGCGCGGGCCGTCCGCTGGGCCCCCCGGCGGCTCATGTGCCCCAATGCCTGGGTGGGGGAGTTCTCGCCCTCACCGGCCTGGGCTGTGCGGCCGGCACAGGGCCAGGTGTTGGTCTGGGGCCTGTGGGTCTGGACTGCTCCTATCCGGTGCACGCGCACCAGGGGGGCTGCCCGCACGGGAGGCCCTGCCCGAAGGGCACGATGGTGCTTGGCCGCCGCCCGGCGCGGATGTCGCCGCAGAGGCGACCGACGTGCTGGCACGGCACGACCGCATTCAGCGGCGCCTCTCCGACTTTGCGCACGGGCTCCCCGGCGGTTCGGCCACCGTCGCCGGCCGCTGGGCCGGCATCATGGGGTTTGCGCCGGACCACTTGCCGGTGGTCGGGCTATCCGGCCGGGTGTGTTGGTCGCCGGGGAGTTCAGCGGCGCGGCGTGGCACTGGCCGCCGCTGTGGGCGAGCGCCTGGCGCGCCGCGGGCTGCACGGGGATGCGCTCCCGGCCTCGCTCGACCCAGCACGCTTTCAAGCCCCGGCTTGACCCAGCATAAGCCCAATGCTGGCTCCCACCGCCGCAGACGCGCCGGCCAGCAGCAGGAATTGCACGCCGCTTTTGAGGCGAGGGCTGGCTGTCATGACGCCTTTGCCGTATCCAATGGCAAAGGCCGCCGCCAGCGAGGCAGCCCAGGCGATATTGCGAGCCGCGACGACTGACAGCGGCAGCAGAAACGGCAGCACGGGGGGAATGGATCCCACCATCACCGCTACCGCCATCACGACGGCGTTGGCGACCGGGCTTTCCCACTGGTTCTCATGCACGCCGAGGCGCTCGCGCACCATAAATCGCAGCCACCGCGGCCTTGACTGTGTGATTTCCTGCGCCGCCAGCGGAATCGTGCGGCGCGATAGGCCAATGGCGCCTAAGAGCTGCACCACATGCCGGCGCTCATGGCGGGGCCACTGCGCCAGCTTGGCGTCTTGATCCCGAATTTGCTTCTGCAGAAAGTCGTTTTGGGTCGACGACGCGAGAAAGGACCCGATTCCCATCGACACCGTGGCCGCCCCCATGGCTGACAGGGCGGCCACGATGACTGCCCCATGCGGCTGATGCGACAGCACTTCGCCCGACACCAGGCCCACCGTGGCCACCAAGCCGTCGTTCACCCCAAAAATCGACTCGCGCAGCACCCCCGCATGCTGCCGGGAGCGCCGCCGCGCGCTGGCGCGCCTCTTGGGCGGCCGTGGCCCGGATCCACTGGTGGTGGCCATGCTCCGCCCCCTCCCCTGCCGCCCGTCTCTCCGTCGTGCCGCTAAAAGTGCGCGGCGCCAACGTTGACGTGTTAGGATGAGCCAGACGGATGCGCTTTAGCCGACCCAAGAGAGGACGGGCACCCGATGGCCGACCACACCGAACGCCCTGAGCACATCGAGCGCTTTGCGGATCCGGTATTCTTGCAGACCGCCTACGGCATCGTGGACCCGCTGCAAGTCCGAATTGTCACCCACCAGCGCTATGGCATGGGGCAGGAAGACATTTTTCGCTCCTTGACGCGCCAACTGGCGGCCGTTGCTTCCCCCACCTCCGTGCTGGACGTAGGCGCGGGCATCGGCACCTGGCACGCAGCGATCCGGGAGGTGCTGGGCCCCCAAGTGCAATACACGGGCCTGGACCAGTCGCCGGGCATGGTGGCTGCGTTGGACGAGCGGCTGGCTGGGGACGCCGCAGCCACTTCGCGCTTGGGCGACGCCCAGCACCTTCCGTGGGACGACGCCGCGTTTGACTGGGTGGGACTCCACTTCATGCTGTATCACGTCCCCAATATTGCGGGCGCGCTGGCGGAAGCCGACCGCGTGCTGAAGCCCGGCGGCATTCTCTCGGCCGCCACGAACGGGCCGTTGCAATACCGTGAGCTGATGGAGCTGCACCGCGAAGCGGTGGCTGCCCTGCACCTGCCCACCATCCCCGGCGGCGGGCCGCTCCGTTTTTCGCTCAGCAACGGCCGCCACTTTTTCCCGAGCGGCCGCATGGTGCAGTCGGAAAGCCACGCGGGAGGATTTCGGTTTCCGGCGGCGGAGCCGGCCGCCGCCTATTACGACTCCGGCTTCTATCGCGAAGGGCTGGAGCCCGAGGTGGCGCGCGCGAACAAGGCGGCCCTCGTGGATTTGGTGCGCCACCGGGTGGCCGATGCGATTGCCCGCGACGGCGCATTCACGGTCATCAGCGAGAGCGGCTACTTCTGGTACCAAAAGCCCTAAGGCGCACGCCCAGAGGTGCTTAGGGACTGCACCACTTGCGCCGCCGCCCGCTCGCCGTCGGCAATCACGTCGGGAATGCCCACCCCATGATAGGCGGCGCCTGCCAGCGCCAGGCCCGGCATCCCCCGCACCAACGCCTCGAGCCGCTCCACCCGCTCGCGGTGCCCCACTCGATATTGCGGCATGGTGGCCGGATGCCGATGCACAGCCAGCGCCAGAGGGTCTGCCCCCCATCCCAGGACCTGCCTGAGATCGTCCGCCACTTGCTGCCGAAACCGACCGTCGGACCAGGCCAGGACATCATCATCGGGGCTCGGTTCACCCGATTCCGCCGCCGCCCTCCCATAAAATATCCGCACCGGCACGTCGGGCAGCGGAGCTCGGTGCGCCCACTTCTGCCCCACGAACGTCACGGCGGTCAGGGCCACCCCGGACCCGGCGGGTGCCAAGATGCCGGTCATGCCGGGCGGCACGGACACTCCCACTGGAAAGCGGGCCACGACCACGGCCAAGTTCGCATACGGCACCCCCTCCAAAAGGGGCACCGCCGCAGGCGCCAGCGCGGCCAGCTGCCTGGCCGCGACCCACGCCGGTGTCGCCAGCACCACCCCGTCCACCACCTCATCCAAGCCACCGCGCCCCCGCAGGCGATAGCGCCGCCCGGCCCGCACCACGCTGGCCACCGGCGCGGCGAGCCGGACCGGCCGGCGCAGCTGGCGAGCCACCTCCCGCGGGAGCGCCTCCAGCCCGGAGGCCAGCGTCACAAACATCGGGCCGGGCGCCGGCGGGTGGGCGGCTCGCTGGGCGGCCAGCCCGCGGATCAAGCTGCCTTGGCGCGCGGCATCGGCCAGTTCGGGATAGGTGGCCAGCAGCGACAAGTCACGAACGTGCCCGGCGTAAATCCCCGACAGCAGGGGAGAGGCGACGTGGTCCAGCCACTCGCGCCCCAGCCGGCGCTCCAGAAACCCGCCCAGACTCACGTCGCCGACGAGGGTCTCGGGGCTGGCGGACAAGTCGGCGAGCACAGCCGCCCGCCCTTCTGGGGACAGCACCGCAGCGTCCGCCAGGCGCTCCGGCAACAGCGGAACGCCCGCCACCACCCCGGCCGGGATTGGCACCAGCCGACCGTCCAGATATAGCAGGGCACCTTTCGCGCCCGGGTGCGAGGGCACAACCTCGCGGTCCAAAGCCACAGCCTTGATGAGCGCAAGCGCTGATGGCTTGCGCACCAGCAGGGAATCGGGCCCCGCCTCCATGCCTGCCGCCCCGCCGTGCGGCGGCTCAGAGCGCACCACCCCGCCCACGCGGCCCTGGGCCTCATAGACCCAAACGTCTGCGCCCGGGTCCAGCTGCTCCAGCCGGCGCGCGGCGGCCAGCCCAGCCAAGCCCGCGCCTACCACCGCCAGCTTAGTCATGAGCGGAGCCCCCACCCGCCTCGTCGCGATCCACCACGTCCGCCAGCACCTCCAGATACTCGGGATCGTCGTTCAGCGAGCGGGTGCGGGCAAATGGCAGGCCCAGCGCCGCCGCCAGCGCCCGCGCCTCCACATCTAGGTCGTACAGCACTTCCAGGTGGTCCGATACAAACCCCACCGGCGCTATCAATCCAGCAGGTCGGCCGGCGGCGGCCCACTCCTTCAGGAGGTCTAGCACGTCCGGGCCCATCCACGGCTCGGGCGTGCGGCCCGCGCTTTGCCAACCCACCTGATAAGCACCCAACCCGAGCTGGGCGGCGACGGCCGCGGCCGTTTCGGCCAGCTGGCGGGGATACGGATCGCCCGCAGCACGGATGCGCTCCGGCAAGCTGTGAGCGGTAAACGCCACCGCGGCCTCTGCCAGCGGCACGGGCAGGATCCGGGCCGCCTCCCGGACGCGCTCCGCCAAAAGGGCCACGAAGCGTGGTTCCACGTGCCACGACAAGATCGTGTGCCCCGGAAGTGGGCCCTCGGCCGCTGCCCGCTCGTAGGCGCCGACGGTCATCGGCGAAAAGTGCGGCGCCTGTACCAGCCCCACATAGCGCACCGCGCCCTCGGCCTGAAGCCGCGCCACCGCCTCGGGAATATACGGGGCCACATGGCGAAAGCCAAAAGCCACCCGGTACCGATCCGGCCCGTGCCGGCGCGCCAGCACTCCTGCTAGTCCCTCGGCCACCGCCGCCGTGACTTCAATCAGGGGCGAGTGGCCGCCAATAGCTTCGTAGCGCTCCACCAGCTCCTGCTCCACGGCGGGATTTTTGGGCCGAGCGCCGCGGATATGGGCATAGTACCGCGGGATGTCGGCCACATTGCGCGCCACCCCATGCGCCATCACCAGGACGCCCACGGGGCCGCGGGCCCTCGCCGCGGCAGTCATCACGCGCCTGTCCCCCTCTCGACCTCGGGGCCCGATTTGCTCCCGGGCGATTGGGTCTCCGCATGCACCAACTCCACCAGCCGAGCGACGGCGGCGGGATCGGTGGGCGGCAAAATGCCGTGGCCCAAATTGAACACAAAGCCGCGGCGCCCCGCGTCGGCCAGCACTGCGCGCGCCTGGCGCGCCACGTCTGGCCACGGCGCGAGCAGGGCCGCCGGGTCCAAGTTGCCCTGCACCGGCATCCCCGGGGGCAGGCGGCGCCGAACCTGGCTCACTGGCTCGCGCCAATCCACGCCCAGTGCGGTGGGGCCCGTGGCCGCCATGGCGGAGGCCAAGTGCCCGGCCCCCACGGCAAAGTAAATCACGGGGACCGACAAGGCTCGCAGCTCCGCAAACAGGGCCCGCATATGTGGGGCGACAGATGCCTCATAGTCGCCGAGCGCCAGCGCCCCCGCCCAGCTGTCAAACACCTGCAAAGCCCGCGCCCCGGCTCGCACCTGCGCAGCCAGGTGGGCGCCGACCACCCGCACCAGCTGATTCATGAGGGTGTCCCACAGGCCGGGGTCCGCCCACATCAGGCGCTTGGTTTCGGCATACTGCCGACTGGGCCGACCTTCAATCAGGTAGCTCGCCAGCGTAAACGGCGCCCCGGCAAAGCCAATCAGCGGCACGCCCGCAAGCGCCGCCACCGACCGCTCCACCGCCTCTAATACCTGGGGCAAGTCGCGCGCGGGATCCACATCTCGGATCCGAGCCGCGCCGGCCGCATCCCGAATCGGCTCGGCCACCACCGGGCCTACGCCTTCCTGAATCTCAAACGACACCCCGGCGGGTCCCAGAGGCACCATGATGTCCGAAAAGAGGATCGCCGCGTCGACCCCGTACTGGCGGACGGGGGCCACGGTGACGCTGGCCGCCAGTTCGGGCGTGTTCGCTATCTCCAGCATGCCATGGCGGCGGCGCAGCGCGCGATATTCCGGCTGATACCGCCCCGCCTGCCGCATGAACCACACCGGGGTTGAATCCGGCTCGCCGCCGGCGAGCGCGGTGAGCAGACGGGACGCCGCAGGCGCAGTGGTCATCGGACCCCCAGCCGCCGAGCAAAGCCGGCGGCATCCAGGCGTGTGCCCACATAAAACGGGCCAAACTCTGCGAAGCGCGCACTGGCCTCGTCAAAGCGCATTTCGTACACAAGTTTCTTAAACCAGATGGGATCGTCGGCGACCAGGGTCACCCCCCACTCCCAGTCGTCCAAGCCCTGGGACCCCGAAACAATCTGGGTCACGTGCGGACTGTACTTGTGCCCCACGGCGCCATGCCCGCGCATGAGGTGCGCCCGGTCCGCCCGGTCCGTCATATACCAGTTGTCGGCGCCCTGGCGCCGCTTGGACATGGGGTAGAAGCATACCGCGTGCCGGTCCGGAAGGGTCGGCCACAGGCGCGCGCGGAGAGCGGGATTGGTCTGCGGATCGGGGTGGCCCTTGGCAACATAGGTGGCCAGCTCCACCACCGATATGTACGAGTACGCCGGGCGCTCCACGCGGTGGAGCCGCGCGGCCTGCATCGACGCCTTGATGTCAATGAGCTCGTCCAGTGTGGGGCGCAGGTGAATGCTCATGAAGTCCGCCCGCGCGCCGGCCATCGCGTACACGCCCACGCTGCCTTGGTGCTGAGCCTCGACGGCCGCCCACCCGTCCCACATCTGCCGCCACTCCACCAGCGCGGCTTCGCGTTCGGCCGGCGCCCATGACCACCACTCCGCCCAATCCACCGTGGTAAGATGGTGCCACATGAACCATCCATCCAAGGTCTCGACCGGCTCTGCCAAGTGAAACACTCTCCTCCGCAGCAAGGTGCGGTCGGCCCACGCGCGTCCGCGCCCCTTGTAGGCACGATAGCACACCGCTCGCGCCATGCGCGCTGGGCACCGCGAAACCTAGATGCCGCAGCGGCGCTCCCATGGCCGACACGCGAAGCGGGGTGGGCCGCTTGATCGGCTCACCCCGCAAGCGGTCCGCGCCCGGCTAGGACTTGACCTTGATCGCGTGCGGCATCTTTTTCAGCTGCTGCATGCCGAAGCTTTGAAACGCATTGCTCTGCGAGGTGCTCAGCAGTTGGCTTGCGATTTGGCTCTTCACGGTGCTAAACGACTGGGTCGACGCTGGCGTCACTGCCGTCACCTGCATGAGATAGTATCCCGACGGGGTCGACGCAATCCCGTACTGGCCGACCTTCAGCGTGTCCATCACGGTGACAAACGCCGACGGGATTCCCGAGGCGGCCGCCGTCGTGACCGACTTGGGGATCGGCCCCATCTGCCCGCCATTGGCTGCCGACGCTTTGTCCAAGGAATCGGCTTTCGCCAGCGCGGCAAACTTTGCCTTGCCCGCTTTCAGCTCTGTCTCCAGCGACGCCGCCTGCGCCTTGGTCTTGACCAAAATAGCCTGCACCGTATCCGTCGCCGGCTGCACGAAGCTACTTTTGTTCTGGCTGTAGTACTTCTGCACCGCAGCCGCCGTCGGCTTCGGCACGTTCTTGGTCACTCGGCCATACGCGGCCTGCAAAATTTCCTGGCTGGTGAGGAAGCTGGAGAAGTTGGCCAGCGTCAAGCCCTGACTTTTCAGCCGCTTGACCAGGGCCGCCTTGCTGCCGGCCTGCTTCTCGATCTGGCCCAAGGCGGTCGACGCCTGCTTGTTCGCCTGGGCCGTGGTGCTCCAGTGATGGGCCAGCACATATTGCTCCACGGCCGACCACACCATGAGCTGCTTGACCTGGCTGTACTCCGCTGCCTTGTTGGTGGACAGCGGACTGCCGTTCAGCATCCCCAAGCTTTTGATGGTCGACAGCCAGTCCTGCTTGGTGATGGTGTCGTGACCGACCGTGGCGACGGCCGGCGAACTGGCTTGAGCACTGGTGCCGCACGCGGCCAGTGCCGTCACCAATCCCACAGCCATCACCGCCGCCAATCCTCTACTCATCCGGTTCGCCATCGTGCGACCTCCCTTCGGGCACCCGCCCTTGCCCATGCCGCTCCCAAGCCGCGCATGATTGTCCAACCCGCCACCCGGCGAGTGTAACACGACCACGCGGTCATTGCGGGCGGGCACGGCTGGTTCCGCACCCACCATCACACTCAGGCGCTGGAACTTGCCTTCGTTGCCACCATCCGCTCAAATTCCTCGTGGCCGCGGCCGCCCAGGCGCGTCATCGCCCGCACCAGCGCTTGCTGGTCCTCGGCCGACAAGCTTTGCCACAGTGGCCCCCACACCTCGAGGCGGCGCTCTTCGGTGTGAGCCAAAAGCCCGCGGGCGGCGGGAGTCAGCACCCAGCGCCGGCGCCGGCGATCCTGCTCATCCCTCGCCGACACCAAAAACCCACCTTCAGCCAAGCGCTTCAGCACATTGGAGGCGGCCGCGCGGCTGATGTCGAGCCGCCGCGCCAGCGCTGTGCCGGTCTCTGTGCCCTCATTGTGGATGAGCCACAGCACTCTGAGTTCGCCCACCCGGCACGGCAGCTCCCGCAGATCTTGATGGAGCTGCTTCCAGTACGAGCCCACTGCCTCATCAAATTGCCACATCAGCTCACTGGTCGCCTGCACCGCTGCACCTCCTCTATCGGCGGGGAGGCCGAAGGCCCCGAGGCCATCCGCCGCCCGCGCCCTGCTCACGTTGAGAACCGTAGCCTAAGCATAAGATTCGCCGAGGACGCGTGATTTGAGTCAGGCCCCCACAAACTGCAGCACCAAGCCGCCCGGCGCCGCGACCATATCGCCCTCCAGCTGGTAGCCGTGCTCGGCCAAATGCGACCGCACCGCGTCCAAGCTGTCTACGCGGAGCGCCAGATGATCGGGCAGGCGCGCCCCGCTCCGATCGCCAATGCCCCCTTGATCCGCTCCCACGGGAAACACCGCCAGCGTCACGCCGCCCGGCAAGCTAAACAGCCGCCGCGTGTCGGTGCCCCGGCGCTCAACCCCCATCGTGTTGGTCAAAAACTCCGTCAGGGCCTCGGGGTCGGCCACTCGAACTGCCACATGATCCAGCACACCCAATCCCGTCCACGCCATTGTGCCACCTCGCTTCTGTATGTTTGGCCCGCGCCGGCCCCCAGACTTCGCCTCCAGCGTTTCGCGGCGCGCTCGCCAGGTCCTGTTTACGCCGCGTAAGAATCGCCTCACTCTCGTTAGGCGCCCCGAGCCGCGCTCCACTATCGTATAATAGACGTGAAGCTTGCGGGGGCTCCGCCGCCATTGCCCAGAAGCCGGGCGGTGCCCCCGAGAAAGGCGGGACGCCGGTGGCCAACGAGGTGCCAATCATTCGTGTATTTACCCAGCCGGGGTGAGGCGCCTGCGAAACGGAGAAGGCGTGGCTTTCTCAAGAGGGCTTGGCGTTTACAGAGTTGAATTTGAAGAACGATGCGGGCTATGTGGATCAGCTGATGGCGCTGGGCTCCCGGTCCACGCCAACGACCGTGATCCAGTGGCCGGATGGGCATGAAGATCTGGTGATCGGGTTCAATCGGCACGAGATGGAGCGGCGGCTCCGGGGCTGACGCAGGAGGCAGAAGAATCATGGAGGACTGGTCGTTCGACACATTGGCCGGTGCACTGCGCGCCGCCAGCCGCGATCTCAGCACTTTTCACGAGGTGCTGGCGGACAAGCTGACGCAGGCGCTGCCCGACGGCGCGGTGACGCTCCGCCACGGGGGGCTCCCGTGGCAAAAAGGGAAGCGGCCGGTCGTGCATGTCACGGTGGTGCTGGGAGATCAAACCTTCACCGCCGAGCACGCCCACGGGGACTTTGAGTACCGCATCGCCAAAGTGGTGCGGGGCATCGCCCTCAAAACCGAGCCGGCCATGCTGGACCGCTGGCTGCACGAGCTGACCCAGGCGCTCTGGCA
The DNA here is from genome assembly GCA_021846505.1 of Bacillota bacterium. Taxonomy (GTDB): domain Bacteria; phylum Bacillota; class Sulfobacillia; order Sulfobacillales; family JAIMBI01; genus JAJZWV01. The sequence goes on from JAJZWV010000051.1 coordinate 21,661, forward strand.
GCACGCGGAAGCCAGTGAGTCGGCGCGCACGGCTTTGGAGCAGTTTTTGCTGTAGGATAGCCGTGCCCGTTGGCGTGAGGTCCCGTTACGTGCCAAAGGAGGTGCGCTCATTCCGATTTGGAACAGAGGGTCCGGGTCTCGGCCGGACCCTCGTGATGAGGCGGCGCGGCTAGCCCGCCAAGCCGCCAGCATTGAGGCGCTGGAGGCGGGCCGCCTGCCGCTGGACGCGGAGGACCGCCTGAACCGGCTGAAGGGCGGCCAAGCCCCCTGGACCAGCACCCTCACCGCGCCAGACTTCGCGGTGTCGCGCCAGCTGCGCTTAAGGCCCTTGGGGCAGGTGGCGGGATCGTGCGTGATGCATGCCGCCTTCTACCCCGGCTGGCTCACCAACTCCTGGGGCAACGGCGACATCCGCCCTTTTACGCTAGCCATCACCACCGCGCGCCAGACGGCCATCGATCGGCTCATGGAGGAGGCTGCGATTTTGGGCGCTCACGGCGTGGTGAACTGCCACGTGGACGTCCGCTACCCGGAGTGGGGATCGGGGCTGTCCGAGTTCACCGCGTTTGGCACGGCGGTGGCGTTTGAGGGCCAGCCCGCGCCGCGACGCCCGTTCATGGGCGGCATGTCCGCCGAAGACACCCTGGCGCTGTTTCGCGCCGGGTACATCCCCCTCACCCTGTCCTTTTCCACCACCGCCTACTACGTCATGACCACATGGCAGGCCAGCTACTCAGAAAGCAGCTGGAGCAACCAGGAGATTCCCGACTTCTCGCGAGCCGTCTATGAGGCCCGAGACTTTGTCGTCGGTGGGCTTCGGGCCCAGGCGCGCGAAGTGGCGGCGGACGGCGTGCTGGGTGCCGAGTGGCACATGAGCGTAGAGGAGATTGACGTGGAGCGGCCCGCCACTGGCGGATGGGGCGGTGGCTACGGTGGGGGCTACGGCATGGGATACGGGACTATGCAAAGCTTCCGCGACCATATTGTCCATCTCACCGTCGTCGGCACGGCCGTCGGGAAGCTGACCGGCCCGTACCACACGCCGGCCATCCACTCCGTGGTCAACCTGGCCGACCATGCCTTAGACCCAGATCCCGGCCCCATGACCTCCGGTGAAACCCTGGCCGACACGGCCCCCACCGGGAACCCGGAGTCGCAGCGGCTGCCCGGGAGCCACTGAACCGGCGTGCCCCAGCGTGGAACGAGCGGAACGAGCGGAACGAGAGGAAGGCGAACGATGGCTGACACGAACGGAAGCACGGCAGGCGACTTGCCGCAGCATGCGCTGGAGCGGCTCAACCGCATGAAGCAGGGGGAGCGCCGCCTGTGGACGTCTGATTTGACCGTCAATGAATTTTTGCTGGTGCGCGAGGCGGGCTTCGAGCCGCTGGGCCTGGTGGTGGGCAGCTCCATCTACCACATCGGATACCAGTCGCAGCTGTTTCGCAAAAATGAGGAGCTCACGGTGCTCACCCAGGCGATGTACCACGCCCGCGAGCTGGCCATGTCGCGGATGGAGGAAGAAGCCGACCAGCTGGGCGCCGATGGAGTCATCGGGGTGCGCCTGGACGTGAACCGCTATGAGTGGGGACCCGGGCTGGCCGAGTTTATGGCGGTGGGCACTGCGGTGCGCTCGCTGGGCGAAAGCCATCGTCCAGCGCACGGCAAGCCGTTTACCAGCGACCTATCGGGCCAGGACTTCTGGACGCTCCTGAAAAGTGGATACAAGCCGGTGGGGCTCACGATGGGCAACTGCGTCTATCACGTGGCGCATCAGACGCTCGCGCAGAGCATGCGCGCGATGGGACAAAACGTGGAGATGGCCAACTTCACCCAGGCGCTGTACGACTCGCGCGAGCTGGCGATGGAGCGCATGCAGACCGAGGCGAGCGAGATGGGCGCCGAGGGCATTGTCGCTGTGCAAATCCAGGAGCGCAGCCACGGCTGGGGCAGCCACGTCATCGAGTACTTTGCCATTGGGACCGGCGTGGTGCAGGGGCGCCCCGACCACGTGGTGCCGGAGCCGCAGATGGTGCTGCCGCTGACCGACTGACCCTCGGGACCGCCACCAGCGACGCTGGTGGCCGAAGGAGGCACGTGTGAAACCGACCCCCGGCGAATGGAAGGGCACACCCGGCCAGCGGCACCAAAACCGCTGGCCGGTTACTGTGATGATCTTTATGGCGGCCAGCTTTGCCGAGTCACTGGCCTGGGGCCACTTCACGGCCTTTACCCCGCTGTACCTGCGGCAGCTCCACGTGCCGGCGGATCAGGTGGCCACCTGGACCGGCCTCATGGGCGCCCTGGGCCTCGTGGGCTTGCCCCTGCTCCCGTTCTGGGGCGCCTGGGCCGAGCGCTATGGCCGAAAGCCCATCATCGTGCGCAGCTCCATCGTGGAAGCGGTGCTGTTTGCGGTGGCGGCCATCGCACAGACCCCCTGGGAGCTGGCGCTGGCGCGCATGCTGTCGGTGCTGGCCATGGGCAACACCGGCGTGATGCTGGCCGTCCAGTCGGAAATCACCCCGCCCCGGCGCACGGGTCTGGCGATTAGCCTGGTGGCCTCGGGCTCCGCGGTGGCGGCCGCCATCGGCCCCCTTATTGGCGGGTTTATTGCCGCAGGCCCTGGGCTCCGCACCCTGTTTTGGGTCGACAGCGCGGCCAGCGCTGCGGGGGCCCTGCTGCTCATGGTGTTCCTGAAAGAAGAGCCGCGCAACAAAAGCACCGCCAAGACGGGCCAGCTGGCGCTGTCGGCCGTCAAAGATGTCATGCGGACACCCGCGGTCCGGCAGCTGTTCCTCGTGTTTTTCCTATTTGCCTTGGGAATCGGGGCCGTGCAGCCATTCCTTCCGCTGTGGGTAGGCGCGGCGTATCATCACGCCCACCTCGCTACACCGCTCCCGGTGGTGATTGGCCTGGTGTTTGGCGTGGCCGGCGCCGCCTTGGCCGTGGGCACGCCGCTCTTGGGCTGGCTGGGTGACCGCGTCGGCACGCTCACGAGCCTCCGCCTCTCGCTGCTGGGCAATGCCGTGGGCATGATGGGCCAGGCGTGGCTGGCCGTCTTAGAGGTGATTGCCGTCAGCCGGACGCTGCAGGGCTTGTTCCAGGGGGGCGTGTCGGCCAACCTGATGACGCTGCTGGCCAAAGTGAGCCCGCCGGAACGCAAGAGCTCCATCATGAACTTGTCCATCCTGCCGCAGCAGCTGTCCTGGTTCCTGGGCCCGCTGTTGGCGACGCTGGTGGTGGGCGCCTGGGGATTGCAGGCCATGCTGTGGGTGGCCGCCCTGCTGACCGTCGGCGGCGCGCTGGCCGCCTACGCGGGGCTGAGCGGCGTCAGCCGGGCGGCGCCCTCCTCCTCGGCCGCTTCTTGAGACCACCGGCATCTGCCGCCCCAAATCAGCCGCGCGGCTCCGGGCCGGCCCGAGCAGCGCCGGGGGATGCCGCCGCGCTGGCCGCCCATGCGACCAGCAGCACGCCGGCCAGGGCCGCCAGCACCAAGAAGCCCCCATGCACGCGGGCGAAGGCGGGCACCGCGATGGCCGCGGCCAGGCCCGCGGCGCGCCCGCCAGCGATCCAGGCACGGCTTTGCCCCACCAGAGCCCCGCGCGCCGTGGGCGGCGCCATGGCCAGCACCCGTGTCTGGAGCACGTCCGTCATGAGCCAGGTGGCAAAGCCTTCCGGCACCCCGAGGACCGCCACCACCCAAAAGGGCACCGGCTGCGTCATGACCGCCCACGCCAGGCCCATCACCAGGATGAGTCCCGCCACCACCCCCTCGGGGCGCTCGACGCGCACCCGCGGAAGGCACCAGGCCGCCGCCAAGCCCGCCGCATACCAAATCCCCAGCGCCAAGCCAAAGCCCACCGGGCCCGAGCCCAGGGTGACCAAGATGTAGGCGGTGTACAGCACGTTCGCAATCCAGGCCAGCCCCATCAGGACGCCCTGCACGGCCATCTGCCGGCGCAGGCGCCCCAGCCCGCTGGCCGTCAGCGCCATGCGCGGCGTGCTTGGCACGCGAGCCGGCGGCCGCCAAGGCAGCTGAGATAGCGCCAACCCCGCCAGCCCGTAGGCAGCCGCGCTGACGTCAAACCCGAGTCCCCGGCCGAGCGCCCCGATGGCCACACCGGCGGCCAGCGGCATCCCGGACGACGCCACGCTGCCCACAGCGCGCAGGCGGGCGAGCAGGATCGGGGTTCGCCCGGGATCGCCGGCGTCCGCTTGGTAGTGGGCCGCCGTCACCTGGGCCCACTCCGACCCTACCGACAGGACCAGCAGCGCCGCGACCGCCTGGATTACCGTGCGGGCCTCCCCCAGGGCTAGCACAGCCCCCGCGCGGACCGCGTAAGAAGCCACCAATGGCCACTTAGGGGGCAGGCGGTCCGCCACCGCCCCCAGCACTCGGGCCAAAGCGATTCCCGGCAGCATGACCGCCAGCAGGGCCAGCGCGTAGCTTTTGGGATTGGGCCAGAGCGCCAGCATCAATAGGGCCAGCGCCACTTCGCGAAACTGCGCGCCCGCCATCACCAGCGCTTCGTCCACATAGAGCCAGCGCCACCATCGGAGGCGCCGCGATTGGTCTCGCGTCAAAAAAGCACTCCCCTTCGCCGTCATCAAGACGCGGGGGAGTGGCCTTAAACCGGCTTAAGGGCGCACGTCTCCCGCAGCGGCGGCGAAAGCTTCCGCAAGCTCGAGCCCGGCCACGGGAATTCCTCCTTGGGGATACATGAGTGCCTTGCCTCAAGGCGACGCCCGGCCCCCCAATAGTAAGGGCGGCGACACTCTGAGTCAATGACGGCGAGCGGCAGCCGGGCCCCTTCCCGCCGGACTCGCACCGGATAAGTTCAGAGCGCAAGCCGGGGGACGCCTATCCGTCTTCCCCCGCCACGCGCCCCGCCCCATCCGGCCAAAGGGCGGGCTTAGGAATCCGGTCGCGCTGGCTAGCCCGTCGAGTTTTCTGGGATAATCCTGGCTCTCCACTTCGACAGGGTACTGCCACTCCAAACATCGACGGCACCAGCGGCGAGGGATTCGAGGAGGGGTTAGGCTTGGAATACGAAGTCCGCAGCCTCTTGGTCGCCGAATACGGATTGATCGATCAGCGCGGGCTGGCGTCCCTCAGCCGCATTTTTTCGGCCATCCAGGTGGCCCCGCCTTCCAATTGCCCTCACCCTGCCAGCTGCCCCTCAAGGTCCTTCACCACCGTTCAATGCGATGGGGGCCCACTTGGTGCCGTCTGCGGGTGCGGGGCAGCCACGCGCCATCCCGCCCTTGCCCGCCGGCGCCCGCCGCTGTCGGTGGTAGACTGCGAAGAGGCAGCAGAGACACCAGCGGCGCGGGCAGGCTATCGACAGCGCCTGAGAGTGGGGTGTAGATGTCAAGAGGAGTTTTGGGCCCATCTGGCGAAGAAGGGCATCACCACCCAGACCTCCCCGTCCTGCGGCGAACAGGATCCGGTGCCCGGCCAAGTCGGGAACCGGGAGGTCAGGCGGACCGATGAGGGAGCACCGAGTGGTGCTCCGGGTTGTACGCCCGGTCATCGCGCAGCAGGGCGAAGATCAGGCGGGTCAACTTCCGCGCCGTCAGGACCAGGGTCCGCCGATGGGCGAACGGGGTGCTTGCGGCGAACGTCTTGGCG
>JAJZWV010000108.1 GCA_021846505.1 Bacillota bacterium
ACCTCCCGGTTCCCGACTTGGCCGGGCACCGGATCCTGTTCGCCGCAGGATCGGGGAGGTCTGGGTGGCGATGCCCTTCTTCGCCAGATGGGCCCAAAACTCCTCTTGACATCTACACCCCACTCTCTGAGCTCCTCCGAATTCCTCTGGCTTCGCCGGCCAGCCGCGAGCTTGGATCCGGTCACGGCGACCATAACGCCGAAGGACCCGCGGCGAGCCGCAGGCGCGTCGGGTCGTGTCATCCGGGTTATGCGCGAGTATAGCATCCCGGCGGGGGATCGCGAAACTCTGCACCGATCGGACGCCCGCCGGCAGCGGGCTCCGGGTGGGCCGCGGCGGCAGGAAAGAGATGTGCGGTGTCGAAAGTGAGGAGCAGGGTGTGGCCACCAATGCGGCGGCTTCGACGCCAGGCCGTACAATGTGTCGGGCGATCGCCGGCTAAGTATGGCGGCATGCTCGCTTCGGTGAGGCGCGCCAATGGAATCAGGAATTCGAAAGGTGGGGGGATCGGTGAGCAGTGCGCGGGGGAAAGTGAGGTGGCCCGGGCAGAGGGCCGGCACGGCGTGAGCGGATCGATTCCGGTGCTGTTTGCCATCACGATTGCCCTCAACGTGGCCGGGCAGTATCTGCTGAAAGCCGGAACCGGCAAGGTAACGCTGGCGCTGTCCCACTGGGTGGCGATTGTCACCAACCCCGAGTTGCTGCTGGGGCTGGCGGCGTACGTGGTGAGCTTGGCCACTTGGCTGCTGCTGCTGAAGCGGCTGCCCTTGGCCGTGGCTTACCCGACACTGAGCCTCTCCTATATCCTTATTGTCTTAGTCGGCGTCGTGGTGCTCCGCGAGCCATGGAGCTGGACCCGGGTGGCGGGCAGCGCCGTGATTGTGCTGGGCGTGTGGCTCCTGTGGCGGCCCGCCTAATGCGTCAGCGGCTGCGCCAGGAACCAGCTCAGCGCGGGCGGTCGAACGGCAGCGCCAGCTCGGGCCGGAGCCCCGCCGCCCACTCGGCGCGCACGGCATCGGGCCACGGCAGGCTGGTGCCGGCCTCGGCATCGACCAGCACCATGGTCGATTCGCCCTGCGCGATGGCCGTGTGGCCGGCGGGGTCCTCCCGGGTGATAACATGCGCCAGGCGGATGGAGCTGGTGCCCAGGCGGACGGGGGCCGACCACACGTCCAGGCGGTCGGGAAAGTGGGCCGGCGCCTGATAGTCGATCCACTGCCGCACCAGCACCAGCGTGTGCTGGCCGCTGAACCAGTCAAACGCCGGCACTCGCTCGGCCAGCAACCGAGTTCGCGCCTCCTCGCAGTAAACCAGATAGCTCACTTGGCTCACGTGCTGGTTGGCGTCGGTTTCGGCAAACCGCACCGTAAGCGACAGCCGGTGTGGAAACCGGGACGCTGGGTCGACAACCGTCGCGATGGCGGTCACACTCCTTCGGGCGGGCCATGCCGCCGTGGATCCACTCTAGCGCATGGCCGGTCTGCCTCCAACCGCACCCGCCTCTCTGGCTTCCTCGCTTCTCGCCTTAAAGGGGGGAGGCGGGCGACGGCGCCATGTCGCCACTTAACGTCACATGCGCCAGGCGCCCGCGCCACGCCGCCCAGCCCGCCCCCAGCACGGTGAGCACGCCAAAGCCCAGCAGGACGGGCGGGGCGCCCACTTGGCCCGCGGCCAGCCCCGCCAGCACACTGGCCGTGGGGGTGGCTCCCATGGAGATGGTGCGGCGGAGCGCCATGACGCGCGCGTACTGCTGGGGCGCAATGCGCTCCTGCATCATCGTGGTGAGGCCCGCCAGAATCGGCCCGATGGGGCCGTCCGCCATCCCCACCAGGCCGCCTACCCACTCGGGCCCGGACAGGGCGGGCAGGGTGGCCATGGCCAAGCCCGAGAGCGCAATGCCACCCAGCAGCACCCGGCCGGGGCCCCAGCGGCGGTGCAGCTGCGGGCCTATGAGCGCAAACGCGATAGGCGGCACGCCGGCGGCGAGCCCCGCCAGGCCCGCCTGCACCGCAGTGAAGTGCAAGTCACTGCGGTAGAAGTACACCAAGAGGGCCATGAGGCCGGCAAAGGTCCAGTTCCAGTACGCCATCGCCCAGGTGGACAGCCAAAGCCCCCGGACCGCTTTCAAGGCCGAGAGCGCCTGGCGGAGCGTGCCAAGGTCTTCGCCCGCGCGGTGGCGAATCACTTGCGGCGGCAGGGTCAGTGTGGCGGCTAAAAGGGGCACCACGGCGGCCGCCTGGAGGTTTAGGGCAAAGGGCACACCCCCCACGGCCAGAAGGAATCCGGCCAGCCCCGGGGCGCCATAGCGCACCAGCAGCGTGGCCACCGACCACCAGCTGTTGAGCGTCAAGCGGGCGCCGGTGGGAATCAGGGTGTTGCGGATCGACGAATTGGCCAGCATCTGCAGATTGGCGGCCGCAGACAGCAGCACCTCGGCCGCCAGCACGAGCGGCACGCTGGCCGCGTGCTGCCGCTCGGCCCAAGGCCAGCGCGGTCGCGGCCTGCAGCAAAAGCGCCAGCCCCTGCACGCGCCGGCGGTCGTAGCGGTCCACCAGGTGGGCCAGCGGCGGGCCGGCCCAAAACATCAGGCCGCTTATCGCCGAGACAGCGCCCACCCAAAAAGCCGAATGGGTGAGGTTGAACATAAGCCAGGGCCCGGTGAGCAGAAACAGGCCAGACCCGAGGCCCGTGACCGAGGTGGCCGCCATCAAGGCCAGGACGCGGCGCACAGCGGGGTCTCCAGTGAGCGGCACGCGGCACCTCCCGGTGGTCATGAGGGTGGCATCACGGCGGAGGCCGGTCCACCCGTTGCTGAGGCGCAGTCGCACTCAGCCGCGGCCTCGACCCGGGGGACCGTTCGGGAAGGCCGAGGGACTTCCCAAGGGACTTCAAATAATAGCCCATTCGGCGTACAAGACCAACGCGATGCCGCGAGGCGCGGGCTTTAGGATCCTTTTCGGAAATTTCTCCTCGGCCAGCCGGAGCACCGCTTGGTCAATCGCTAAGCCCGCCGCCTCCAAGCGGCCGCCGAGCCCACTCGGGCCAGGGGATCGGCGGCAGTTCCATTGGCACGGCGAGTCGAAAGAAGGCACGGCTCGGGCTCCCAAACAGCCTGTGCATGATGGTGGCGCGGCTCCCCAGAAGCAAATAAGCGACCTGGCGCTGCTGCTGAATCACCACCAGGCCGCGCTGTTCGTGCGTGGCGATGCGCTTGGCAGCCGTCAGCGCCATCTCCAGCAGCTCTCGCCCGGTGCGCTCGGACGCCAATGGCACCGTTCAGTCCAGGTTGTGAAGGAGCACCGCCAGTTTGGAAGAGCCCAGCGCGGACCGGATGCCCTCTGGGCCACGGGCGGCGGCCGCCAGTGGCCCCGTCCGCACCGCGGACGGACCGGAGCAGCTCTGCCGCAAAGTCCTCCAGCGTGTCGGACCGAACCACGCCTGCCGAGGCTGTGCAGGGGCCTCGCTTCGCCAGGAAACTTAGCACCGCACCGCCCGGCTGGATTTGCCCAGTCACCGGGGAGCGGCCCAGAAAATGTCGCGGCCGAGCCACAGGCGCTCGGTGGCCTCCGCAATAAAGTCCTGCCGGCCCACGACGTCTTCGGGGCTGGCCGCACGGCCGGTGGGAAACAGGGATTCCACTCCAGCACCCCCTCCGTCGTTATACAGTCAATTGCGCGAAAACCTCATGGGTCCGTGTAAGTCCACGAGGGCGGCGTTCCCCACGGGGCCAGGTCACCCCTCCAGGGCGCAGCGCGGGTGCCGCCTGCCGCCACGTTTTCGGGAGCCTGTGAACCTTTTGGAGCGCACTGCGCTTTCACGGATTAGAAGAGAGAGGTGGCGGGGTGGACCACGACGCCGCACGGGAGACGGCCGAGCAGGCGCTGGAGCGGCTGGCGGACGAATATGGCCTCACGCTTCTGGGCCTGGCGGTGTCGCTGGTGGGGGACCATCAGGCCGCCGAGGAGGTGGTGCAGGATGCGCTGTATCGCGCCTATCGGCACCTGGAGCGCCGCCGGCCGGTCACCCGCGCCTGGCTCTCGCAGGCCGTCATCTGGCGTGCGCGCGCGGTTCGCCGGCAAGCGTGGTGGCGCCGCGTGGCCGCGGTGGCCCAGGTGCCACCACCCCCAGCCGCTGGTGCGGAAGGCGCCGTGGTGGCGGCCATGCGGGGCCTGCCGCGGCCGCTCGCGGAAGTGGCGCTGCTGCACTACTGGGCAGGGTTTCGCGTGGACGAAGTGAGCCACCTGCTGCATGTCCCCGCGGGCACCATCAAGAGCCGTCTGCATCGGGCCCGCCAGCTTCTGCGGCGGGAGCTTCGCGAGAGCCTCCTGGACGAGGGGGCGGAGGAGCGCAAAGGAGGTATCCCATGACCCGCTTGCAAGAGGAGATGCGCCAAGAGCTTTTGGCGCAGCATCCCGCCTGGCGGCATCCCGCCGACCGGCTGCTGCCACTCCGCCGCCGGCGGGCGCCGGCTCTGTGGCTCTTGCCTGGAGCCGCGGCACTGGCGGGGGTGCTGCTCCTAGCACCCGCCCTGCTTCGGCCAGCCGGCATCGTCCGGCTGGCGCCGCGCGTGCACCGCCTGGCGTGGCCGGCGGGATTTTCCGCGGCCAGTGGGCTGTCGCTGGGCCGGGGCCGGCTGGTGCTGTTTTCGGGCCGCCGGCTCCGCACCTACGTGGCGGGCCAGCTGGGCCACTTGGCGTGGGCGGCTCAGCTGCCGGCCGGCGACCGGGCGCTGGCGGCGGCAGCGGGCTGGCATGGGGGGGCGGGGGTGGTGGTCCACCGCGCGGGGGGCGTGGCCTTGCTGGTGGAGAGCGCACACGGGCGCCCGCTGGCGACGTATGCCCTGTGGCCGCCCCTGCAAAAGACGCTGGCGGCGGCCCCACCTGAGCCGCAGCACGTCACGCTGGTGGCGGCGGCGCCGGGGTGGTGGATTGTGAGCGACCGGGCCAGCACCTGGATTGTCGATGCCAATGAGGGCAGCGGGATCGGGGGGCGGCACGGGGTGGTGGGCCCGCTGGCGGGCGGCAGCGGCGCGCTGCCGCTGTTGTCCCGCACGGCGGGGGGGTGGCAGGTG
>JAJZWV010000009.1 GCA_021846505.1 Bacillota bacterium
TCCCGATACTGGGCCGTGATGGGTACCTCCGCCACCCGCCACGGCGACCCACTGTGGGACAGCCACCACTGCATCTCCGACTCCGCCCCCAATCCGCGGCTGGTCAGCAGCATGGAGGCCGCCACGCCGCCCGATAGCGCGCGGAATCCAGACTGGGAGTCGGTGACCGCCAGCCCGCTGGCCACGTTGGTGGCGACCGTGAGCGCTCGCTGCCCGGCGCGCCGCCACCCCGGCGCCTCGCTCTCGCGGTCCAGAAATCGCGACCCAATCACCACGTCCGCCTCACCCGCCACAATGGGCGCCGCCAGCCGGGGAATGTCGCTGGGATCGTGCTGCGCATCAGCGTCCAGCATGACCACCACCTCGGCGGCCCGGCGCCGCGCCTCTTGGAAACCCACGGTCAGAGCCCGCGCCTTTCCGCCCTGCGGCTCCTGGCGGACCACGACGGCTCCCGCATCTTCGGCCAGGCGAGCAGTGCGGTCGGTCGACCCGTCATCCACCACAATGACCGTGGCCGCATAGCGGCGCGTGGTCAGCACCACGCTTCCTATAAAGCGCTCTTCATTGTGAGCGGGAATCACTGCCACCACTGCGGCCCCTGCTCCGGCCACCCTTTCGTCCTCCGAGATCCCGAGAGCCTCCCAAGCGCCCGCCGCCTCCCCACTGACACGCGGCCGGCCAGCTGTGCTGGCTCCTTCCATCCAGGCCACGGCACCATCCCCGTCCTCGCCGTATATTCCTCGCTCCGTGACATACATTCTCCACCAGTTATGCCAATTCCTGCTCCTTCACTGGGGCGTTCGCAAGTTTTTTTGGCCAGCAATGAGGCTAGGCACGTCGGCCAGCGTCGATGCACGGTGGACGGAGGGCATTCCCTCCGCCCAATCACGCCAGGTTGGGCCATGGCCCGACGCGAGCAGGCAAGCATGGGTCCCGGCGGACAAGCCCGCCCAAATGTCGGCGGCGTGGTCCCCCACCATCCAGGAGCGGCCCAAGTCCACGTCGAAGGTGCGTGCCAGCTGGCGCACCATGCCATCGCCCGGCTTGCGGTTCGGACACGCTCGGCGATAGCGAGGCACCGTGCCATTCGGGTGATGGGGGCAGTACCGAATGGCGGCCAGGTGGACCCCGGCCCCCTCGAGCACCGCCAGCAGGCGCCGGTGGACGCACTCAACCTGCACGGCTGTCACGACGCCTTTGGCCACGGCGGCTTGATTCGTGACCACGAACAGCAAAAGACCCATGGCCTGCAGCTGCAGGAGGCTAGGAATGGTGTAGGGATAGAGCCAGCCATCCTCCCAAGCGGCCACCGGCCCTCGCTCGGCGGCGAGGGTGCCGTCTCGGTCCAGAAACACGGCCGGCCAGCTCATTCGCCGGCCAGCGCCCGCTCCACCACTTCGGCCAGGACATGACCCAGCGTGATGTGCGCTTCCTGAATGTGGGCCGCATCATCCGAAGGCACCCGGACCGCAATGTCGGCCAGGGCGGCCAGCGGGCCGCCCCCTGCCCCTGTCCAGGCCACCACCACGAGCCCCAGTGCCCGAGCCGCCTCGGCCGCGCGCAGCATGCTCGGCGACCGGCCGGACGTGGAGAGCGCCAGCAGCACGTCGCCGGGGCGGCCCTGGGCCTGGAGCTCGCGGCTGAATACCCACTCGTACCCATAGTCGTTTGCAATTGCCGTCAGGGCCCCCATATTCGTGCCGAGGCACACGGCGGGCCACGCGGCCCGCTCCCGGCGGAAGCGCCCCAACAGCTCCTCCGCGATGTGCTGCGCATCGCAGGCGCTGCCCCCATTGCCGCACAGCAAGAGCTTGTGCCCGGCGCGCGCGGACGCCGCAATCACCGTGAGAGCACGGTCCACCTGGGATCCCCACTCCCGGTCCGCCAGCATCTCCTGTTTAACCACCATGCTTTCTGACACCCGCCGCCGCGCCAGCCGCGCCCACGGACCCTCGTCGGGGTGCGCCTCAACGCTCGCTCCTTGGCTCCCTGCCTCCACTGCCCGCCCCCTTCGCCCCTCTCTGCCGGTCGCTGCGGCTTCTCCCGCCAGGCTCTGCCGTCACGCGATAAAGCCGCGCAGCCGCCCGCCCATGCCGGCGACCGCTCCCGCCCTCCACGTGCGGGGCCCGCGCGGGTCAAACAGCAAGCGCGGAGCCCGCGCCCCCGCCACCCGCTCCAAGGCCTCGAGGACGCGCGACCGCCGGCTGTCGGGCACGTACAGCAGCAGGAAGCCTCCTCCGCCCGCGCCGAGAATTTTCCCGCCCAGCGCTCCGGCCGACCGAGCCGCCGCGTACAAACTGTCGATCGTGGGATCCGTCACCCCGGTGGCAAACTGCCGTTTCGCCAGCCAGCCATCGTGCAGCAGGGATCCGAAGTCGTCCAGGCGCCCTCGCACCAGCGCCCGCCGCAAGTCGTACGCCACCGCCTTGGCTTCATCCAGCGCAGCGCGCGTGGGGCCCCGCCCCTGCTCGTAGTTTCGAATCTGCCGCGCCAAGATGCCCCCCGACACGCGGGTCTTGCCGACGAACCACAAAATCAGGCGGCACTCCAGCTCCTCCAGTACATCGGGCGCCACGGCCACCGGCTCAACCGCCACCTGGCCGCCGGCGCCAAACTCCATCCAGTTGAGCCCGCCCAGCGCGGCCGCGTACTGATCCTGATAGCCCCCGGCAATCCCCAAGTCCTCGCGCTCCACGCGATAAGCCAGCTCGGCGGCCTGCCGCCACTCCACCTGAACCCCGAGGACGCGGGCCACAGCCAAAATCGTGGCCACCACGACGGCCGACGAGGCTCCCAAGCCTGACCCGGCAATCGCGTCCGACTCCAGCTGGACCGACAGCCCACACCGCCACGACGGGTCGACGCGGTGCACTACCGCTTTCACCAAATCCAGGTTGCCGTCATACAGCGGATCGCCATGAATGCTGAATGTGGCCGTCGTCCGATAGTCGACGGAGTGCACCGCCACCTCGGGCGCGCCGCGCGGCGCCACAGTCGCCACGACGTACCGGGCAATGGTGGCGGAGAGCGCCACGCCGCCATGCTCTGCTGAGTACGGGGCTACGTCCGTGCCGCCCCCCCCAAAGCTCACCCGAAGCGGCACGCGGCACCGCACGACGCCGCTCGCATCCCCTGGGTCGCCCCCTTCACTCACGCTTCTCACCTCACCCTCCCAAGTTGACGGCGCGATACCGGCTCGGCGTGCCCACATCCACAGCCGAATGCCAGGGATAGGCCCACAGCCGCCCGCGGCACTCCGCCGCCAGGCCCGCCGCCAGCCCCTCCAGCGACCCGGGGCAGGGTGCGCCCACCAGCGCCTGCAGGCTCACCACGTAAAGGCCCGCACTGTATGCCGTGTGGCGGCCTCTCAGCCCGCGGCCCACCTGCCGCACCGGCCCCGGCAGGGTCGGCGCCACCAGGCCTTCCGCATCGCGGCGCCAGGACGCCACCGCCGCCACGGTCACCCAAGCGGAGGACGCCAAATGCTGCCGCTGCAGCGCGTCCAAGTCGCCCACCAGCAAGGTGTCGCCATTCACCACCACCACGGGATCCGTGAGCCGCTCCCGCAGGCGCGCCAGCGCGCCCCCCGTCCCCGCGGGCTCCGGCTCCACCTCCACCTGGACCCGCCCGTCCTGAAAGCGCTGGGCCACATGCCGCCGCACCTGCTCCCCCTCATACCCAGCGGCCACCCACACCCGGTCCACACGGCCCCAGCTCAGGAGCCACTCCACCGTCAGGTCCATCACCGGGATTCCCCCAATCGGCAGCAGGCACTTGGGCCCCCGTGTCACTGTGCGGATTCGACGGCCCTGCCCACCGGCCAGCACCACTGCGTCCACAACGCCCTCCTCACAACCTTCGCCTAGCCACGGGACCTGCTTTACAACTCATCCAACAGGAAGAGTCCCTGAAGGATATTCTTCCAGGTACGGTTACTCCCGTACTTCATCCGGTCGCGCGCGACCAGCCCAGCGCCGTACAAGAGGGCCGTCGCTCCGCCATCTGCGGCGGCAGCGACCACGGCGGCGTGGGGCTGCGGAAGCCACTGCGACACGGCGCACGCTGCCCCCGCTGCCACTCCCAGGCTAGACATCAGCGCCGGCGCATCCAGCGTCCATGGGATGCAGCGGCGGGCATCGCGCCAGACCAGCGCGGTGTACAGGGCATAGCCCGCCAAGGTGGCCCACGCGGCGCCCATATACGACCAGCGCGGCACCAGCAGCGCCGTCAGCAGCAAACTGGCAGCGGCGGCCACGGCCGCATCTTTCACCATCCAGCCCGTGCGCTCGTGCAACTCCAAGCTTTTCTGTCCTATGCGCGCCAGGCCCCACAGCACCGTGCCGGCCAGGACGGGGCCACACACCGCGTAGCCGGCGCGAAAGGCCGGCCCCAGCAAGAGCGTGGCCAGGGGCCGGCTGGCCGTCCACACCGCAGCGGCGACACCTAAGGCCAGCGTGAGGTACAGCGTGCTGAGCGCCGTCAAGCTCTTCCCCATGGCTGCCCGCCGCGCCCCGGCCCACTGCCGGGCGATGACCGGCCAAGCGGCGGTGACCACCGGAAGGTTCAGGAGGCCGACGGCCTGGCTGGACAGCGTGTAGTTGACGCTGTATACGCCCACCGCGCGCGTTCCCGAGAGCCAGGCCAGCACATACCGGTCGCCGCTGCTCAGCAGCGATGTCAGCACGAACCACGTCGCCAGTGGCGTGCCGTAGGCGAGAAATCGCGTTAGCGCCTCGCGCACCGCTGCATCGTGCCAGAGCCGCCACAGCTGCCGCGGCGCCACGAGGTGCACCCGCCGCACCACGATCGGCAGCACCGCCAGCGCGGCGATGGCCGGTCCGAGCACTAAGTACACCACCCGGGGCGCCTCCAGCAGCACGAGGGCCGCAGACACGCCCACAGACAGCACGGCCGCACCGCTGAGTGCCAGGGTGTAGGGCGCCGGGCGAAAGCTGGCGGCCAGCACCGGCAGCAGGGCGGTGGTGAGCGCCGACCCCAGCACCAGTGCCCCGGCGGCCAGCACTAGCGGCGCCCCGCCTGGGATATGCCTCCACCACCCGGCCGTCGCGAGGCCGAGGCCCATCACGCCTAGTGCGCCCGCAGCCGTGGCCCCCGACAGCACCGTCATGGCCGCGCGGTACAGCCCCTCCTCGCGCCGCGCCCGATATTCCGAGTAAAACCGGCTGGCCGCCTGGCCGGTCGGCTGCCCCAGCACCGTGCTGAGGGGCCCGGTGATCGACAGCACTAGGCTAAAGAGACCATATGCGGCCGGAGAGAACAGCCGGGTGAACAGGGCCGCGCCCAGTAGCGCACACACGGCCGGCACGGCCGCGGCCGGCAGATAGCGGAGCAGATCGCGCGACAGGCGAGCGGACTCCGCCGCAGGCTCCCCAGCGGCCGCTTGGCTCATGGCGCCTCCACCGCACCGAACGCGAGGCCGCGCCGGGACGGGCACACCCACGTCGCGCTCATGGGGTCCCACCGGCGGGTCTGCCCGTCCAGGTGGGCCACGATCCGGTCGGCGCCGGGGCGCCAGCCGGGCTGAGCCTGCACCAGCAGGGGTGCACCAGGCGCCACGCTGTTCGGCAGCACCAAGCTCAGCGCAACAGCAGACTGGCTGGACGCGGCCTGGGCCGCCACGGGCACGGTGACGGCGCCGCCCACTACCGTCCGCCGCGGGCGGCCGCCGGTGGTGACAGTAACGGCCGACACGAAGCCGGCCGACTGTGCCACAAGTGTGCCCGCCGGCACGACCACGGACAGGTAGCCCTCATAGGAGCCCAGCAGCCACGCGTTGGCCGCCGTGACCCGGTGGGGCAGGGCCAGTCCCACGGTGATCTGCTCGCGCCGCCCCGTGATGGCCACATGGACCGTTTGGGTCAGGTACAAGTTGTCCTTGAGACCGCCCATGTTCTGGTTGACCACCAGCAGGTAATTGTCCTGCGGGGGCGAAGGGAGAAGCGCTCCACTCCAGCCCCAGCGGCCGGCCAGCGCCTTGAGCGCTGGATCCTGGGGCTCCCACAAAAGTCCGGCCGACCCCAGCCCCTGCGCCACGGCACCCCACAGCGCCGGCTGAGGGTCGCCGTGGGGCATGAGCCGCGCCATCAGGGTAGCCACCACGGGTCCCAGAAACGCCATGCGCGGCACGCCGGGAGTGCGGTCGCGCTCGGCCAGCACCTCCAGCTGGCGAGGGGCGCTGGCTGCGGTCAGCACCACGGGGCCGGTCGGCGCGTGCACTACCACCGGCCCGGCGGCACCGAACAGGCCGTCAATCCACCAGGAGTTCGCCAGCAGCAGCCCCTGAACCGGCGGCGCGTGTGGGACGGACTGATACAGACGCATAATGGCCGCGGCGCTGGCGGGCCCCCCCAGCTGATCATTCGCATTGAGCAGGGAGAGCCGCGCCTCGTGAAAGAAGTGCGCCAAAATGGGGCCCGCGGGCAGGTGGGCGGTGGCGCGCGCGGACAGCTGCCGAATGCCCCCGCCGTAAGCGAATCGGGCACGGCCGTTCGTTACCGTGAGCCATCCATACGCCACTAGCAGCCCCCCTGTGGCGCGCAGCTCCGCCGCGTCTTGAACCAGCACCAAATACCGGGCCGGGGTGTGCAGGCCGGCGGCGGCGGCCAGCGCGGGCCGTGCCTCCGCCACTTGCCTCACGGCTGGAGCTACTTGGCGGAGGGCGGCCACCCAGCGCGCCGGAACCGGAAGGCGCGCGGCGGCGGCTTCAAGCTCGCTAGTGCCCCGGGCGAGGCCGGGCAGAGCCATCCATGCCGCGTGCAGGGCCGCCGCCCGGCGGGCCGCGGCCCCTGGGACCGCAAGCGCTCGCCACACCTCATTGGCAGCGGTGGCCACGGCGGCCGCGCCGCCCACCGCGTTCCGCAGAGCTTGATCCGCCGGGCCTACCACCGGCCACGCCCTCTCGTCGCCGAGCCACCCGAGGGCCGTCCGCGCACTGTCCAAGCGTGCGGCAAGCTGGGTCAGTTCACGCGACACGCGGCGGTACGCCGCGGGTGGGGCGCCGGACGGATCTGTCAGCTGATGCACGGCGGCGCCCTGAGCCGCGGCCCGCTCCGACGCCAATGCCTCGAGCGGCCCGCGGGCGGCGGCGAGCGACCAACCCAGCGCGGCAAGCGGCACGCCCGGCCAGGCGGCCAGCCCGACCACCGCGGCCCATGCCAGGCGGCGCCCGGTTCGCGTCCATGCCATCACCCGCCTCATGTCGATCGCCCTCCCGCCGCCGTTCGCGGATGTTGCCCGCAGCGCCCCTCGAATAGGGGGAAGCGCCGCGCTTCCTCGAGCGACTGTGGCACGCCGCGACCATTTTTTCTGCCGAAGCGTGCGGGCTCGTCCGAAGTTTTGTGCGACACCGTATGCCGAGGTTCGCCAGGCGCCGACACCCGGGAGCGGCCGGCAAGTCACATTCCCGGCGGCCTCCGGTGCTGCGAAGGCGCCCACATTCCACGCCCAAGCCTTATAATGGCGCCGATGCGCCCTAAACCTTTGGGCGCTGGACAGCGTTAAACGCCGGGGGGGGGACCATGCATGATAGAGCGAGAGCAGAAGCGGACGGCCCGGCGCTCGTGGGTGATGGCAGGCGTGTTGCTGGCCGCCTTCGCGGCCATCGCCGGGCGTTTGGAAAACTTGCAGGTGGCCCACGCCGCCCACTATCAGTCGCTGGCTCAGCAGGATTACCTGCGCACCATTCCGCTGGCAGCGCCTCGCGGCGAGATTGTGACCAGCGGCGGCACGGTGCTGGCCAGCAATAAGCCGGCGTGGGAACTTGAATGGATGAATCCCTCCCAGGGCGCGCTGCCCGCCGGGGAAGCCCGCCGGCTGGCCGCTCTGCTGGGGGAAAGCGTCAAGCAACTCAATGGCATGGTCACCTATCAGGAAAAGCACAATCCTCCATTTTGGCCGGTGGTGCTGGACCCCGGCCAAGGGCTCAGCCCCATCGCCATCACGCACTATCAGGAAAACCGGAGCCTATATCCGGACATTCACATGCTGGTGACGGCCCAGCGGACCTATCCGCAGGGGTCGCTGTTTGGAAACTTTGTGGGCTGGGTCTCGCCGATCAACACGGCGGAGCTGAAGGCGCATCCCCATCAGGGATATACCGGATCGTCGCTATTTGGCCAATCGGGCCTGGAGCAGGAGTACCAAAGCTTGCTGCGCGGCAAAGCGGGCAAGCAGCTCGTTCAAGTCAACTCGTCCGGGCAATTTCTGCGCATCTACGGCTCCACGCCCCCGGTGCCGGGCGACACCATTCACCTGACCATCAACGGCCAGCTGGAGAAAGTGGCCACCCAGGCGCTGCAGTTTGTCATGCATGCCATGCAGACGAGCCCGGGCTCCCCGCACTCGCCCAAAGCCACCAAAGGCGCCGTAATCGTGCTGAACCCGGAAACGGGAGCGGTGCTGGCGGCCGTCAGCCTGCCCACGTACAACCCGAATGCCTTCGTGCCGGCCGCCAGCGTGCAATACCTCAATCAGCTCAACCGGACGGGCGGCTGGGTGAACCG
Source organism: Bacillota bacterium (assembly GCA_021846505.1). Lineage (GTDB taxonomy): Bacteria > Bacillota > Sulfobacillia > Sulfobacillales > JAIMBI01 > JAJZWV01. Next base: position 8,523 of record JAJZWV010000009.1, read on the forward strand.
CGTGTACCAGGGCCAGTACGCACCGGGCTCCGTGTTCAAGCCCATCATCGCGAGTGGGGCGCTCGCGTCCGGGGTCATCACCCCCAACACCGTCGTCATAGACCATGGCTACTTCCCACTGGATCCTGCCTTCAAAAACTGGTATGCCCCGGGCTTCGGCGCGGTCAACCTGGAGCGGGCCATCGAGGTGTCCGACGACACGTTCTTTTACTGGGTCGGCTACTGGATGGGCATCCAGCGGATGGACCACTACCTGTCGCTGTATGGGCTGAACTCCACCACGGGCCTGGACATCCCGGGCGAAGTGCCGAGCCAAATGCCCACCCCGCAGCGCTATCAGGCGCTGGAGGGCCAGCCGTGGACGTGGGGCCAGAACCTCAACACCGCCATCGGGCAGGGCATTTCGGCCTACACGCTCATTGGCCTGGCGCGGGCCGAAGCCGCCGTGGTCAATGGGGGCACCCTGTACCAGCCGCACTTCCTGTCTTATGTGACGTCCCCCAGCGGCAAAGTGATTGAGCGCTTCAAGCCGGTGGTCCAGCGCAAGCTCCCCATATCGCGCGCCGACTACCATGTGATTCACGTGGGCATGGAGCGCTCCGCGCAGCGCCCCCTGGGCACGGGCTACGGCGCCATGAAGGGCATCCCGATGTACGTGGGCACCAAAACCGGGACGGCCCAGCGGATCAACAGCCCGGTCAACAACGCGTTTTTCGAGACGTTCGCCCCCGCCGCCTCGTATGCCGCCAGTGGCCCCCTCCCCACGCCCAAGCTGGAGATTTTGGTGTACATCCACGATGGCGTGTTTGGTGCCTACTCCGGGTTTGTCGCCCGGGCGATTTACGACCAGTACTTCCACCTGAAGGACCCGTATGCCAAGACGTGGTTTGACACCGTGTACGGGGCCAATTATCCGTGGCCCTTCAGCTGGACCGGCAAGCCGATGAACTAGCGGCCCGGCGGGGTGGCGCCTCCCCCGTTCCCATGAAGGCGCGCCGACAGACTGACTCGCCCGCCGCGGTGCTATGCTGATCCGGGCGGCCTGGGCCGCTACATGGCTCACAAGGGAGCGTCCGCACGTGACCGGGCTGTATGTAGTCATCATTGCGGTGGTGCTTTATGGGATTCTGTCGGTGAAAATTGTCAAGCAGTGGGACGAGATGCTGGTGTTCACCTTGGGGCGCCATGTGGGCAACCAAGGGCCCGGCATTCGCCTGGTGCTGTTTGGCTTTCAGCGCGCCGTCATCATCGACAAGCGCATTACCACCACCGAGTTTCGCACCGAGGGCACGCTGTCTAAGGACAAGGTGCCGGTGACGCTGCTGGCAGTGCTATTTTGGCGCGTGGCCGATGTGACGCGGGCTGCGCTGGAAGTCAAGAACTATCAAGCCACCATTGATTTGGCCGCGCAAACCACCCTCCGGGACATCGTGAGCCGCAGCGACTTGGAGCAGCTGTTGTCGGACCAGCGGGATCTGGATGAGCGCATCGCCGAGCAAATCCGAGCGCGGGCGGAGTCGTGGGGAGTTGCGGTCCAAAATGTCGAGATTCGCGATCTGGAAATTCCGCCGTCCCTGCAGGATATTCTGTCGCGGAAGGCGCAGGCCCAGGCCGAGAAGGAGGCACGCCGGATTTACGGCGAAGCCGAGGTGATTGCCGCCGAAGAATTCGTGAAAGCCGCCCGGCTGTACGAACACTCGACGACGGCATTTCGGCTCCGTGGGCTAAACGTTCTGCTGGAGGCGGTCAAGTCCGACCAAAACACCCTGCTGTTTCTGCCCACCGAGCTGACCGACATGCTGCGCGCCATCTCGCCCACCGACCTGGCGCCCGTGCGGAGTGAGCCTCCGCCAGCGCCGGGCCCTGGGATCAGCGATTGACCGCCTGCGGCGGGGAGGGCGGCGGGCCGCCCTCCCCCAAGTCCGGGGCATTCTGCTCGGCGAGGGCGTTCACCTCAGCGCCCACCAGCAGCAAAAACCCAAACAGATAGAGGTACAGCAGCAAGAGAATCATCGCTCCCAGCGTCCCGTACACGCCAAAGGTGTTGACGCGGGTGGTGTACTGCCGAAATCCAATCGATAAAAGCGCCCACGCAGCCACCGCCACCAGCGTGCCGGGCGTGTACAGCCGAAACCGGCGCGGCCGGTCGGGCGCCACGGCATACAAAATGGACAGAGCTACCCATAGCATCGCGGCCAGCACGCCCCAGTGCAGCACCGCCAGCCCCGAGCGGGCCGGCGGATGGCCGACGGCTGCGGTGGCCAGTCCGGCGACCGCGCTTGGCCCCAACAGGGACAGCGCCAGCCCGGCCACCATCAGGGTGCCCACGGTCAGACCCAGGAGCACCGAGACCCCGTACAACTCCCAGGACTTGCGATGAAAGGGAAACCGAAACTCATAGGCGTGATTGATCCCATCCACGATTTGGCGAAAAGCGCCCGACATCCCCCACAGAAAGCCCAAGAAGCCCAGAGACAGCACCGTCGGACTGCGGTGGCGCACCACCCCCGCCAACGCGCGGGACACTAAGGTCAACACCCCACTGGGCAAAACGCCCTCCAAGGGCTCCGTCAGCACGGCCACGGGATCCCGAAAGTGCAAGAAGGCCAAAAGGGCCGTCGCAAACAGCAGCAGCGGCAGCAGCGCAAACGAAAAGTTATAGGAAAGGGCCGCCGCGTAAGCCCCCAAGTCGTCCCGCGCCACCCGCTGTCCAAGCCTTTTTCCAAAGCGCCACGCGCGATGAATCACGAACCGGGCACCCAGTTGCGCCCGCCCGTCGAGGTCGTGTACACGCCGGTGTTGGTGACCATCACCGCATTCAGCGGACTCTCAAACGCCAGGGAGCGGATGGCCACACCGGCGGGCACCGACCGGGCCACCCAGCTTTGCCCGCCGTCGCTCGTCACCCAATAGCCATTCGCGGACCACATCCAGCCCAGCCGCGGGCCCGAAAATCTCAGCATGGCCGGAGGGGCAATGCTCAGCACCGGCGGCAGTCGGTATGGCACCCAGCTCCCTCCTCCGTCAGCCGTCCGCCATAGATATACCGTACCGCGCGATACATGGACAGCCTTGCCGTCGGCCAGACGCACCGTGCTGGACCGCGGATGGCCTAGGGCAAAGCCGACGCCTGGCGTCTGGCAGGCCACACCCGTGGCATCAAAGGGAAGACGATGGGCGCGGGACAGACTCTGGAGGCCGTTGGTCGTGACCCGAATCGTGGTGGGCCCCAACAGCACAAAGCCATACCGGCCGCATGCCGACGCATCTACCGCGGGAGGCGAGGGGGGCAGGGGCGCCGGCGCCCATGTGCGGCCCCCATCTCGACTGACATACAGCCGCGGCTTTACGGCCCACAAAATCCGGGGCGACACCGACACCAAGGTGGCGGCGGGTCCTGGCAGGTATCCGACCGTGGCCCAGTTCCGGGCCCCCGCCTGGCCAGCCACCACGGCGGTGGGCGCACCGCGGTCGCCCACGCCATAGCTCACGCGCGCCGCCGGCCACACCACGGATCCCTGGGGCTCCGGCAGGGGATACAGCGATGTCCAGCCGCCGTCGCTGCTCACCTCCCAGGCACGGCCGTCCGCCAGCAGGTAGGCATGCCGTCCAAATCGCCCCAGCGAAGTCACGCTCCGCCCGGCGGCAATCTGCGGCATTGCGGCGGCCGCCCATCGGCGGCCGCCATCATGGGTGACCCACAATCCGGCGGAGGTGGCCAGGTAGCCCTTGAATTTACTGAGGAACACCAGTCCCGTCAGTCGGCCCCGGATGGCCGCCGGCGCCCCCACCGCCACCCACGAGCGGCCCCCGGAGCCGGTGGCCCAGAGAGAGACCGGCCCGGGATGGCTGGCAGGCGGCCCACATGCCGCATAGCCATCGGATCTCGTGACAAAACTTATGGCGGTGGCCAGCGACCTCGGCCCACAGGGGAAGTGTCGCGGGCTCCACGTGGCGCCGCCATCGACGCTAAACGCCAGCGCCCATGGCGTGTGGTCACCCCCGGTCACTCGGTACCCCCACGCGGGGCTGACAAACGAAATGGACTTCAGACGATGGCGATGGGTGGCGTACATAGTCGACCAGCGCAAGCCTCCGTCCCGGGTCGACAGCAGCGCGGAGGTTCGGCACTGCCCCACCGGGCAGCCGTTTTCCACGGCATACCCCTGCCGCGGGCTCACAAACTGCAAATCGGTCACCGGAAGCCCGGTCCGGTAGTGCATGCGCCAACTGGCGCCGCCGCTTACCGTTTGCAGCAGGCCGGATCCGTGTCCCGGCCCCGGCACCACACTCCAAAACTTGTAGCGGTCCAGCACCACCACCTGCCGGACCGACAGCGGAGCTGGGGCGGGGCCGGGCCACAGCGTGGGAAGCTGCTCGCCTCGGAGCAGGCCGGGGGTGGTGGGAAACGAGGGGGCGGGGGACACCGGGTGGCCCGGGGAGCCGGCCCAGCTACAGGCCGCTGCGCCGCCAGCCGCCAAGGCTGCCAGCACCGCCAGAGCGGCCGTCCTCCGCCGCGAGCGTCTCACGGAGTCTCACCCCCTCTTGCTTCGTTGGATCGTTGGATCGTTGGATCGTTGGACCGCTGGACCGCTGGACCGCTGGATCGCCGGCCGGATGCGTGCGCCCCCGCCATGTCCTTTAACGCTTCAGCAGGACCCAGGGATTCACCGCGCCGCCAAAACCTCCGCCAGCGTGGCCCAGTGGATTCCCGCCGGCTCGAGGCCATCCTTCACGTGCTGCGCGAGCTGGGCGGCGCCCGGCGCATCCCCGTGGATCACCAAGGTGTGCGGCGCCACGGCAATCCAGCTGCCATCCGCCGACCGCACCCGGCCATCGCGGGCCAGGCTCAGCGCTTGCGCCAGCACCTCGGCCGGATCCTCCAGCAGGGCTCCCCGCTGCCCGCGAGGCACCAGCGTGCCGTCCGGCGCATAGCGCCGGTCGACATAGCCTTCCACCGCCACCGGCACCCCCGCGGCACGGGCTTCGGCCGCCAAGGCTCCTCCGGCCGCGACCAGCATGAGCCCGGGGCGAAAGGCGGCGACCGCCGCCGCAATCGCTCGAGCGGACGTCGGGTCCACCAGCGCGCGGTTGTATAGCTGCCCGTGAGGCTTCACATGCTCCAGGGTGATGCCCTCTGCTTGGCAAAACGCAGCCAGCGCGCCGACCTGATACAGCACCGCCGTTCGAATTTCGTCGAACGACCACTGCCAGTCCCGCCGCCCAAATCCTTCGAGATCGCGATAGCCTGGGTGGGCTCCCACGCCTACCCCCCGCTGCCGCGCCATCCGCACGGTGCGCTCCATGGTGACGGGATCGCCGGCGTGAAACCCACATGCGACACTGGCGGAGGTGACCACCGCCAGCAGCGCCGCATCGTCTCCCATCCGCCACTGTCCGAAGCTTTCTCCCAAGTCGGCCGTCAAGCTCATCCAGTGCACTTCGGGCCCTCCTCTCGTCCGACAGCACCGGCCCCGCCTTTAAGCGGGCGGGACGGCGTGCCCCTCCTCATGCCAGGCGGCGATCGCCTCGTCGCGAGACACAATCGCCAGGCGAGCGGTCACCCCTGGAGCCCACTGCGCCACCAGGGGCCAATCGGCCGCGATCACGACCAGCGGCACGGGGTAGCCACCAGAGATGCCGCGGCCCGGCAGCAGCACCAGACACGTACCGTCCGGTGTCACCTGGACGGCGCCTGTGACCATGGGGACCGACAAGCGCCGGCTCCAGGCCGCCGGGCCGACGCCCTCCCATGGGGACGGGCCGCCCTCGGGATCCAGCCGCACCCCTACACGGTCCGACCGCGCCGACACGCGGTAATTTTGGCGCGCGACGCGCGCCGCCAGCCCCCCGCTGGCGTCGGGCCCGGCCGTGGCGCGGACGGTGGCGCTCAGCCGGCACGTATTTTCGACAGGCCCACGCATCGCACCAGCGACGGGGGCGCCGAGCGGCAGAATGTCGCCCGTGGCAATCGGGCGCCCGAGGCCCGCAGCCAAGTCAACGGACCGGCTTCCCAGCCACTGCTCCGTGGCAAAGCCCCCATCGATGGCGATATAGGTTCGGGCGCCTCGCCGCGCAGAGCCGGATTCCAAGACAGACCCCGCCTCAGCGCGCACGGCATGCCCCGGGGGGACCGGGGCGCCGTTGACCCGGACTTGCATATCGGCGCCGGCCACACCCAACACTGCGGCGCCCGACAGCAAGAGCCGCGGGCCCACGAGCGTCGCCTCCAGCACCGCCGCGCCCAACGCATTCCCTACCAGATAGTTCGCCCAGCGCGCGGCCCATGGGTCTGCCGCTCCGCCCGGCGCGACGCCCCGCGACGGGCCCTGCGGACGCCCGGAATCCTGCACCGTAGTCAGCAGGCCGGGATCCAGCACGTGCACCGATCGCGTCATGCAGGGGCTCCAGAGTCGGCCAACTCCTGAAAGCGATGGGCAGAAACGGGCCGAAACCAAAGCTCGTCGCCTGGCTGATACAGTGTGGGCCGCTCGCGGTGAGGCTGAAACAAGTTCCACGGGGTCGCTCCAATCACGTGCCAGCCCCCCGGCCCCGGCCGGGTGTAGACGCCGGTTTGCCGGCCCGCCACCGCCACCGCGCCGCCGGCCACCCGCGGCGCGGGGTGGTCCCGCCGGGGAAGCACCAGTGCGTCGGGCAGGGGACCGGCGTAGGGAAATCCGGCCTGAAATCCCAGGCAGTACACGTGATACGGCCGGTTCGCGTGCAGTCGCACCACGGTCTCTGGCGACAATCCGATCCGGCGGGCCACGGCGTTCAGATCAGGCCCCCACACCCCCCCATAGCACACCGGAATCTCAATGCGCTGGGGCGGCGCACCGCGCACCCCGGACCAGGCGGCCCAGCGCACGACCCCCAACACCTCTTCGGGCGCTGCCGCATCCGGGTCAAACTCGACCAAAAGCGTGTCAAAGCCCGGCACGACGGCCACTAGGCGAGAATCCTGCCGAGCCCGGTCCACCAGGGCCCGCGCCAAGCGCTGGATGCTTCGGTTCGCCGCGCGGTCCATCCCACTGTCCCATCGCAACAGCAGCGCCCGCTCCCCCATGGGGTCCACCCGCGCCCACCCGCCAGGCGGCGCCGGCGGCCATGGCGCCGGCGCCCCGCCGCTTCCGGCACTGCCCCGACCTGAATCGCAAATACACAACTGCGAGAGCCCCTTCAATTCGCCGCCTACGGCTTGCCGCTCCATAAGTTCATGGTAACATGGCATTTGGTAGGACCACGTGCTGCTACTGCGCATGGTCAGTAGGCAGACTAGTGCACACACCGCAATCCCCTAAAAGCTGTGATTTTTGCGAATCGGTGCAGGGGAAGCGCCCGGACGGCCACGCCGGCCGCTTGACGGCGGATGCGCCGGGGCTAGACCGGTGACAGACCCGTGATACACCTACGAGGAGGACAACAAGATGCCTTTGCTGGACAGCTTCCGGCAGCTGACCGATGCCTTGTGGCGTGGGGCACCCGAAACCTACGATCTGAAGCCTTTCATGGAGGAGCTGGCGGCTGCCTTGGGCTGTGCGGTGGAAGTCACCGCGCCGCTGGGCGAGGCACCGCTCAGCGCTGGCCCACCGGCCGCCAACGGGCGCAGCGGATCCGTCACCCCTACCACCAAGATGGTGCTGCAGGGCCAGTCGGGCCCCACCGGCATCCTAACCCTCCACCGCGCCGAGACCGGGCTGTCCTCTGACGAATGGCTGCTGGCGGAGTATGGGGCGACCATTATTGCGCTGGTGATGGGGCGAGCCCGAGAGGTGCGCGCCGCCAACCGCGACCGCGAGCGTGCTCAAGTTTCGGCCGCTATCGAGGCCCTGTCCTATTCGGAGCTGATTGCCGCGCAGCGCCTATTTGCCGAGATTAACGACAACCAAGGGCTGGTGGTCACCTCGCACGTCGCCGATGAAATGGGGATCACCCGGTCGGTCATCGTGAATGCCCTGCGCAAGTTAGAAAGCGCCGGAGTGATTCAAACGCGCTCCCTGGGCATGAAGGGTACCCACATCCGCGTGCTGAATGACCAGCTGCGGGCGGCATTTGAGCGCTTGACGCTCTAGGCCGCACACCTTTGAGAGGGCGGGCGCCTCGGCAGCCCGCCCTCTGCGAGGCGGCGGCTCCTCAGTGCATTGCGCCCCTCAGGTCAACCGCCAGCGCCCCCACCAGGCGATCGCCATACACCAGCTGCACAACATCGTGCAGATTGATCATAGTGCATACGTGGTTGGGCACCACCGAGAGGCGATCCCCGACCGCGAGGCTCATGGGGCCGCCATCCGGCGCGCGAACAACCCCGTGCTCCTCCGACAGCGACGCGATGACGAGGTCGGGGGGCTCACGCAGGCGGCCGACTGAGCCCAGGACCGGCCCATCGCCCGCCAGCGTTTTGCTGCCCGCGTCCACCACGGCCCGATCCGGCGCCGGGGTGCTCACGACCGCGGTCCACACCAACGCGGCGCCGTCGGCCCACTCTGCGGCCTTCGCGGCCACCGTGGCGCAGTCGTTGCAAATATAGGTGCCGGGCCGAAGCTCCGTCGCCGCCGACAACAGGTCCAGGTGTCCCGTGGGGCCGCTGCCGCCCTCGGAAATCACAGCCGGTGCCCAGCCTCGCGCCGACAGGGCACGGGCCTACGCGGCCAGAACCGCATTTTCAGCCTGGAGGGCGGCCACACGCTCGCTGTCGGATAGGCGCCACGTGCGGTGGCCGCCAAAGCATGTCAGTGAGCGCCTCCTCCAAAGCCACGGCGTCCTCCACCTGCGCTACCCCGCATCGGTGAAGTCCGGTGTCTACCTCCACCAGCCACCGACAGGTCGGCAAACCCATGATGGGCCAGCCCTCGCGCCTCCTCCAACTTCGCCACCATAAGGGCACGGGCGCCCAAGTCCAGCTGCCGGCGCGCCCACATCACGCTTTTGTGCGTCTTGGCATGGGGCACGAGCACTTTGCCGCGGACACTCACTCGAGTCGCCATTCGGTCCAAATTGGCTTCCCCGATGCGCCGGTCCACCACCACCACGGGGGTGTCCAACTGCGCGACGCTGGGCTCCGTCTCAAGCTCCTCCACGCTTTCCGCTGCCGCTTCTCTGGTACGGTGGCGGGTGAGTCCATCACAGAAGCTCTGTGCCCGCATCCCTCCATCCGCGGATGGCACGCGCATACAGCCACAGACCCGCCAGTCCCATGACGGCCTTCACCGCCACCCACCCCGGCAGCGGGGTCGGCCAGCGGTAGGCAAACACATTCAGCATCTCTAAGGGCGGCAGGCGGTAAAACACCCCCAGCAGCTGAAGCACCAAGTCCATCACCGGCAGCCCAATGGCCACCAGATAGCCCAGCGCCACGCGCCCGGACGCGCTCGCCACCAGCGCGGCGCCTCCGCCCAACAGCAAGCCGGGCCCCAGGGCTGCCGCCAATCCTGTGGCAAACGGCACCGGTCCAAATGCCACGCGCAGCACGGTCAGCCACAGCAGCACCAAGAGCCACGCCCCGCCCACCAGCACCAGCATCCTCGCCCGCGCGACCCGCGGCATGGGAAGCGGGGCGGCCATCTCCAGCATGCCTTCGTCGTGCTCCACCAGCAGCAGCGAGGCGGACCCGATGCCGAACCCCAGTGGAACAAATGCCTCGCAATTTTCTCCCCAGTGGCGGGCCCATTGACTGGAGCCGCCCCCGAGCCCGGTGTGCATGAGCGTAAGCACCACGAGCCCCAGTGGGACGAGGATCCACGGCGCGCCCCATCCCAGCTTCAGCTCCAGAGCCATGCGCCGCCGCGAAGCGCTGGCGGGGCGGGCCATCCCGGCTATGCGCCGCTTACGAGCCATGCGTCACCTCCCGTTGACTTACCCGGACTCTGCGGACAGCACGCTCGACCAGGTCAGGGGGCCACGCGCGGCCGTCTGCACGACGCGCGCGGTCATGGCGGCCCACGCGCTTGGGCTGGCCCCGGCGGCCCAACCCGCCAGCTGCTTCAATTCCCCCACCTGGGTGGGTGTCAGCCGCCCCAGAACCGGCAGCCCGCCCGGCCGCTGATACCCCGCCAGCGCCACCGCGCGAGCCACGGGCCCCCCCGCGTCCGCACGAATGACGGTGGCGGCCGCCAGCACGGGCACAATCGCGCGCCGCTCATCTCCAGCCGGAAATACCGACGGCCCAGGTGCCGCGGCGTTCGTGCTTCCCACCCCCAGCGCACTTTGCCACGAGGCGGCCGCCAAGCGCAGCCAAGGCGCCAGCGTGGTGGGCTGGCTGGTGGCGCATCCCCCGGCTACCAAGTCCACCGGCGCGCAGTAGGGAGAATGGCCCGGCAGGGCCACAAAAGCCGGCGTGACCGCGGGTGCCGTGAGCAGCGGGTCCACGACCAGCGGCGGCACCGAGCCGTCGTAGCCCGGCAGCCATCGCGCCAGGATTTGGTCCGCCGCCACGTAGGATGCCAGCGCCGCCGCTTGCAGCGCCGTCACTGGGCGGCGCGTGTACACGGACCGCCCATCCACCCGCGTTGCGTGGTAGGGGCCCGACAGCCACAGCACTGCGGGCAGGATGCCCGGCGCGCCGGCTGCGGGCACGGCACTCCAATGGGGAAGGCTCTTCGGCGTGGCCGTCACCGCCCACGACAGCGAGGTCGCGAGGAAAAGGGGCCGCCCAGCCGCTCCCCCGGCCAGCAGGCGCGGATACCAAGCGCCTCCCCCCGACCAGTACACGCGGCCGCCCCCGGCATAAGCCTCCCCGCTGGTGCCCCCGACTGGAAACGGCGGCGTGGGCAGCCAGGTCGCCAGCGGCAGCAGGCGGCCGCGGTATGCAATCTCGAGCGTCCCGCGCCCTCCCGGCACGCGGACGGCCACCAGCCGCGCGGCACTGCCCGGCAGCACGCGCGCGCCCTGGTGAGCGACCGGCACCCCTTGCCCGTTCCAGGTCGCCCGCGTCACGGATAAGCCGCGGTTTAGCCAGAACCACAGCAGCGACGCCCCGCCGCCGCGAGCAGACAGCCGCACCCGCGCGACCCCCGCCACCGCCCCGGTGGCTGCACTGACCGACACGTCAAGTGATAGGGGGCCCAGCGCCGCCACGCGGCCGCCCGCAGCCGCCGCCGAAGCCGCCGACGCGGGCAGCAGGCCCGGCGACAGAGACAGCCCGGTCACCTCGAGCCACACCACCGCCAGCGCCAGCGCACCCAGCATGCCTTGGTGCCAGCGGCGATCGCGGGCCGGGTGCGCCGAGGGCGTGGTGCGCCTCCGATCGCGCTCGCGGATCGCGGCGATCGCCAGCAGTCCGGCCGCCGCCAGCCACACCGCCCGGTTGGCCCAGAGCCATCCGGGCGTCGGCCCCAGCAGCTCGGGAGGCAGCGCCAGCCCCAGGGTCAGCAGCCCTGGGAACGGGCTCCACAAAAACAGGCGGGGGTCCAGCGCCGCCGCCAGGGCAACCCACTTGTACTGCAGGAACGCCATCACCAGGCTGCCCAGGATTCCCATCAGGAAGTACCGGCTCCCGCCACCAGTGCGGCCCGCCAGCCACACGGCCGCTGCGGCCGTCAGCACGAGGCTCGGCCCGACGGCCAGCAGGCACCACGCGGTGTCCCAGCCCAGTGCGCTCACCAGCGGCAAGCGCGCGAGCCCAAACAGCGCGAGGGATCCCATCACGTCCACCGCCGCCAGCATGAACGACCCAACCGCGACCAACCCCGCCACCCGCCCCAGCACGTACCCGCTGGCGCTGACCGGGCGCGCAAACACGGCCACTTCGGCGTCGGCACTGCGCCAAATTTGCCCCGCGGCCAGCACGATGGCGAACGGCACCAGCATGAGACACAGCGCCAGCATCTGAATCGCCCCGTCACCCGCGGTCGGGGACCCGATAGCGGCGGCGCCGGCCACCAGCGACAGCACCAGCAGGCTCGCCAGCTCGGTCCTCACGACCACCTCCCGCCAACTTTGGCGCCAGGTGTCGCCGGCCAGCACCCACACGGCCGTGAGGGCACGGGGCCGGGCCCAGCTACCGCCGGGGGGCGCGGCGCCCATCGGCCCACCTCCCTTCCAGCCACTGCCGCTCGACCACCAAGTATCCGTCCAGCAGCCGCGGCGGCCGGGCTGCCAGCGGCCCAGCCGCCCCCATATCGCGCTCCCCCACCGACACCACCAGGCGGCAGTCCCGGTCCAGGTCCACGCCCACGTCCACCGCGTCCGCCACCGCTACACCTCGGGGCGCATACCAGGTGCGCCCTTGGGCTCGCGCCGCCAAGCCCGTAACGGCTCCCTGGTAAACCATGCGGCCGTCCACCAGCATCATGGCGTCCGTGCAAAACCGCGCCACTTCATCCAGCAGATGCGTCGTAATCAAAATCGCGCGCGGCCCATCCGGGTCATGCAGCAGCGTCGCGAGCAAGTCCCACAGTGCTAGACGCTCTTCCAAATCCAAGCCGGCCGTGGGCTCATCGAGCAGCATGACGGGGACCCGGCGCGCCCACAGCATGGCCATTGCCAGCCAGCGGCGCTCCGACGCGGACAGGCGGCCCGCCGCCCACTCGGCCCGATGCAGCAGGCCGAAGTGGCGCAGCGCGGTGCGCACATCCTCTTCCTCCGGGGCTCGACCCATCAGCCAGGCTTGCTGGCGCCACACGTGCTCTTGCACCGTCAGCCGCCGATACACGCCCGGAAATTGGGGCAGGTAGCCTACCCGGCGGCGAATCGCGCCTGGCCGGTCCTGCATGGCCGCATCGCCCACTTCGATGTGGCCCTCCTCGGGCGGCAGCAGGCCCGCGAGCGTGCGCAGCAAAGTGGTTTTTCCCGCTCCATTGGGGCCAACCAGCGCCGTAAGGCCGGGGCGCAGATCCATAGTCACTTCATGCAAAATCTCAGGCGCCTCGGTCCCGCGGCCAACCTGAACTAAGCCCCGGACTTTCATCGCCAGGTCGCTCACGCGGTCTTGGACTCCCGCCGGCTGTTCCACAACAGCACCAGGTACCCGTACTCGGGTGTGGGGTCGACCGGGCGGGCCACTTGGTGCGGCGACGAATCGGCCAAGACGGCGATGGTGTCCGGGCGCGGCCCGGGGAACACCAAGCCGTCCAGCCGAGGGCGAAAACTCCAAGGCAGCTCCCACACCAATCCACGCGCCATCAGGGCCAGCTCCGGGGCCGGCAGGCGGCGGATGAGGCGGCCGCGGTCCAGCACCGCCACGTGTCCCCCCACCGCCAGCACCTCGTCCACCACGGTGGTGGATAGCAGGACCGGCCGATCTTCCGCTAGTGAGCGCAGCAGCTCCAGGGTCATCAGCTGCTCGTAGGGGTCCAGTCCGGCGGTAGGCGTTTCCACGGCCAGCACTGCGGGATCTTTCATGAGGGCCTGCGCCAGCAGTGCGCGCCGCTTCATACCCCCGGAGAAGGCGCCCAGCCGACGGTTGGCCGCGTCTCCTAGGTGCACTGCGGCCACCGCCGCCTCGGCGCGGTCGCGCGCCTCCCGCCCCAAGCCATCCAGCCGCGCCAGCTCCAGCAAGTACTCAGCGAGGGTGAGCTCCTCCGGAACCACCACGGCCTGCGGGACGTATCCCACGCGGGTGCGGACCGCCAGCGGATCCGCCGCCACATCGGACCCCGCCACCCAAGCCGTGCCGCGGGTCGGCATAACCCGGGATGCCACCACGCTCAGCAGCGTGGACTTGCCCGAGCCGTGCGGCCCCAGCACCGCGAGACACCCCGGACCCTGCTTCAAATGCACGCCGTCCAACGCCGGGCGCGGCAGTCCTGCAAACAGCACGCTGACGCCCTCCAACTGAATCAATGCCGCAACGCCTCGCCTTCGGCTACCGTTTCACGCGCTTTCCGTATAGGAGAATACGACAAATTCCGCCGGCCGGGCTATTCGCCCGCGCGGCGCTCCTCCCCGGCCCCCGTGGTACGCATGGCGCGCTTGGCCGCATACATATGCTCTTCGGCACGGCGCACCAGCGTGCGGGGGCTGTCCTCGGCGTCGCTCACGGCCACACCAATGGCGGCGGCGGGGACGCCCGCTGGCCACTGCGACAGCATCGCCCGGCTGACATCTTCCGGCGCCACCGCCACCCGAGGCTGAAACAGCACACCAAATTCGTCGCCATACAGGCGGCACACCACCGGGTCGTCAAATACCGCCCCCGCCAGTGTGCGCACAAGCGAGCGCAAGCCGTCGGCGGTGGCTTGAATGGCGCGGTCGCCCGCTTCATGGCCCAGGCGGTCGTTCACCGCCTTCAGCCCATTCATGTCGACAAACGCCAAGCCCAGGCGGCGCCCAGAAACGCCCATGCGCCGATTCACTTCATCGCGGAAAAATTGGCCGTTGAAGCATTGCGTCATAAAGTCCCGCCGCCGGTTCAGCTCATGCTCCACGGTGGCCGCAGCCATGGCGACAAACGGAGCCAGCAGAGCCGCCGTCTCGACGTCAGGCACCCGGTTGTCAAATGGAGCGTCGGCGGTGATATTGCCCAGCGCGCAGCCATCAGACGCCAACAGGGGCATGTACAACATGTCGTCGGGGTGCCACATGCCTTCCTGCCACCCCTCGGTCGGCGTGCGGCTGTCGGACAGCAGGACGTCTTCCAGGTTGGGCAGGACAAACCTGAGGCGTTCATGCGGCACGTAGTACACTTCCTCAATGCGCACTCCGTGCTGCTGAACGCGGGCGTACTCTTCCTCGGGCAGGACATCATGGCTGCGTATCCATGCTTCTTCATCGGCGGTCAGTCCAGCCAGCCCAAACAGCTTCTCGCCATAGAGGGACGCATACACCTGGACGGCTGCGCGCCGAAACAGCCCGGCGCGCACCAGGGCGCCCGCGATGGCCGCCAGCTTATGCTCCAGCTGGTCTGCCCCGACGATGTCCCGATAGCTTGACAAAAATACCATGAGAACCGTGCGCGGATCGCGCATGCCCGCACCTCCTGGTGGCTCGGCAGGCGCCCCTTAGCGGGGTGCCATGCGTATCGCGCCGTCGAGGCGAATGACGGTGCCATTCAGCATCGGGTTTAGGAAAATCTGCTGCACCAGCAACGCATATTCGGATGGGCGGCCCAGTCGCGGCGGAAACGGCACCTGCCGTCCCAGGGACTGCCGCGCTGCCTCCGGCAGGCCAGCCATCATCGGGGTTTCGAAGATGCCCGGGGCCACCCCCACCACCCGAATGCCGTCACGCGCCAGCTCGCGCGCCGCCGGCAGCACCAGGGCCGCCACCCCTCCCTTGGAAGAGGCGTAAGCCACCTGGCCCACCTGGCCCTCAAACGCCGCCACAGATGCAGTGACCACGATGACGCCCCGCTGGCCTTCGGCATCCGGCGCGTTGGCCGTCATGGCGCGGGCCGCCAGCCGCATCACATTGAAGGTGCCCACGAGGTTCACCGAGACCACCCGCCGAAACCGATCCAGGTCGTGCGGGCCTGATCGGCTCAGCAGCCGCTCGGCAATCGCAATCCCGGCGGTGTGCACTACGCCCCGCACCGCGCCCCATCGGTCCAGCACCGCCGCGATCGCGGCCTGGACCGGCTCTTCCTCCGCCACGTCGGCCTGAAGTGCCAAACCGCGGTCGCCCAGCGGGCCCGCCACGGCTTCGGCGGCCGCTCGATTGACATCGACGATGGCCACCCGCGCGCCCAGTGCCGCTACGCTGTCGACACTGGCTGCCCCCAGCCCGGAGCCACCCCCAAACACCATGACCGCGGCATTCGTCCAATCCACCGCACGCTCTCCTGAATTACTCGCCACGTCGGTCCCTCCCTCGGTCCTCCAGCGCATCGTGAAACTGCTCGCGCAGCGCCGTCTTGAGAAATTTCCCGGTCGCCGTCCGCGGAATAGCGTCCACCCACCGATAGCCGTCCGGAAGCCACCAGTCAGGAAACTGCGGCGCCAGAAAACGGGCCAGCTCAAGATCGCTGGGGCGATCGGACCCGCGCCCCACCAGCACGGCCAGCGGCCGCTCCTGCCACCGCGGATGGGCCACCGCAATCACCGCGGCCTCCGCGACCGACGGGTGGCCCATCAGGGCATTTTCCAGCGCCACCGAGCTGATCCACTCCCCTCCGGACTTCACCAGATCCTTGGCGCGGTCCCGGATGACCAGGTAGCCTCGGGCATCAATGGTCACCACGTCGCCGGTCCTGAACCAGCCATCGTCAGTAAACTTGCCGTCGTCGTCGCCGCCGTAGTAATGTGCCGCGACCCAGGGCCCCCGCACCTCCAGCTCCCCCGGCGTGCTGCCATCCCAGGGAACCAAGCCACCGGCGCCGCGGGCCCGAATTTCCACCAGAGCCGCGGGCCGCCCCTGGGACAGGCGGTATGCGTCGCCCTCGGGACCGGGGCGGGGATCCACTCCCGCTGGCACGTGCGCCACCGACCCCAGGGGCGTCGTCTCCGTCATTCCCCAGGCATGCAGCACGGTCAGCCCATGCCGATCGCGCAGCCCTGCGAGCACCGAAGGGGGGACGGCGGCGCCGCCCACCAACATCGTGTGTAGCCGCGACACATCATACCGGCCCGGGTGCGCATCCAGCTCCGCCAGGATGCCCAACCAAATGGTGGGCACGCCCGCCGTGAGCGTGGTGCGGGTCTCCTCCAGCAGGGTCAACAGCCCCACCGGCGTCAGGTCATGCCCGGGCAGCACCAGCCCGGCGCCGTGCAGGGCCGCGCCATAAGGCAGGCCCCAGGCCATGACGTGAAACATCGGCACCACCGGGAGCACCGTGTCCCGCTCTGACAGGCCAATGGAATCCACGGCCGCCTCCGCCAGCGCGTGCAGCACCAGGCTCCGGTGGGAGTAGACCACCCCTTTAGGGCGGCCCGTGGTGCCAGAGGTGTAGCACATGGCGGCGGCCTGCCGATCGTCAGCCACCCCGTCCGCCAGTGGGACGGGCTCGCCGCGGGCCAGGACGGCTTCGTAACCCAGGGATCCGGCCGGCACCGGCCCGGTGCCATCCTCCACCACGACGGCTGCCAGCGCGGGCAGGCGCTCGCGAATTTTTTCCCACACGGGCCACAGCCGCTGGTCCACCACCACCACCCGATCGCCGGCCTCGCGCATGATGTGCACCAAGTCATCCGGGTGCAGGCGCGGATTCACGGTGTGCAGCACGGCGCCCATTCCCGGCACCGCAAAATACATCTCCAAGTGCTGGTAGTGGTTCATGGCCAGGGTGGCCACTCGGTCCCCCGGCCCCACCCCCAGCGCGGCCAAGCCGCCGGCCAATCGCCCAGCGCGCTCCGCCAGCGCCCGATAGGTGTAGCGGTGCCGGCCCCCATCCGGCGTGCGGGTCACCACCGGCCTGTCAGCAAAGATGGTGGCGGCGCGGCGCATGACCCAATTGATGGTCAGCGGCACGTCGTCCATCATGAGACCTCGAAAGGGGCTTGGCCGCCCCATAGCCTCGACTGTCACGGAACTGTCCCCCTTGAGCTGCCTGCCCGCGGGGGGCGGCCGCGCAATTTTCGGAAGACTTCTCCAAGCCCACGGACAATTCCTGTCGGACGTGTCAGCAATCTGGTGGGATTCTCGCGGGAGTCCCGCTGCTACAGCCAGCCGCACTCCTCGGCCCGGCGGGCAGCGTCCCAGCGCGTGGAGGCGGAAAGTTTCTGCATGGCGGCGGACAGGTAGTTGCGCACCGTTCCGACGGACAGATGCAAAGCCGCCGCCATGGCGGCGACGCCCTCCCCCTGCCCCACTCGCCTCAAAATATCCCGCTCCCGCGCACTCAGTGGGTTTCCGCCCGAGACGAGGGCCGCGACGGCCAGCTCCTGGTCCACCACTACCGCCCCCGCCTGGAGCCGGCGGATATCGTCCGCCAAGTGGGCCACCGGGTGCTCCTTCAGCAAGAAACCTTTCGCTCCGGCCGCCAGCGCGCGCTCCACATAGCCTGGCCGGCCAAACGTCGTCAGCATCGCCACCACCGTCTGGGGACTGTCCCGGCGCACCGCCTCCGCCAGGCGCAGCCCATCCATGACCGGCAGTTCCACGTCCAGGAGGGCAATGTGGGGCTTCGCCGCGTGAATGAGGGCCTGGCCGGCGACGCCGTCGGCAGCTGCCCCCACGACCCGAATATCAGGCTCAAAGTTCAGCAGCCGGCTAATCGCATCGCGCACCAGCGCCTGGTCCTCCACCACCACCACGGTGATGAGACTCCTCGGAGCTACTTCAGACGCCATGCCAGCTCACCTCCGCCGCCAGACAAAATCCCGTGGGGGTCGACTCGGCCGAGAGGTGGCCCCCCAGCTGCAGAAGGCGCTCGCGCAGACCCGAAAGGCCACTGCCGTCGGCTCGGGCCTGGCCAGGGGGCGCGGATCCGTTGTCCTGCAGCACGACGCACAGGCGGTCCCCGACTGCCGCCAGCGTCAGGCAACACTCGGTCGCGGCACTGTGGCGCAAGATGTTGGTCACCCCTTCGCGAACAAAAAAGGCGAGTGCCCGGTCAACTTCGGGCGGCAGCGGCAGGGGCTCCACGCGGCTCTCCACCTGCAGCCCAGCCGCCTCCAGGATCCCGCGGGCCTGCTCCCACTCACCTTCGAGCGAGACCGCACGCCAACTGGAGACCAGGCGCCGCACATCCGCCAGCGCGTCCCGCGCCAGCTGCGCCACCCGGCCCATCTCGGCGGCACTCGCCGGGGCGGTCTCCAATGCCTCCCGCGCCGCTAAGTCGGCCCGCACCGCCAGCGCGGACAGCGTGTGGCCAACCACGTCATGCAGGTCTCGCGCCAGTGCCAGCCGCTCGTTGGCCACCGCCAAGTCGGCCACCTGCCGCTCTGCGGCCCGCAGACGCACCCCCATGCGCCAAAACCTCGACCAAGCCTGCATCGCCACGGCCGCGGCGACAAATGGGACCAAGAGGCTCCACAGCAGCGCGGCCGGCGCGCCAGGACCCTCGAGCAGCCGCCAGGCACCCCCCAGCGCCGCCCCGCCGCCTGCAATCCCGGCCGCGGCCCAGCGCCGGTCCACGGCCAGCCCCAGCACTGGACCCGCATACACCCACCCGTCCAGGGCATCGGGCAGGTGGAGGACCCAAGCAGCTAGCACAGAGAGCCCCGCCAGCGCGCTGGCCCACGCCAGGCGGCCGGCATCCGTCATCTGAACAGGCCGCCGCCACGCCATCGCGTAGGCAGCCAGAAACAGGCCGAGCAGCAATATCGCCCAGACGGTCGAACCGGCGGCTTCGCGCCGGCCCACAAACTGCCCGATGGGGTACAGGAGGTATAGCAGCCACACCCCCGCGATGCCCATCCACAGCCAGGCCCGCGCAGCCAATCCACCCGGCTGATCTAGGGACTGCGGTGCAAGCATCGGCGCCCCCCCTCAAAGCTTACTACATCGCCCGCGCCATGCACGCTCGGCATAAGCCCGCGCCACGGACCCGGTGGATCCTTATAATGGACGAAGCCGGGCTTGGCGGGCTGGCCCGCTGCACGGCGCGGAAGGAGTGTGACCATGGAGCATCTGGAGGAGACGGCGGTACGCCTGCCTCGCATTGGCGAGCCCGCCCCGGATTTCGACGCCAAAAGCAGCCACGGCCCCGTGAGCCTGTCCCAGTACCGCGGCCACTGGCTGATGCTGTTTTCCCACCCCAACGACTTTACACCGGTGTGCTCCACGGAAATCATGGAATTTGCCCGCCGGTACGATGAGTTTCAGCAGCGCGGCATCGACCTCTTGGGATTGTCCGTAGACGGCGTCCCCGCGCACATCGCGTGGATGAAAAGCATGGGAGAGATGCTGGGGCGCCCCATTCCTTTCCCCATCATCGCGGACGTGGACATGGCGGTGTCCAAAAAGTACGGGATGATCCACCCGGGCGACGCGCTCACGGAAACCGTCCGCGCGGTGTTTTTCATTGATGATGCCAGCGTCGTGCGGGCGCTGCTGTACTATCCCCTGTCCACCGGCCGCTCCGTGGATGAGCTGCTGCGCGTGTTTGACAGCCTGCAGGTCAAAGCACGGACCAACTTCGCCACCCCTGTCGACTGGAGGCGCGGCGAGCCGGTGGTGGTGCCCGCCCCCGTCTCGCTGGACAAAATCGAGACCCCGGAAGAAGCCCAGTCCCAGGGATTGGACTACCGGGAGTGGTACCTGCGCCTCACCAACCCCAAATAGCGCACCCATCGGCCGCCCGGCCCGCGGCACCTAGCGGCCGAGCCGGGCGTTGCCCGATGCGGCTCCGGCGATTTACCCCAGCGTCACAAGCGGGTCCCCCGCCGCGACACTGGCGCCCGGCACCACATGCACGGTCTCGACCGTTCCCGCTGCCGCGGCAGTGATTTCGTTTTCCATCTTCATCGCTTCCAAAATCACCAGCACGTCACCCGCAGCCACAGAGTCGCCCACGGCCACCCGCACCTCCAGCGCCACCCCCGGCAGGGGTGCTGCGATAGTTCCCGCGGAGGCTTGGCGCGGCCCAGCGGCCAGCCCCTCCCGCGCGTGGGCGGCGCCCCACACGGCGGGAGCGGGAGCCGGGGCCCGCAGGGCAGGCTCCGCCAGGGCGGGCGCGGTGTCGGGCAGCTCCGACACCTCCACCTCGTATCTGTGTCCGTCCACCGTCACCTGAAAGCGCCTCGCCATCACCAACGCCCCCCTCCTTGCATTGCTTCCCGGCGCCCCAGCCAAATCCACGGGCCGGGCTCCGGCCACACGGGCCGGACCCGCACCGAGGCGCTGGCGCTCGCAACCTCGGCCGCCACCAGGGCGGCCACTATCGCGGCCACGCGCGCCCGATGCTGTTCGGCCTGCCGCTCCTCTGGGCGGCTCACAGCGGCACGTTCCCGTGCTTCTTGCTTGGGCGGCTCTCGCGCTTGGACATCAGCGCCGACAGCATCCGGATCAGTGCCGCGCGCGTCTCCGCTGGCTCCACCACGGCATCTACATAGCCGCGGGCCGCCGCCACGTACGGGTTGGCAAAGCGCTCGCGGTACTCGGCCACCTTCTCGCGGCGCGCCGCCGCCGGATCCGGCGCCGCCTCCAACTCCCGCCGATAGATGATGTTGGCCGCCGGCTCCGGCCCCATGACCGCAATTTCCGCCGAGGGCCACGCCACGGCCAAGTCCGCCCCCAGCGAGCGGCTGCACATGGCGAGATAAGCGCCTCCATAAGCTTTCCGCAGGATCACGGTAACTTTGGGCACGGTGGCCTCCGCGTAGGCATACAGCACCTTGGCGCCGTGCCGAATGATGCCGCCATACTCCTGCGCCGTCCCGGGCAGATAGCCGGGCGTGTCCACGAGCGTCAGCAGCGGAAAATTAAACGCATCGCACAGGCGCACGAACCGGGCCAACTTGTCGGAGGCGTCGATGTCCAGCGTGCCCGCCAGCACGCGCGGCTGGTTGGCAATCACACCCACCGGCTGCCCATCTAAGTGTGCCCAGCCCACCACCACGTTGTCGGCGTAACCCGCCTGGCACTCCAAAAAGCTGCCGCGGTCCACCACCCCCGCAATAATGCGCCGCACGTCATAGGGCTTATTGGGATCGTCCGGCACCAGCCCATTCAGATCAACCGGTTCCGGCGGGCGCGGCGGCTGCCGCGGAGGGTCCTCCAAGTTGTTGGCCGGAAAGCGCGCCAACAGCTCTCGCGTCAGCGCCAGCGCCTCGGCGTCGGTGTCGGCGGCGAAGTGCGCGACGCCGGAGCGCGTGAGCTGCGCATCTGCACCACCGAGCTCCTCGGCCGTCACTTGCTCGCCCGTCACGGCCCGAATGACTTGGGGGCCGGTAATGAACATCTGCGCCGTGCCCCGCACCATTATCACCAAGTCCGTCAGGGCCGGGGAATACACGGCGCCGCCCGCACTCGGGCCCATAATCACCGTGATTTGCGGAATCACGCCCGAGGCATGGGTGTTGCGCCGAAAAATCTCGCCGTACCCGGACAGTGCATCCACGCCCTCCTGAATGCGGGCGCCGCCCGAGTCGTTCAGCCCCACCATGGGGCACCCGGCTTTCAGCGCCAAGTCCTGCATGGCCTGAATCTTCTTCGCGTGCATTTCACCCAGCGAGCCGCCTACCACCGTAAAGTCCTGGGCGTAAACATATACCGGCCGGCCGCCAGCGCGCCCCACCCCCGTCACCACGCCATCAGCGGGCGCGGGCTCGCCCACCCGCGCCTCGACGTGGGCGCCCAGCTCCTGGAAGGTGTCGGGATCCAGTAGCGCGGCCAGCCGCTCGCGGGCGCTCCACTTACCCATCTGGTGCTGGCGCTCGACGCGCTCGGCTCCCCCCATCGCGAAGAGCTGCTCTCGGCGGCGCGCCAGCTCCGCCAGCTTTTTGCTATTCGCCATCCGACGCCTCCACCAACTCTGTCAAAACTCCGCCCAGGCTCTTAGGGTGCAAAAACGCTACCAAGGTTCCCCGCGAGCCCGGACGCGGCACGGCGTCCACCAGCCGCACGCCGGCTTCGGCCAACTGGGCAAGGGTTTCAGCCAAGTGGCCAACCCGGAACGCCACATGGTGGAGCCCAGGCCCGCGCTTCGCCAAAAAGCGTGCCACGGCCCCCTCCGGCTCGGTGGGCGCCATCAGCTCCAGCTCACCGCCCGCCCACGGCAAGAACGCCACCCGTATGCCGTCGGCCGTCACGTCTTCCACGTGCGTGGGCCGCAATCCCAGCTGCCCCCACTGCGCCAGCGCGGCGTCCAAGTCTGCCACAGCCACGCCCATGTGGTCCAGCGCCCATCCCGATGCCGGCTCCGCCATCACAGCACGACCGGCGGGCGGTACTGCCCAAAAGGCTTCTTCAGTGTGCCCACCATCTCCCCCAGGGTGGCGTACGCGCGCACTGCCTCCAGCAAGGGGGGAAGCAAGTTCCCGTCACCCATGGCCACCCGGGCCAGCTCCTCCAGCGCCGCGGCCACGCGGCCCGGGTCCCGCCGCGCGCGCGCGGCCTCGAGACTGGCGCGCTGCACCTCCTCGGCCGCGGAATCCACCACCGCCACCGGCACCGGCTCCTGATGATCCGCCTGGAAGCGATTGACACCCACTTGCACTTTTTCCCCGCGCTCCACCTGCTGCTGATACCGCCAGGCGGCCTCCTGAATTTCCTTCTGGACATAGCCCGCTTCGATGGCGGCGACGGCCCCGCCGCGGCGGTCTAATTCATCCAAATATCGCTGGGCTTCTGATTCCACGCGATCCGTCAGCGCCTCAACAAAATAGGATCCCCCCAGTGGGTCGACCGTGTTGACCACCCCCGTCTCGTACGCGAGCACCTGCTGGGTGCGGAGCGCCAGCCGGGCCGATCCCTCCGTTGGCAGGCCCAGCGCCTCGTCGCGCGCGTTGGTGTGCAGGGACTGGGTCCCGCCCAGCACCGCTGCCAGTGCCTCAATGGCGACGCGCACCACATTGTTCTCCACCTGCTGGGCCGTCAGCGAACTGCCCGCCGTTTGGGTGTGAAACCGCAGCATCTGCGAGCGGGGATCCTGCGCCCCGAAGCGGTCCCGCATGATGCGCGCCCACATGCGGCGCGCCGCTCTAAACTTCGCCACTTCTTCAAACAGGTCAATTTGGGCATTGAAGAAAAACGACAGCCGCGGGCTCACTTGGTCCACCGCCAAGCCCGCCGCCAGCGCGGCTTCCACGTAAGCGATGCCGTTTCCCAGCGTAAACGCCACCTCCTGGGCGGCCGTGGATCCGGCCTCGCGGATGTGATACCCCGAGATGGAAATCGTATTCCAGCCCGGCACGTGCTCCGCACACCATCCAAAGGTGTCGGTGATGAGGCGCATCGACGGCCGCGGCGGGAAAATATAGGTGCCACGCGCCGCATACTCTTTCAGGATGTCATTTTGAATGGTGCCGGACACCTTATCCCATGGCACCCCCTGCTGCTCCGCCACCACCAGCACCATCAGCAGCAAAATCGCCGCCGGGGCATTGATGGTCATCGACACGGTCACTTGGTCCAGCGGGATATCCGCCAGCAAAATCTCCATGTCGGCCAGCGAGTCAATCGCCACGCCCACTTTGCCCACTTCGCCCGCCGCCGCCGGGTCATCGGAGTCAAAGCCCATTTGCGTCGGCAGGTCAAACGCCACCGACAGCCCGGTCTGCCCCTGGTCCAAGAGGTACCGATAGCGCCGGTTGGACTCCGCCGGGGTGCCAAATCCCGCATACTGCCGCATCGTCCACAAGCGCCCGCGATACATCGTAGGATAAATGCCGCGCGTAAACGGGTAGCGTCCGGGCTCCCCCAGCTCCCCCAGCGGGGCATCCCGGTACACCAGGTCCACCGGGATGCCCGACAGCGTCTCCGGCGGGATGGCGCTGGACGCGCCGGGCGGTGGCCCCGCGCCCGTCACTTCAGCCAGCCGCGCACACGCATCGCCGACGCGATCCGATCCACGGCCACCAGATACGCCGCACGCCGGTGGCTCACGCCGTATCGCTCGTGCATCTCGTGCATCGCTTCGATGGCCGCCCCCATCATCTGGTGCAGCCGCTCATCCACCTCCTGCTCTGTCCAGTACCACCGACCTTGGTTCTGGACCCACTCGAAGTAAGACACCGTCACGCCGCCGGCGTTGGCCAGGATGTCGGGCACCACCAGGACGCCCTTCTCGAACAAAATCTGGTCCGCCTCCGGGGTTGTCGGCCCGTTGGCGCCCTCACCCACGATCCTCGCCTGAATGCGCTCCGCGTTGTCGGCCGTGATGACGTTTTCCAGCGCCGCCGGCAGCAGAATGTCGCATGGCAGCTCCAGCAGGTCGTGGTTGGATACCGGCTCCGCCCCCGGGAAGCCCACCACGTTGCGGTGGACCTGCTTATATGCCAGCACCCCCGGCACATCCAAGCCCTCAGGATTGTAAATGCCGCCCTCCTTGTCCGACACCGCCACCACCCGAGCGCCCATGTCGTGGGCGGTGGCGGCGGCCACCGACCCCACGTTGCCGAACCCCTGAATCGCCACCCGGCTTTGAGCAAAGTCCAGGTTGACTTGGCGCGCCATCTCGCGCACGGAAGCCACCAGCCCGCGGCCGGTGGCTTGCAGGCGGCCCTTCGATCCGCCAATGACCAGCGGCTTGCCGGTGATCATGCCAAAGCTGTTTTCCCCACGAATGCGGCTGTACTCGTCCACCATCCACGCCATGATCTGCGGATTGGTGGAGACGTCCGGGGCCGGAATGTCCTTGTCGGGGCCAATGACCAGCGCGATGCCGCGGATGTACTCGCGCGACAGCCGCTCGAGCTCTCGGTCCGACAGCTGCTCGGGATCGCAGGCGATGCCGCCCTTGCCGCCGCCGTACGGCAGTCCCAGGAGCGCGCACTTGACGGTCATCCACATAGAAAGCGCCTTCACCTCGTCCGCGTTAACGTCCGGATGAAAGCGCAGCCCGCCTTTTGTGGGACCCAGTGCGTCGTTGTGGTGAGAGCGATACCCCGGAAACACCTGCAGCGTGCCATCATCGCGAATAAACGGCACCGCCACTTCATAAAATCGGAGCGGCTGTTTCAAAAGCTCGTAGACCCCCGGCTCGAGCCCGAGGGTATCCACCGCTTCCTTAAACGCCTGCTGCGCACGCAAGTAGGGATTGAGACTGGCATCCGCCACGCACTGAGTCCTCCTTCACCTTAAGGCCCGGAAAGTGGCGCCATTATAACACAGCCACCCCGGGCCGCGGCTATCCGTCGAGCCGCTGCCCAATGCCCCAGCGCACCAGCTCCAGCTCCACGCCGTCGGCCACGACCACCCGCACGCGGTCTCCCTCCACGGAGGCCACGCGCCCGACAATCCCCCCCAGGGTCACCACGCGATCGCCTGGCTGGAGGCTTGATTGGAGTGCCGCCCGCTGGCGCTGCGCCTGCCGACGCTGCAGCAAGGTGAATGCCATCATACCGCCCACGATGAGAATCAGCAGCACATACAGCAGTTGGCCGCTTGATGTAGCTCCCGTCGCCATTCCCTCCCTCGGCTATGACTTGACTCCGGCCGTCTCCCGGCGGCCGACTGTGAGGAGTGTAGGCGGGATGGCCCGAGAAGTCCAAGCTTCGGCACCAATTCGCCGCGCTTAGGGCAGTCCGGCCACCGGGGCCCCGTGTCTAGCCCCTGGCACGGCCAGCGTGACCACCTCGCCCGCGCGATTGAGCGTGAGCACGACGGATGCCCCAATACTTTGCAGCACCCGGCCCAGGGCAAAGTGAGCGGCCGCGCCCCCGATGGTGAAGTCAACGGCGGGCGCCAACGGATAAGCCTTCCCCCCCACCACCACACTGTCGGGCCCCAGGCCGGTCAACCGACCGTGCACGGTCTGCATCCGCACCGCCGGCACCGACTTCGAAGACAGGCCGGAATGCGTCTTGGGGCTGCCCCCGCCCGAAGGCACGCCTTGGCCACGGCTCGGCGACGCGGGCGCGGTGGACGACCTCTGGGACGGGACTGTCCCGCTGGCATGTGAGGCGGCCTGATGCGAGGGCGTCCGCAGCGAGACGGCTTTGGGCGGCCACGCCTGGAACAGCTCCGCCAGCGGCACATGCGCGACCGCGCGGGGCGCCTTGCCGAGCATCTGAGCCAGAAGATACCGGCCGAGCGACACCCCGTCGCGCTCCGAGGTGCGCAGTACCCCCCCCGTGGCCAAGGGCAGCGCCAGCACCGACCCAGGCACCTCCTGGCGGCGTAGCGCCGCCGCCGCATCGCGCAGATCGCTGGCCACCCGCGCGGAACCGCGCGTGCCCGCCGCCCAGCCCGCCAGCATCAGCACGGCATGGGAGCGGGTCAAGTAGCCGTGCCGCGCCGACCACGCCGCCGCCGACTCTACCGCCGCCACCACCGACTCTCCCCGCATCCCCGGGTTGGCCCGCAGCAGGGCTGTGCCGGCGGTGTCGTATGCACGCACGCCCACCACCTGACCCGCTTGGCCGATCAGCAGCTCCACGCTGGGGTTAATGTCCACGCTGACGGCGCCCACCACCGCCGACGCTGGCGGCGGCGGGCGGAGCGCGTGCGATGCCCCGCCGGCCACCAGCAGCATCATGGCCGCCGCGGCGGCCCAGGTGGACCAAGCGCCCGCCCGGGAGCTGCCGACCAGCACCTCCTGGCCCACGCTGGGCAGACGGCCAGCCCACGGCACCGTTTTCACGGCGCCGCCGGGGCACAGCACCGTCACGCCGCGACGTTCTACCGACAGCACTACGGCCCGCTCGGTCATGGCCGACTCCCCCGTTCTCCTCCGCCTGCCGGCCGCAAATAGCTTTGAAGCTCCGGCCACTCCCGCTCGTGAATGAAAATCAGCGCCACGGCAATGATGTATCGACGATGCCGCTCCAGGGTCTTTTTGGCGGCACCCGTGCGCGCCGCCAGCGCGGCTAGCGGGAGCACCCCGGTGGCTTGAAGCTGGCGAGCCATCTCGCGGTCCGCCGCCAGTGCCGCTGCCATCCGGATGGCTCGCTCCCGAGCGTCCCGATGCCGAGGGCAGTGCTTCGGCAGGTCATTAAAGCGAATCCCGAACGCCGCCAGCGCCGCTGCCAGCTCGGAAATTTCTTCCCGCCGGGCTTCGTCCTGCTCCCGAGCGCTCCACACCGCCGCAGCGGCCAAGTCCAGGACCGTCGGCCCGGCGCGGTCTGAGCCTTCCTCCCGCTCCAACTCCGAAAGCGGCACGGCGGGATCCTTCTTGCGCCGGCGGTGGTGGTCAATCAGGCGGCGGGTGATGACGCTTTGGGCGAAGCTCAAAAACGCACCGCGGTCAGGCACGTAGGCATCGATCGCCTCATTAAACGCCAAGAGGCCCACACTGACCTCCTCGTCCTCGCCCGTGCGGATGTAGCGGCCCCTCACCTGGCTGGCGACACGCAGGATAAAGGGCATGAAATCCCGCAGCAGCGCATCACGCGCCTCGCGATCTCCCTGACGAGCTCGCCTCAGCATCTCGTCGCCCCGCGACTGGCCGCCGAAGTGAACGCCCAAGCTGGCTCACCTCACCGTCTGCTGCATTGTTCGCACCATCGCAGCCATTTCGGGGGGCCACACTCACCGGGGATCCGGATCCGGATCCGGCAGTGCCAGCTGCGCGCGCCCGCGCGGCTCCCGGCCCAGATACTCCAAGCCCCGCGCCGTCAGCTGGCGGCCGCGGGCGGTCCGCTCCAGCAGCCCCACCTGCAGCAAGTAGGGCTCCACTAAGTCTTCGAGCGTCGAGGGCTCCTCTCCCACGGCCGCCGCCAGCGTTTCCAGCCCCACGGGCCCGCCGCCATAGCGGTCGGCCACTGCCCACAGCACCCGGCGGTCCACCAGGTCCAACCCATATTGGTCCACTTCCAGCAGTGCCAGGCCCTCGTCCAGCACCGGAGCGCTCAGCACCCCTCCCCCCCGCACTTCGGCGTAGTCGCGCAGCCGGCGCAGCAGTCGGTTGGCAACGCGGGGGGTGCCGCGGCTGCGGCGGGCCACTTCCGTGGCCAGGCCTGCATCCAAGTCCATCCCCAACAGTCGGCCGGTGCGAGCGACAATCGCCGCCAGTTCGTCCACGGGATAGAAGTCCAGGTGCAAAATCACACCAAAGCGATCTCGCAGGGGCGAGGTGAGCATGCCGGCGCGGGTGGTGGCCCCCACCAGCGTAAAGCGCGGCAGGTCGAGCCGCACCGACCGCGCACTGGGCCCCTTGCCCAGCACCAAGTCCAGCGCGTAATCCTCCATGGCCGGGTACAGCACTTCCTCCACCGCTCGATTCAGGCGGTGAATCTCGTCGATAAACAGCACATCGCGCTCATCCAAGTTGGTGAGAATGGCCGCCAAATCGCCCGCGCGCTCGATGGCGGGCCCGCTGGTGATTCTAATGTTGGAGCCCATTTCATTGGCGACAATGTGGGCCAGCGTGGTTTTTCCCAACCCCGGCGGGCCGTACAGCAACACGTGGTCCAGCGCTTCGCTGCGCGCCAGGGCCGCCTCTACAAACACCGACAGGCGCTCCGTCACTCGGCGCTGCCCGACATATTCCCTGAGCCGGGCGGGCCTTAGCGTCGGATCCAGCGGCGCCTCGGCCGCGAGGACGTCTGCGGACACCATCCGCTCAGGGCCCCCCGTCGCGTCGGTCGGCATCCGCGCCCCCCATTCCTTTTCGCGAGTCCAGCCGCCGGAGCGCCTCCCGGAGCCTCACCGCCACAGGCTCTGGCGGCACCCCCTCGACGGCCCAGGCCGCTTCGGCCCCAGTATAGCCGAGCGCCAGCAGACCATCGACCACCTCATCCGGCGGCGGAGGCGGGCTGGCCGCGCGCGGCACCTCGGCGGGCCCCTCCGCCAGCACGCCCCGCAGCTCCACCACCAGCCGCTGGGCCAACTTGGGCCCCACGCCGGACACCCGGGTCAAGCCTTTCCAATCGCCGCCCGCCACCGCAGCCCGCACGCCGTCGGGCTTAATTTGGCCCAGCACTGCCAGGGACACTTTGAGCCCGACGCCATTGACCCCCAGCAGCGCCAGAAAAACATCCCGCTCATCCATGGTGAGAAAGCCAGCGAGCTGCCAGCTGTCCTCCCGGATGGCCAGATGGGTGTACAGCTTCACGGGGCGGCCCGGCTCCGGCAGGCGCGCGCTCGTGGACGCCGGCACCCACACTTCGAGCCCCAGGCCGCCCGCAGTTTCCACCACCACCCGGCTGGCGTCGCGGGCCGCCACTGTGCCGCGCACGTAGTGAATCACCGCCGGCGCCCGTCCGCGCCCAGCGCGCTCCATGCCACGGCCAGCGCATCGGCGGCGTCATCCGGCTCCGGCACCCGGTCGAGGTTTAAGAGCCGCGCCACCATCAGCTGCACCTGCCGCTTGTCGGCCCGTCCCCAGCCAGCCACCGCCTGCTTGACCTGCGACGGGGTCACTTCGCACACGGGCACGCCCGCGCGGGCCAGCGCCAGCAGCGCCACGCCGCGCGCCTGGCTCACCGCCAGCGCGGTGGTGGTGTTTTGGCCGAAAAACAGCTGCTCGACGGCGGCTCGATCGGGCTTCGTCTCGGCCAACAGCGCCTCCAAGCCTAAAAACACCTGGTGGAGGCGCAGTCCCACGTCCCCCGGCTCCGTGCTGATCACGCCAAAAGCCACCACGCTCACTTGCCCGCCGCGCCCTTCATCCAGCACGCCATAGCCGAGCCGGGCCGTGCCCGGGTCAATGCCAACAACGCGGCTCACGCGCCCCCCGCGTCGTCGGGAAACAGCGCGTTGGTGTACACCCGCTGGACATCATCGTGCTCCTCCAGCAAGTCCATGAGCCTGAGAAGCCGGTCGGCCGCAGGTCCTTCCACCTCGACGGTCGTCGTGGGAATGCGCACCAAACTGGCCGCGTCAATCGGCACGCCCGCCTCCTCCAGTGCCCGGTGCACCGCGTCCAGCTGGTCGGCCGCGGTGACAACCTCCCACTCGTCCTCATCGGCCGTGAGATCTTCGCCGCCGGCTTCCAGCACCGCCTCCAGCAGCGATTCCTCGCCGGGCCCGGATGCGCGCGGAACCACCAGGCGCCCCTTCTGCTCAAACATCCACAGGACCGAGCCACTTTCCGACAGCGCCCCGCCGTGCCGAGCGAAAAGATGCCGCACCTCACCGGCCGTCCGGTTGCGGTTGTCAGTCAAAATTTCCAGAAGCAGCGCCGTGCCGGCGGGTCCGTAGCCCTCATAGATGCCCTCTTCATAGGTGACCCCTTGCAGCTGCCCCGTGGCCCGCTGAATGGCCCGCTCAATGTTCGCGGTGGGAACGTTTTGCTCCTTGGCTTTTGCCACCGCCAGCCGCAGCTTGAAATTGGTGTCGGGGTTGCCGCCGCCCTGCCGGGCTGCCGAGGCAATGTCCTTGGTCAGGCGGGAAAACGTGGCGCCCTTGGCTTCGTCCACCTTGGCCTTCTTGCGCTTGATGTTGGCCCACTTGGAATGACCTGACATGGGTGCCTCCTCTCGCTACTTGTCCCTCATCGCATGAAAGGCCCTGGCCAGCCGGCCCGCTGAGCGCGGTGCCGGGTCCTTCCCCTTCCAGTATAGGCCGACCGGGCTGCTGGCGCCGTCTCTGGTGCTGGCGCTCAGCGGTGCGGAAAGTGACCCGTCACCGGCATGCGCCGGTCGCGCCCAAACGCCCGGCCGGTCACGCGGATGCCTACGGGCGCCTGCCGGCGCTTGTACTCGGACCGATTTACCAGCCGGACCGCCAGCGCCACCGCGTCGGCATTCATGCCGCGAGCGACCAGCGCCTCGGGCGGCAAGTCCTCTTCCACGTAGGCGGCCAAGATAGGGTCCAGGACCGCGTACGGCGGCAGGCTGTCGGCATCCTGCTGACCCGGCGACAGCTCGGCCGATGGCGGCTTGTCCAGCACCCGCGGGGGAATCACCACGCGGTCGCGGTTCAAAAGCCGGGCCAGGGCATACACGTCCTGCTTGTACACGTCCTTCAGCACCCCGAGACCCCCAGCCATATCGCCGTACAGGGTAGCGTATCCGGTGGCCATCTCGCTTTTGTTGCCCGTCACCAGCACCAGCCACCCAAACTTGTTGGACAAGCCCATCCACAAAAGGCCCCGGAGCCGCGCCTGCAAATTTTCCTCCGCCACATCCCAGGCTCGCCCCCCGAACGACGGGGCCAGTGCCGCCTGCACCGCCAAAAACGCGTCGGCAATCGGGATCTCTCGATAGTCGATGCCCAGTGCCAGAGCCAAAGCAGAGGCATCCTCTTGGCTAGCGGACGACGTAATAGTCGCCGACGACGGCAAAAACACCCCGTGAACCGCAGCCGGCCCGAGCGCCCGTGCGGCCAGCGCCGCCACCACCGAGGAGTCGATCCCACCCGACAGCCCCACCACGACCCCCTGAAACTGGTTTTTGGCGACGTAGTCTCGAATGCCCAGCACCAGCGCCTCGCACAGCTCGGACACCGGGTCCTGCCAGGTGGCCACCGCCGGGGCCGGCACCGCTGGGTGGACGGGCGGGGCCCCGGGAATCTCCACCAGAGGAATCTCAGACGACGTCCGCCAGCGGCGATCCAGCCGTCGGCGGTGCCCCACCCGGCTCGGGTCCAGGTCGGCCACCACCAACGCCGTGGCAAAGCTGGCGGCGCGCGCCATGACAGCCCCATCGGGCCCATACACCCCGGACGTGCCGTCAAACACCAGCTCGTCTTGCCCCCCCACCAGGTTGCAGGAGGCCACATAGGCCTCGGCGTCCAAGGCCCGCACGCCAAGCATCTGATCCCTCAGGGCGGGGCGCCCCCGCTCAAAGGGGGACGCCGACAAGTTCACCAACAGCTCCGCCCCCGCCCGCGCTTCAGCCAGCCAGGGCCCGTCGGGCAGCCAGATATCCTCGCAGACGGTGACGCCCACGCGCCAGCCGTGCCACTGCAGCAGCAGCGGCGCACGGCCGGGTGAAAAATAGCGCTGCTCGTCAAAGACCCCGTAGTTGGGCAGGTGCTGCTTAGCATAGAAGGCGGCCACGCGGCCCGCCGCCAGCGCGGCGGCCGCATTGTGAAGCCCCGCCGCGCCTTGGCGCGGCAGCCCCACCAGCACCAGCGGAATGCCTTGGCACACGGCCGCCAGGCGCAAGAGCTCCCGCTCGCACGCCTCCACGAAGTCTGCTCGCAGCAGCAAGTCTTCCGGCGGATATCCCGAGAGGGTCAGCTCTGGAAACACCAGCAGGTCCACACCGCGCTGCGCTGCTTCCTGGACCGTGGCCGCCACCTGCTCCGCGTTGGCTCCAGGGTCCCCCACGATCGTGTCAATTTGCCCGAGCCCAATCCGGAGCGGCTGGGTGGGGCCCGCAGCTTCAAGAAACCCTGACGGCGGCTCCATGCTGCCTCCCCCTTCACCTGCTTCCCACGCGGCCGCGCCCCCCGGGGCGCGCAGTCACTGCCCGCTGGCCACCTCACCGGTCACCAAGGCGCGGATCAGGTCGCGGCTGTCCCGGGTAAATAAATCCACGGTCGTGCTGACAAACTGGACCGCCTGCCGATGGCGCGGCGCTCCCTCGCCGCCAATGCCGCGCACGCGCGGGTAAAAGGCCAAAAGCGGCGCTACTTCGGGCACCACGTCGACGGCGGACTTGAAGCAGTGCGCGGCCTCACTGCTATGCCCCAGCAGCAGCCGCGTCAGCCCGTAAAGATACCAGGCATGCGGGCGCCGGAGCCGTGCCTTCTCATAGCATTCGTCCGCTCTCTCGATGTCCCCCAGCCGCTGACGGCACTGCCCCAGCAGCAAATATGCTTCGCCATCCACACCGGTCGCGTCCCAGGCAAACATGGCTTCCAGCGGCTCAGTGGCCGCCGCATAGGCACCCCGCCGAATCCGCGTCATCGCCAAAAGGTGCAGCGCCCGCAGATAGGGGCGCACGTGGGGGTCGTGCCAGCCCGTGCGGCGCTTGCCCCGGGGGAGCCGGGGCTCCGCAATCGCCAGCGCCATCTGAAACAGCTCGGCGGCCTCGTCCAGCTCATCCCAAGCCATGTAAACCTGCCCCAGGCCATTCAGCGCTTCCACCCGCTCCGGATCCATCTCCAAGGACCGCCGAAAGTGGCCCTCCGCGCGCTCCAGCTGCCCCTGCTCCAGACGCTTCCACCCCAGCATCTCTTCATCCCGTGCCGCCAACCTGCCGTCACCTCGCAATTACTGATACCGAAAAAATCGCCGCCGGCCGATGCGAACCCAGCTGCCCGGTCCCACCTGAACGCGGTCCTCCACGCCCAGGCGTCGGCCATCCGCCGTGACGCCGCCCTGCTGCAGCAGGCGGCGCGCCTCGGCCCGCGACCCGACCCCCGGCAGCGCCGCCACCAAATCCACCGCCGGGGTCCCAGGCGGCTCTCGCCCGCCGGCGGGGATCGGCACCACCGGCGCGTCGTCCGGCACCCCTCCCTGCCGAAAGGTGTGAGTGAAAGCGGCCGCCGCCTGCGGCCCGGCGGCCGCTCCATGAAAGCGCGCCACGATGCCCTCGGCCAGCGCTGCTTTGATGTCGCGGGGATGCTCTCCGGCCGCCCGCCGCGCCTCCACGCTGCCCGCCGGCCAGCCCAGCACCCGCTCGCCCCATGACGGCACCATCTCATCCGGAACCGACATGGTTTTGCCGTACATCTCCGGGGGCGCCTCTGCGATGCCGATGTAGTTGCCGAGGCTCTTGCTCATCTTCCGCACCCCGTCCAACCCCACCAGCATGGGCATCAACAGCGCAACTTCCGGCAGCTGGCCGGAGGCTTCCTGCAGTTGGCGGGCAGTCATGAGGTTAAATTTTTGGTCGGTCCCGCCCAGCTCAACGTCGGCCTGAATGGCCACCGAGTCATACGCCTGCATAATGGGATAAAGCAGTTCGTGCAGGTGCAGCGGCTGGTGGGCGGCCATGCGTGTGTGAAAGTCCTCTCGCTCCAGCAGGCGGGCCAGCGTCATGCGGGACATCAAGCTCATGAGGTCCGCCAAGCCCAAGGGGGCCAGCCACTCGTGGTTGCGGCGCAGCTCCAGCCCCTCCGGCTTCAGAATTTTCGTCGCCTGGTCGAGATAGGTTTGGCCAAACGCGTCGATGGCGGCGGCCGACAAAGCCGGGCGCGTCTGACTGCGCCCGCTCGGGTCCCCGATGCGGGCCGTAAAGTCTCCAATAATCAGCACCACACGATGGCCAAAATCCTGAAATTGCCGGAGCTTGTCCAGCACCAGCACATGCCCCAGGTGAATGTCGG
This sequence comes from Bacillota bacterium, assembly GCA_021846505.1. GTDB lineage: Bacteria > Bacillota > Sulfobacillia > Sulfobacillales > JAIMBI01 > JAJZWV01. The sequence continues at coordinate 43,101 of JAJZWV010000009.1, forward strand.
GCGCCGTCGGGTCCAAACCCAGCTTGACTGTCAGCGGGCGGCCGGTGCTGAGGGCGCCCGCAAGGCGGGCCATCAGGTCCTCGCGCTGCAGCACTTCGACAGCGCCGTCCGCCAGCAGATCCACCTGGCGGGCGGCTTCCTGCCGCACACCAGGCGGGAGCGACTCAAGTGCGGGCACTATGGCGGGCACGTCGTTCACGGGCGATTCCCTACCCCCTGGAGCAGCCCGGCTCTCCACCAGCCTCTGCCCCCTAAGCAATTTCATATCGGCAGCGGATCAAATCCGGGCCATCGAATCATCCACCTGAAGCAATTGCCGCCATCATAGCATAGGCCGCTGCGAGCGGGATGCCGCACTCGGCTCGACGGGTTGGAACTCATTCCGCCGGCGTCCGCCTTCGACGCACCGCCTCATCCAATCGAGCGCGGATGTCTTCCGGCAGCGGGCGAGCCCGCCGGCGCTCCAAGTCCAGGCAGACGGCGGTCAGCTGGCTAGTGGCCACCACTTGGCTGCTCTCTCCAGAGCCCCGGCGAAACAGATCATGCCGATACGTGACGGTTTTCGGCGATGTGGCCAGCACGTGGGTCCAGGCTTCCAAGCTGGCACCGGGGAAAAGCTCCGACAAAAAGCGATTCTCCTGCACGAGGGCGGCCATCCCCACCTGCTCCGCCGCGATGCGCGCCGCGTCCAAGCCCATCCAGGCAAAGAAGCCCCACGATGCTTGGTCAAACAGCCCCGCGTAAAATTGGATGTTGACATGGCCCATGTGATCCAGCTGAAAAGGATACACCGTGCCCACAAACGTGGGCCCCACCCGACCCACTTCGTCAAATCCCGCGCCGATCGCCATCGACTGCCCATCCCCCTGCTGGTTCAGTCCCGAAGCTGCACCACCGTCACACCATCCCCGCCCTCGCCCGCCTGGCCCAGCCGAAATCCGGCCACATGCGGATGGCCCACCAAATGCTCCTGCACGGCGCGCCGGAGCGAGCCAGTACCCTTGCCGTGGATGAGCCGCGCGAACGGCAGGCCTGCCATCGCTGCGCGGTCCAGATACATCTCCACTTCATCGACCGCCTCCAGCACCGTCATCCCCCTGAGGTCGCACTCCAGCCCCACGCCGCCGGCGCTCGGCGTGCTGACTCCGCCACAGGAGCCGCCCCGCCGAGGATCCGGGCGTGCGGGTGCCGGCTGCAAGCTGCCAATGGGCAGCACGATGCGCCGCCCCCCGGACTCCACGGTCGCCTGTTCGCGGTCCATCGACAAAATGCGGCCCGGCTCCACCATCGGCGGCGCCACCACCCACTGGCCCACCGCCCAGGATCCGGGGGCCGCGGGGCCGCTGCCCGCCGCCCCCGCAAGGTCCGCGGCGACCGCTCCCCAGCTGCGCACTTCCTCGCGAAGTGTGGTCAGCGCCCGCTCGCGCTCGGCGCGCGTCTCGGCGTTCGCCGCCGCGATAGCGGCTTGCGCTCGCCCTTCTAACTCGGCCAGTCGGCGGCGCACCTCCTGGCGCAGGTGATCGCGGTCTTGGGCTTGCTCGGTGCGGAGCCGATCCTCGGCAGCCGCCAGGGCCGCTTCGCGCGCCGCCAAGTTGCGCTCAGCGGCCACCACCCGGTCACGGGCGTCGGCCAGCTCCCGCTCCACGCGCTCCAGCTCGCCGATCGCGTGGTCCACTCGCACACCATCCTGGCCCAAGTATGCTTCCGCCCGATCCAGCAGTGCGGGCGCCAAGCCCAGACGGCGGGCAATGTAAAGCGCCTGGGAGGATCCCGGTTGCCCCATGACCAGCCGATAGGTTGGGGCCAATTGCTCGCGGTCGAAATCCATGCGCGCATTTTCCACCCGCCGATCCCGGTAAGCCAACAGCTTCACCCGCGCATAGTGGGTCGTCACCACCGCCGTGGCGCCGGACGCGAGCAAGTGGTCCACCAGCGCCAGCGCGAGCGCCGCCCCTTCCTCGGGATCCGTGCCCGCCCCGATTTCGTCCAGCAGGACCAGCACCCCGGGCGCGGCGCCGTCCACAATCGGGACCAGCTGGCGCACGTGGCCCGAGAACGTCGACAGGTTTTGCTCCAAGCTTTGCTCGTCACCAATGTCGGCAAACGTTTCCTGGAAGATCGGCACCGTGCTTTGGGGGTGCGCGGTAATGGGCCACCCCGACAGCGCCAGCGCCACCAGCAGGCCCGTCGTCTTGAGCGCCACCGTCTTGCCGCCCGTATTGGGCCCCGTAATCACCAGAGCGCGCCGCTCCCCGCCCACCGCCAGCGTGAGCGGCACGGGTTCGTCCAAAAGGGGGTGCCGCGCCTCGACCAGCGACAGCGCTTCGCCGCCCAGCGTGGGCAAGGCGGCGCCGACGCGGTGCGCCCAGCGCACTTTGGCCAGCATGACGTCAGCCGCCAAGAGGCACCGGTTCATCGCGGTCAGCGCGCTTTGATGCGCCGCCACTTCCGCCGTCAGCTGGCGGAGAATGCGCTCCACTTCTTCCGCCTCGGCCGCCGCGAGCTCGGCAATGCGATTCTGGCGCTCCACCACCGGGGCCGGCTCGACAAAGACCGTTTGGCCACTGCCCGACTGGTCATGCACCAAGCCCCCCACCTGATGGCTGAATGACCGCTTCACGGGCACCACCCGGCGCCCGCGCCGCACGGTCACCAGCGGCTCCTGAAGATAGTCGGCCCAGGCCGGGGATCGCAACAGCCGCTCCAGCACCTCCTGAATTTCCGACTCCAGGCGGCCCATGTCCTGGCGGATGCGCTGCAAAGCCGCGCTGGCGCTGTCCTTCACCGCCCCGGACTCCAGGATGGCCGCGGCAATATGCGCGCGGACGCTCGCCGGAACCTCGAAGTGCCCGAGGTGCCGCGCGAGCTCGCCTCCCTCCAGGCCGGCCAGCGCCGCCTTTAGTGCTTGGCCCCGCTCCACCGTGACCATGACCGCCCACAGGCTGGCGGGCACCAGCACGCCGCCCTTGGCGGCCCGGTCCACCAGCGGCGCCAAATCCACCGCGCCCACCAGCGACAGCTCCGTGAACGGCGCGTGCGCACTCGCGCCGGCAAACAGCCGGTGCTGTTCCTCCAGCCAATCCGGGTGGGGATCGGGCATCAGGCCGGCCACCAGCGCCTTGCCCGCCAAGGTGTCGGCATGCTGCGCCAGGCGCGAGGTGAGGCGCCCCCACTCCAGGCGGTCCAGCCCGTGGGTGTTCACGCTGTGGCCTCCCACCACGCCGGCAGCACCTCTGCCACCGAGGACGGCAGCGGCCACCGCCGGCTGCTCCACACGGGCAGGTTGTCCGGCCACCGGGCAGCCCCAGCCCCAGGCAGCACCAGCGCGGCCCACGGTACGCCTCGCGCCGCCAGCATGCCCAGCACCTCCCTTAATGCCCGGCCGTCCGTCTGCGGATCCAGCTCCCACCACACCCGCTGGCCCGCCGCCGACCAGGCTTCCAGCCGATCCGCCACCCTGGCGGGTGGGTCCAGCGCAATCTCGCCGTGGCCCCGCCGGATCAAGAGCGCCCCGGTCACGTCGCCGGCGACGGCTTCGCCGCGCCGCAGGTGGCCCAGCGTGCGCACGGTCACCCCGGACGCCTCTGCGGCCACCATCGGCACGGAGGGGGCGCCCCGAAAGTCATCCGGCCGGTGCGCATTGGCCCACACATCCCGTGGGCCATCCCACAGGGCGTGCGCACGCACAAACTCCGCCAGCTCATCACTGGGGCGGCCCCGCTGGTGCTCGCCGCCGGTCGCCGGCAAGGGATTCTTCCCCGTCAGCAGGGCCGCCCGCACGGTCGTGCCCCGCGGCGGCGAGGGCGCCCCAAGGCGCGCGTCCACCACGCCCAGCCGCGTGCCGCCCGCGAACTGCTCTTCGCCTCCACTGGACAGCACCCACACCGAACCCGCCATGATTGGCTGCCTCCTCGCCCGCACCCGAGCGAAGCCGCTCATCGGGTTGATCATGGAATCGCGCACCGCGGCCGCCGCTCTGGGGCCCGCTCTTTCGCTTATGATAACCAATGCCGCGCGCCGCCCGCCAGCCCCGGTCTCCGGCAGGGCGGAAGCGGATACCGTGCCCGCCAGCCTCGATAAGCGTGTCATCTTCGCCGTTCAGTCCAGGGTCATTCCATACGTCACCGTGTGCCATATATCACGAAAACCCATCCCTTCATACAGCCGACGCGCCGCGTCATGATTCGCGTCGAGCCCGGTAAATACCTTGATCGCACGCATCCCCTCAGACTGCAAGGCGGCGATGGCGTGCTGCATGAGCCTCCGCGCAATGCCCGCGCCCTGATAATCCGGATGCACTGCTAGATTCTCGACTGCTCCGACCATGTCTTCGCGATTTGGAGCCCACATCACGAAGCCCGCGAGGCGTCCATCTGCGGCCACCCGGCATCGCTCGGGAGACTCTTCCACGAACCGGGACAAGCCGCGGCGCTTCTTGGAGGCCCAATCTTGTGCCGGCGCGAAGCCCATCGCCCGATCCCAAGCGGACGTCCCGTCAACCGGCCAAAACGCCGCCAGCGCACAGTCCACGATCCCGTCGGCATCGCTGGACCTGGCTGGCCGATACACTATTTCCCCCATCGCCGATCCTCTCCCTCTATCCCCACTTATGTATGATTCTCCTTGCGAATGTCGTGCCGTCGCTTTGATCTTTCGGCCGCCGGCAGCAGCCGCCGCGCCCCGAACGAGCTCAGCAGCCAGGCCCCCAGAGCGGTCAGCGCCAGGCCGCGCCGTGGCACCCCCGACACCTATGTCACCCCGACCCGCCCTTCGTGGCTCGAGCCAGCCGCTGGCTCGGCGCGGGCCGCGAAGGGCCGCCCGGCGAGGAGCTGGCTCCAGGTGGGTTGTGTCGGCGTCAAGGCTTATCGCGGCCCACATCGCACTGGAGATGTTCCAGCGCCCATTGGTGCTCTTCGGAGGTGCCGGGCGCCGTGAGGATGCGCTCGGCCGCCACCTGGCTGTCGACCAGTCCTCTCAGCACCACCGCTTTGCAAAAGGACAAGTCTTTGGGCCGATGGGCTGCGTATTTGCTGATCAGCAAGGCTGCCGGGTCGAGGCAGCGGCCCGTGACACCCCGGGTGTTCTCACTGCTCAGGGGAGTCAGGCGCTGCTGCCGCGCCGCCAGCAGCCGGGCGGCATGGAGCGACACGCCATCGGCCTACACGGAAAACGCTTCGTGAAATGGGGACAGCTCCTCGATCGTGCCGTCGATGAGGCCAGCGAGCCCATCTTCACCATCGAGGAGGACGATGTCGGCTTCCTGTGACAGAGCGGCCTCGGCCGGCAGTCGGTCTTCGGCAAACGTCCCCAAAATAGACTGGCCCCCAGAGATAGCCAGATGTGAGCAGCCGATCGACCCGCAGGATGCTTCCGGCCGCCCGTATGAGGGGCTCCAGCTCGTCACGGCGCACCGGAGTTCCCGCCCTCCCTCGCGAATCGCTGATAGATGGCGGCCGCTCTCCCACCGATAAAATCCCCACAAAGGGCGACATCCGCCGCAGTGCGTCGGCGCACTCGCTATCGGTCTCGGCCAGCAGGTGATAAATATCGGCAGGCGCCGCCTCCAGCCACCGCCCCCCCTCCTCCACATCGCAGCGGGCATGCACGTCGCCCGCCCAGAGCGCGAGGCGCCGCCGCGCCATGCCTGTCCCCTGCGCAGGATCCGCCAGCACCTTCTGGGCGACGGCCCTATGTATAGCGCGGGCGAGCAGTGCGGCGATCGATCGGCATTCGGGGCCACCTCCTTCGGCCGGCTGCTGGGCTTGGCTCCCAGTATACACCGAGGAGCGAGCGCCGCCGCCGACCAGGCGGGATGGGCACCAATCGGCGGGCGCCCTGAAGAATGAGCGCCCGGCACGGAGTCCCCGCCGACCGTACAGGGCCGGCTCTCCAGAGATGGCTCGCTGTCAGCCGCGCGTCAGCTGCTTTGCCCGCCTTGGCCCGCGCGGCGCGCCGTGGATTCGCGGCGCCACTGCGCCTGCAGGGCGGCGACCGCCTCGGCATGCTCCGACTTGGCGCGCGCCAACTCTTCGGCCAGCGTGAGCGCCGCCAAAATCGACAGGCGGGTGGAGGGCACACGCGGATGCTTGGCGGCCAGGGTCCTGAGCCGCGTGTCCACCATGCGGCCCAGCGCATGCACGGCTTCAGGGGGCAGGTCGCTCACCAAGGGGTATTCCTCCCCATAGATGGTCACCACCGTGCGGGTGACGGATTCGCCCTCGGAACGCGCCATAGCAATCCCTCCCGGTGTTCTTTCGCCACAGATTCTCGACCCACCGCCGATTTCCCTGCCGCGCGCCGACTTTTTTTGACACCAGTCTTAAGAAGCTTACCGGCGCGATATGCCGTTTTGCTCCATCTGCGCCACTAAGCCGTCGAGCTGGGCATCCACTTCACTGTCCGTGAGGGTCCGGTCGGGCGCCCGGTAGTAAATAGCGACGGTCACCGACGGCCCCGACGCATCCTGATACTGGTCAAAGGGCCGGATGGACTCGACGTGCGCTCCGGCGGACCGGTGGAGCAGTTCTTCGATCACGGCCCAGGACGTTCCCTCGGGGATGCGGAGCGACACATCGCGACGGACGGCCGGGTAGGGAGGCGGCGGGCTCATCCGGCTGCTCCGCCCGTGCTCCGCCACCGCAGCGGAGGGAATCCGCCAGCGGGCCACAGCGGTGCGCGGCAAGCGCCAGGCTTCCTGCACCGAGGGGTGGAGCTCCCCGAGCTCTCCCCAAAGCTCGCCAGCCCGCATGATGGCCAGCGATCGCCCAGGATGGAGCGCCGCCGACCGTGGCGCTCCACCCCAGCGGAACCCCCAGCCCAAGCGGTGCGACAATTCTTCCACCCAGCCTTTGACGTCGTACACCGTGCGCTGGACCGGTCCGAACAAGTCCGCCCACTCGCCCAGCGTCACCAGGATCCCGGCCTCCAGCCATTCCACCGGCGCCGTGGCGCGGCCGCCGTAAGCTGGCCCGACTTCAAACAGGCCCACGCGCCCGATGCCGCGGTCCCTATTATATCGGGCCGCCTCCAAAAGCCCGGGCCAGACACTGGTGCGCAGGACCGACTCCTCGGCGCGGAGTGGGTTTCTGACGACGTGGACCGCCGGCGGGAGTCCCAGCGGATCCGACGAGCCCGGGGGAATCAGGCTGCGCGTGACCACTTCGGTCAGGCCGGCGGCTACCAGCCAGTCGCGCACCCGGTCCGCCTGCCGCATTTCAGGATCGGGCGTCCCGGTGCCGGCCCGCGCGGGCAGTCGCGCGGGAATGGCCTCCATGCCTACCATTCTCGAAATTTCCTCCGCCAAATCCTGCGCCCCCTCAATGTCGGGGCGCCAGCTGGGCACCCGCACACGCCCCGCCTCCAGCGAGAATCCGGACCGATCCAACTCCTGCGCGAGCTCCGCGTCCCCCAGTGTCAGCCCGGTCCAAATGCGCAGGCGGTCGGGGCGGAAGGGCACGTGGCGGGGTGCGGGCACTTGGCCCTCCAGCTGCACCGCTGCCAGCGTGGCGGAAGCGCCGAACTGAGTTAAGACTTGGTGGAACCGCACCACGGCGGGCAGCGCGGCCTCCGGGTCCGTGCCGCGCCCGAAGCGGGCCGCAGCATCGCTGGCAATCTGGTGGCGGCGCGCCGTCCGGTAGACGCTCGCCCGGTCGAAGTGCGCCGACTCCAGCAGAACCCGCCGGGTCTTGGCGCTGACTGCGGTGCGCTGGCCGCCCATGACGCCTGCCAGGGCCACCGGGCCCTCCGCGTCGGCAATGACCAAGTCCTCCGGGGTGAGCGCGAGGGCGCGCCCGTCCAGCAGCACCAGGGCCTCGTGCCACTCCGCCCGGCGCACCACTAGCGGCAGGTGCACGCAGTCCAAGTCAAACGCATGCAGCGGCTGGCCCATGTCGATACGCACCGCATTGGTTGCATCTACCACCGGGTGAACCAGCCGGGCGCCGGCTAAAGCCAGGCGCCGCTGCCAGATCCAGGGCAGAGGCCCGCTGGGATCCCCACACTCCAACTGGGCGACGGCGTACACGGGGCACAGGTCGCGCGCCTCGATGCGGGCCAGCCGGGCGCCGCCCGACAGGTCGGGCGCGGGCGGCACCACGGGCAGGGGGCGGTCGGCCGCCGCCGCCAAGTCCCGGGCCACGCCCAGGATGGAGTGGCCATACTGCGCCAGATTAGGGGTGAGACTCAGCTGCAGCACCGTGTCGGATCCCATCACCTGGGGCCACGGGTCGCCGGGCCGACCCTCACCCCTCCAGATCCACAGTCCCTCCCCCGCCCCCAAATAGCCGGCCTCCGCACCAGACAGCAGCATGCCCATCGACCGCACGCCGCGCAGGTGCTCGGTCCCCACCAGCCGGCCATCCGGCAGGACAGTGCCCGCCGGTGCATGCCACACCCGATCCCCTGGATAGCCGTTGGGCGCGGCGGTCACCACCTGCACCCTATCGCCGGCCCCCAGCGACAGCTGTAGCACCGAAAGCCGGTCCGCCGCCGGGTGTGGCTCTCTCTCCAGCACCTCCGCCAGCTTGACCGACTGCAGGCCCGCTTCGGCCGCAGTCATGCCATCCACCTCGTAGCCGAGGCGCTCCAGCGTGCGGGCAATCTCTGTCGGCCCCTCGGCCCAACCACCTAGCCAATCGGCCAACCAGCTTATCGGCAGGTCCATGCCATCCCCCTCTTACCTGGCCCGACAGGCCCTGTTGGTCACTTGCGAGCCCCGGGCGGCTCATTACACATCCCAGCTGTCGAAGGCCCGGAGAAACCGGACGTCACTCTGATACAGAGGGCGCAGCTCCTTGAGGCCGTACAGCAGCATGGCGACCCGCTCGACGCCCCAGCCGAAGGCGAAGCCCGACACGTCGTTCGGGTCGTACCCGCCCGCCTCCAGCACCCGTGGATGCACCAGGCCGGACCCCAGCACCTCAATCCATCCGGTATGGCACACACGGCAGCCAGCCCCCAGGCACAGGGGGCAACTCATATCCACCTCGGCCGACGGCTCCGTGAACGGGAAAAAGCTGGGGCGCAGCCGAATCCGCTCCGCCGGTCCAAATACATCGCGCACGACCGCCAGCACCACGCCTTTTAAGTCCGGCAGCCCGATGCCGCGGTCCACCACCAGCCCCTCCATCTGCATGAACTGGGGCACATGGGTGGCGTCGTCGTCCCGCCGATACGTAAACCCGAGGGTGGCAACGCGCAGTGGCAGCTCGCCGCCCGCCTCGCGCATCGCCCGAATCTGAAACGGCGAGGTGTGGGTCCGTAGCACGTACGGCGGGTCCACGTAAAAGGTGTCGTGCATCTCGCGGGCCGGGTGGTCCGCCGGCATGTTGAGCGCGTCAAAGTTGTACCATTCGGTTTCCACCTCGGGCGCGCTGCGAAGCGTAAAGCCTAGCCGCAGCATGACGTCTGCCAGCCGCCGGCGCACCTGGGTGATGGGATGAAGCGTCCCCCATTGGGGCTCCACCCCCGGCAGCGTCATGTCCAGCCGCTCGGCCGCCAGGCGCCGCTCGTGCTCGCCACGCGCGAGTTCCTCCCGGCGGTGGGCCAGGGCCGCTTCCAACTGCGCCTTGACACCATTGAGCACGAAGCCGCGCGCGCGGCGCTCATCCGCAGGAAGCCGCGCCAGCCCGCGCAGCTCGGCCGTCATGCGCCCCTGCTTGCCCAGATACTGAACCCGCAGGGATTCGCAGGCTGCCAGTGTGGCCGCCGCCTCAATGTCGCGCAGTGCCGCTCGCGCCCAGTCGTCTGCCTCCACCGGTCCACCCCTCTCTCAATAAATGCAAAAATCGCCCTCCACAGGGCGATTGCTCGCGGTACCACCTGATTTCCGGCCAGCCGGCTTTCCGCGCGCTATCGGGCGCACCCGTCCTCCCCTAGTAGAGCCACCGCTGGCGGCATCGTTCAGGGCGCCTCTCCCAAGTGAATTTCATCGGCCCGCCGTGCGCTTCTTGCAATCAGGGGATCCTGGGACATCCCGCGGAAGCGCTTCCTGACCCGCCGGGGAATCGACTACTTGTCTTGGTCATGGAGTTAAGTTTCCCGCACACTAGCGAGACCGCGGCGCAAAGTCAAGCGCTGCCGCCGGAGATCGAGCGAATATCCAGCGCCAGCTTCTCCGCTCGTATCCCCTGGCCACCCGCCACTGCCTGGAGGCCCGCCGAGGTTCACGGCGCGGCGGCAGTGGACGCGTGCAGCGATGCGGCCAGCGCGGCCAGTGCGTCGCGCACGGCTACCGACGGCCCCCTGTGCGGCAAGTGGAGCGGCGCCGGCGGGCGGCCCTCCCGAGCCGCGGCGGCCAGCGCGGCAAACGCGCCCCCCCAAGGAGCGATCTTGGAGTCCGTGCCATGGCAAGCCGCGGACCACACAACCCACCCCAGGCGCTGTGCGCCTACAATGGCGGGCCATAAGTTCTCAAGCCTTGGCGAGCGGCGCCACTCGGCGGCGGCGGCGGTGCTGAGTGCGTGCAGCGTAGCCACGGCGGCCTCCAACTCGCCCGCCACACGGGCATCCGGCTGGGCACCGCGGATTCGCGCAGCCCACAGCGCGCCCGCTCGCTCCACCACGTCCGCCACGGCGGATGGGAGCCGATCGGAGGCATCGCGCGGCCACAGCCACATGAGCGCCAGCACCGCCAGCGCCACCCCGCCTAAGGTGTCGGCGAATCGAGCCCACACCAGGGGCCAGACAGAGACGTGCACCTCCGTCACGATAATGACCAGCGCCAGCGCGGTGATAAACACGACCGACAAGCCATAGTTCGTCAGGATCAGCAGCAGCAGGAGAAACTGCAGCGCCAGCATGGTGCCCACCGTCGCCCAGGGCACGGGGGGCCACACCATCAAGACGCCCGCCAGAGCCAATCCCACCGCCGTGCCCACCACCCGCTGAATGCCGCGCTGCACCATGCCCATTTGGCTCTGCCCCTGCAGCACGGCCGCAATGGTCAGCGGCACCCAGTAGGGATGGGCCTCACCCAGGATCCCGGCCAGAGCCGTGCCAGCTCCCACCGCAATGGCGATCCGGAGGGCGTCCACTCGCACCAAGGACGTCCGGCGCGCTGCCACGCGCAATCGATCCCACGTCGTCGGCTCGGACCAGCCGCGTGTGGGAACCAGCGCCGGCCAGCTGCCGCGAAAGGCCAGAATCCGCTCGGCCGCGGCCAGCGCTCGGTCAGCCCTGCTGCGCCGCGGCGCGCGGGCCGGTGGGGCTCGGCGCGCCGGCTCCGGATGGCTCAGCCGCTCCGCCATCTGCGCTAACCGCTCCGCGACCGGCTCGTCCAGCGGCGATGCGCTGATGGCCACGGCCTCAAACAGCCGCCGCGCCTGATGCGCCAGCAGCAGGAGCCGCGTCGCGTCGGGGCCGCGATGAGGCACGGGCACCAGCGGCGCCAGCGCCGCTTCGGCGGCTGCCACGGCCTGCCCGGCCTGGGCTTGCGCCGCCAAGCCGCCCCGGCTGCCGGCGCGCCCGGCCCATCGCGCCAGCGAGCGCCACGCGGCACCGACCGCCTGACGCTCGGGCTGGCGCGGGTGCCAGCCCCAGCCGGCCATGCCGACGATCCACGCCAGCGCGGCCCCGGCGAGCGCAAAGCTCACGCGGATCGGGGTCAGCGCCGGATGCACAGGAAGCGCGGCGGCGATGCACGCGATCAGAACAAACATGAAGCCAGCTGGCAGGGGCACCTGAAAGGCCCCGGTGAGAAATGTGCTGGCCCCGGCCACTACGGCAAGGCCCAGCGCCATCGCCACCCAGCTGACGGCCGCCAGTGATCCCACCGCCATGGCAGCAGCTAAGCCCAAGCCGACCAGAAGCAGTCGGCGCCCGCGAGGGCCGTAGGGGATCGGCACCACGTACATGGAGGTGAAGGCGCCCATAAACGCCCACGTGCCCCACGAAAAGTGCCCCAGCGACAGCCCGAGCGCCATCGCCAGCCCTGTCGCGATGGGCGCTCCGATTGCCTTGCGCCACGGCCACGATCCGAGGTGGAGCGCAAAAGCGGCCGCCAGCGGCGGCGGATAGCCGCTCGGCGGCTTTAAGCCGCTGGCGGACCTAGAGCCGTGTGCGGTTTGCTGCGGCGCAGACGGCGCTCTCGACTTGTGCTTCGATGCCACCGCGATCCCCCTTGCCGCCTGAAGCGCGATTGCGCCTACTGTGCAACCCGGGGGGCCAGATCATGCGGGAGGCGGCTACTCAGCCGGGCGGCGGGGCACCTTGGGGGCATTCAGGCGGTGAAACGCGTCGGCCATAATGATGGCGCCGGCGGCAGCGACGTTCAGCGACTCGGTTCCAGGCATCATAGGGATTCGAAGGTGCGCGTCCGCCTGCCGGGCCAAGTCCAGAGACACGCCCGCTCCTTCGTTGCCCACGACCAGCGCGGTCGGGCGCGACCAATCCCAGTCCGTGTAGGCCATCTCTCCGTGGGCATCGGTCACCACCAAGCTCGTGCCGGCCGGCACCGACCACGCGTAGTCCAGGCGCACCAATCCCGCGCGAAACATCGCTGCTGCGGAGGCACGAAATGCCTTGGGATTGAACGGGTCCACCGACCCGCGCGTCACGGCGACCCGAAACCCGAACGCCACCGCAGACCGCACCAGCGCGCCCAGATTGGCCGGGTCCTGGACCGCCTCCAGCACCAGCACCGGAGCTGCCGGCACGACCGCAGCGAACGGCAAGTCATACGCCACCACCGCAGCAATGCCTTGGTGCGCCTCCACCTGGGTCACCGCATCCAGGACCGAGTCGGTGACGTACAGCATGCGAGCGCGGGTCCAGGTGGTCCGGTCCAGCAACTCCCGGCCGCCCGGGCGGTCCAGCAGCCGCGCGCTGTACAGCACCGTGCGCAGCGAAATGCTGTGCGTCAAGGCTTCTTCCACGGCATGCGGCCCTTCCACCAGCGCCTGCCCGGCGCGCTCGCGCGCCTCCCGGTTGACTCCCAGACGCGCGGCCGCCTTCACCACTTTGTTGTGGGGATCATCCAGGGGGCGCAGTACGAGTCCCACGCTAAAGCTGACCCTTCGCCATCCCCGCCAAGCGGCCGAAGCTCTCTTGGTCGCGCACCGCGAGATCCGCCAGCATCTTGCGGTTCAGCGTCACCCCCGCCCGCTTCAGGCCATACATCAACGTGCTGTAAGACAAACCATGCATGCGCGCCGCCGCGTTGATCCGGATAATCCAGAGGCGCCGAAAATCGCTCTTGCGCTTTTTCCGATGCTGATACGCGTACCACAGCGCGTGCAGCACCGCTTCGTTGGCGGGGCGAAACAGCCGATGGCGGGACCCGCGGTATCCGCGCGCCATCTTGAGAATTTTTTTGTGGCGGCGGTGCCGCACCATCCCGTTCTTTACCCGAGCCATTTGTCTCCTCCTCGATTGCACGGTTCTCCAGCGTGACCAGCCTGAGCGCTACTGATCGTAAGGCATTAAAGCTTTGGTGCGCGCGGCATCGCCTTTGGCCAGCCCAGCCTTCCCGCGCAGCCGGCGGCGTCGGCTGGCATTCTTGCCGTACAGCAAGTGGTTGCGGCCGGTGCGCTTGTGCACGATTTTGCCGGTGCCGGTCACTCGCAGGCGCTTCTTGGCCCCGCGGTGCGATTTCATCTTGGGCACGTCTCCACATCCTCACCGCCACCGCCAAGCGGCGCTGGCGCAACTTCTTCGGCCCGCTTACGCGTTGGCTGTCTTCTTGGGCGCCAGAATCATAATCATCGCGCGCCCTTCCACTCGGGCCGCCCGCTCCACCTGGCCCTGGGCCGCCACCTCTTGGGCCATTTTGTCCAACAAAACCCGTGCGTGTTCGGAGTGGACAATCTCCCGGCCGCGAAAGGTAACCGTCACTTTGACCTTGTCGCCTTCCTCCAAAAACCGGGCGGCATTGCGCTTCTTGAACTCATAGTCATGGTCGTCGATGGTGGGCCGCATCTTGATTTCCTTGATGGACACCACGTGCTGCTTCTTTCGCGACTCCCGCTCGCGCTTCTGCTGCTCGTATTTGAAGCGCCCGTAGTCCATCAGCCGACACACCGGCGGCCGAGACGTTGGAGACACTTCCACCAAGTCCACGCGGCGCTCCACGGCCATCCTCAGCGCATCCCTCAGCGCCACAATGCCGAGCTGCTCGCCGCCATCGCCCACCAGCCGCACTTCCCGCGCACGAATCTCGTCGTTGACCCTGAGGTCCTTTATGGCGATCCCTCCCCAGATGAATTGCTAGCCACCCAAACAAAAGCAGGACGGGTCACTCCCCGTCCCAACCGGAGCGCTCGCGCTCCGCCGGATAACCTGAGCGACGATGCCGTCAGGTGAGAAGCGAACTTCTGCTTCACTATCACGTCCGCATCGTAGCACAAGGACTGCGGCCGCGCAATCGCGGCGGCGGAAAATGCCCGGACTCAGCGTGCGCGGGCCCTGAAGCCAAGGACCCGGTGTCAAAGACCCGCTCGGGGGGACCTTCGCCTGCGCGAGACGGGTGCCCCTCCTCCGTCAAACGCCGCAAAAGTCTTGTGTCGGGTGCGTTTCTGTCTGTTATGCTCGTTGCATTCGCAGCGATTCGGATCCCTCCGTGCCACCCGCCGCAGAAGGCGCAGGGGGCGAGCCTGCGGGCTCCGGACCTGCTGCGTCTGCCTTCCAATGCTGGAGGAGGTGTGTCTGGTGAAGAAGCCATCGGTGCGCATCACGGAGCCTTGGGTGCGGGACAATGGCGCGCTGCGCCCCGCCAGGTGGGACGAGGCGCTGGAGCGTGCGGCCTCAGGGATGGAGCAATCGCTGGCGGCCGGGGGCCCCAGCGCGGTGGGGATGTTCAGCTGTTCGAAAGCTACCAACGAAGTGAACTTTTTGGCGCAGAAATTTGCGCGAGCTGTGCTGGGCACCAACAACATCGACAGCTGCAACCGCACATGACACGCGCCCAGCGTCGTCGGTCTGGCGACGGTGTTTGGAGCAGGCGGCGGGACCAGCTCGTACGAAGAAATCGAAAATACCGACCTCATCATCTTATGGGGTTCGAACGCGCGGGAGTCTCACCCGATTTTCTTCCACCATGTGCTGAAGGGCATTCGGAGCGGCGCGCGCCTCATGGTCGTGGATCCGCGCCGCAGTACATCGGCCCAATTTGCCCACCTGTGGCTCGGCCTGGACGTGGGCACAGACATCGCGCTCGCCAACGCCGTGGGGCGGGAAATTATCGCGGCTGGGCTTGTGAATCACGAATTCGTGCAGAAGGCCACTGAGCACTTTGACGCCTACCGCGAGTCCGTCGAGCCGTTCACGTTGGCGGTAGGGGAAGAACTCACCGGCGTGCCCCAAGACGCCATCCAGCAGCTGGCCCATGAGTATGCCCGGGCGCCTCGGGCCCAGCTGTGCTGGACGTTGGGCATCACCGAGCACCACAACGCCGTCGACAACGTGTTTGCCCTCATTAACCTGGCGCTGCTGACCGGGCACGTGGGGCGCTACGGCTCGGGTCTAAACCCGGTCCGCGGCCAAAACAACGTGCAGGGCGGCGGCGACATGGGCGCGCTGCCGAACAAGTTCCCGGGGTTTCAGAACGTGGCGGACGCGGCCGTGCGCGCCCGCTTCGAGGCGCGGTGGGGCCGCGCCCTGCCGCCGAAGCCCGGCTGGCACCTGTCACAGATGTTCGAGGCCATGGAGCGCGGCGACCTCACCGCCCTGTACGTCATCGGCGAGAACCCCGCGCAGTCCGAGGCCGACGCGCACCGCACAGAAAAGCTATTGACCGGCCTTGGTCACTTGGTGGTGCAGGACATGTTTATGACCCGCACCGCGGAGCTGGCCGACGTGGTGCTGCCGTCGACAGCATCGTGGTGCGAGGCCGAGGGCACGGTGACCTCGAGTGAGCGCCGCGTCCAGCGCGTCCGCCAGGCACTGGAGCCGCCCCTGGGCACGAAAGGCGATCTGGAGATCTTGTCGCTGCTGGCGGCGCGCCTCGGCTTCCCATGGGGCATGCCCACCGCCGAGGAGGTGTGGGACGAGTGCCGGAGCCTGTCGCCGATGCACAGCGGCATGTCCTACGGCCGGCTCGAGGCGCTGAAGGGCATTCAGTGGCCCTGCCCCGACGAATCGCACCCGGGATCTCAGTTTCTGCATGGCCGCCTGTGGGACGATCCGGTGGGCGGCCCGAAAGCGGGCTTCCACCCGGTGCAGCATGAGCCGCCGGTGGATCAGCTGTCGGACGACTATCCCATCCGCCTCACCACCGGCCGGCGGCTGGACTCGTTTAACACGGGGGTTCAGTCGGGGCGCTTCTCATCGCCGCTGCGCCGCCCAGAGACCCTCAACCTGTGCCCCGAGGACATGGCGGCGCTTGGAGTGGGCGAGGGCGAGGCAGTGGCAATCCGGTCGCGGCGCGGGCGCATCGAGGCGCCGGTGCACAGCGACACGACACTGCGGCCCGGCCTAGCGTTTATGACGTTTCACTTTCCCGACCAGGTTAACACCAACCTGCTGACCGTGGATGCGTGGGATCCGCAATCGGGCACGTCGGAGTTCAAGGCCACGGCCATCGCGGTTGAGCGGCTGGCCAGCGCCGAATCCTCCGAGCCACATGCCATAAAGGTGGGTGTCTGATGGAGCGGCATCTCTCGGCCGATGCCGCGACGGCGGACGAGCGAGCGGCCGTGGACGCCATCCTGTCGCGGCCGCCCTCGCCGTGGGTGGGCGGCGAGCGCTCGCCGCACGCCCTCCACGCGGCGCGCCGCGACGAGAGCGCCGTTCCGCCCCGCGACCTCCTGCTCCCGGCGCTGCGGGCCCTGCAGGCTGAAGCAGGCGGCGTCAGCCGAGGCGCGATAAGCTACTTGGCAGCCCGGATGGACCTGCCCCCCTCAGACATTTACGGGGTGGCGGCATTCTACGCGCTGCTGGACGTGGACGCTCCGCCCGAGGCGGGCGCTTCCGTGAAGGTGCACCTCTGCGACGACGTAGTTTGCCAGCTGGCCGGTGCCGAAAGCCTCATCGCCAAGCTGCGGGATCGCTACGGCGCTGAGGGCGAGCCCGCTGGCGGCGTCTCGTGGCACCGAAGCCCCTGCCTCGGCCAGTGTGATCGGGGCCCTGCGGTGCTAGTGCAGCGCGCAGGCACTTATGCGGCCGATATCGCCATCGCCTCTGCCACCGCAGAGGATGTCGCCCGCGCCATCGCGGATCCCACCCCGGCACCCACGCCGCCCGCGACCGTGCCGCAGGCCGGCGACGCGAGCTTGGTGGTGCTTCGCCGCATCGGCCGCGTGGATCCGGCCGACTTAGACAGCTACCGCCACGCGGGCGGCTACGAGAGCCTTCGCCGTGCCTTGGCGCTGGGTCCGGAGTCGGTCATCCAGTGGGTGACGGACTCGGGACTGCAGGGGCGCGGCGGCGCCGCTTTTCCGACCGGCGTGAAGTGGCGGGCCGTGGCCAGCCAAGCCGCCCGCACCCACTATGTGGTCGCCAACGCCGATGAGTCAGAGCCCGGCACCTTCAAAGACCGCGTCGTGATGGAGGAAGACCCTTTCGCCGTCGTCGAAGCCCTCACCATCGCCGGATACGCCACCGGAGCGGAGCAGGGCTTTATCTATGTGCGCGGGGAATACCCGCTCGCGGCGGCGCGACTCCGGCACGCGATTGCCCGGGCGCGCCAGCGCGGGTTTCTGGGGTCCAATGTGATGGGGCGCGGCCTTTCGTTTGACATCGACGTGCGCCAGGGCGCCGGGGCCTACATCTGCGGCGAGGAGACGGCGCTCTTCAACTCGCTGGAGGGTCGCCGCGGCGAGCCCCGCAACAAGCCTCCGTTTCCCACCGTGCATGGGCTGTTTGGCAAGCCGACCGCCGTCAACAACATCGAGACGCTCCTGAATGTCCTGGCCATCCTGGCTGTCGGACCCGAGCGCTTCCGCGCCGTCGGGGCCGAGGACGCCAAGGGCACTCGGCTATTTTCGCTCTCCGGCGCCGTCATGCGCCCGGGTCTGTACGAGGCGCCTTTCGGGACGCGGCTGGGCGCCGTCATTGACATGGCGGGGGGGCTCCGCCCCGGCCGGACCCTGCAGGCAGTGCTCCTCGGCGGCGCTGCGGGATCCTTTGTGGGGCCCGAGGCCCTCGACACGCCGCTGGCCCCGGCGGCCCTGCGCCCTATCGGCGCCACGCTGGGCTCTGGCGTGGTGGTGGTGTTTGACGACACGGCCAACTTGAGGCACACCGTGCTGCGCATCGCTCGCTTCTTCCGCGACGAGTCCTGCGGGCAGTGTGTGCCGTGCCGCGTGGGCACCGTACGCCAGGAGGAGCTGGTGGCCCGCTTGGCTGCGGGCACGCCCCGCGGCTCGGCGGCCGACGAGATCCGGCTTTTTCACGATATCGCCCAGGCTATGCGGGATGCGTCGATCTGCGGGCTCGGCCAAACAGCCGCCAGCGCTGTAGACTCCGCCATCCGGCTCGGCATCTTGGGCCGCGAAGGGGGGCCCGCCTAAGATGGCGCCGCCGTTGCAAGTGAAACAGCTTCCCGAGCGCATCGTTCACGCCACCATCGACGGGCAGCGGGTGGCGGTGCCCGAGGGCACGACCATTCTGGCGGCCTGCCGATCCCAGGCCGCCGAGGTGCCCACGCTCTGCTTTCTCGAAACGCTCGCCCCGGTTAACGTGTGCCGGGCTTGTGTGGTGGAGGTGGAGGGCTCGCGCGCTTTAGTGCCCGCATGCTCGCGGCCGCTCGAAACGGACATGGTGGTGTCGACCCGCTCAAAGCGGGTCGACAAAAGTCGCCGCATGGTGCTGGAGTTCCTGGCGTCGTCAGTGGACATGAGCCTGGCCGGGCCGGATGTCGAGCGGTGGATGGAAGAGTACGGGGTGGACCCGGACCGCTACGGGCCTAAAGCCGCGGCTGGCGCCGACCTCGACGCGCGGGCTGGGCGCCATGGTCCGACCGTGGGCGCCGAGCGCGCCACCGCGGCCCAGCCAGTCAAAGTCGACAACGATCTGTACGTGCGGGACTACTCTCGCTGCATTCTGTGCTACAAGTGCGTGGAGGCGTGCGGAGACCAGGCACAGCACACGTTCGCGCTGGCCGTTGCGGGCCGAGGCTTTGACGCCCACATCGCCACCGAGTTTGAGGTGCCGCTGCCCGAGTCCGCCTGCGTGTACTGCGGCAACTGCGTGGGGGTGTGCCCCACCGGGGCGCTCATGTTCAAGAGCGAGTACGACTTGCGCCAGGCGAATCAGTGGGACGAGTCGCGCCAAACCGTCACCGACACCATCTGCCCTTACTGTGGGGTGGGCTGCACCCTCGAACTCCACGTCCAGGACAACGCCATTGTGAAGGTGACGTCGCCGATGGATCACGAGGTCACCAGCGGCCACCTCTGCATCAAGGGGCGATTTGGGTTTGAGTTTGTGCAGCAGCGCCCCCCGGCCGCGGAGCCGCGCTAGGTCAAAGTGTTCAGGCCAAGAGGCTCCCGGTGGTGGCTCGGAGTCTGTTGGGGCACGTCCTGAGGTCATCCCGCGGTCAGGCCTAAACCCATCCTTTGGCCCCAAGTGCGGCGTTGAACCCCGCACCGCAGGTCAGGTACGTGCTCCAGGCCAGCAGGTCGGCGCCTAGAAGGGACTTGCGGGATGCGGCACCCATTGCCGCCACCGATCGTCATCGGTCGTGTTGGGGGTGGTCAGCATCTCCAGCGGGACGCTGCTGATGGACAGAGTCGGCCATCGGCTGCCGGCAGCGGCCAGCAGGCTCAGAAGCGGCAGAGGCACGCACCACTTGGGCACCGGGATGCGCCGGCCCCGGGCGGCGGCCGCCCAATCCACCATCTCAGCCAGCGTTACGCGGCGGGGGCCGCCCACCTCCAGCGAGAGCGGCACCGCGTCCGACCCGTCGGCCACGATGCTCGCCAACAGCACCGCCAAGTCATCCCGGTGCACGGGGTCAAACAGGGTGTGAGGCAGGCCGGGAACCGGAGCAACAGGCAGTGCCGCCAGCCTGTCCAACCCCTTCTGCAGCGGGGACCCCGGCCCAAAGACCAGCGACGCCCGCACCACGGTTGCCCCGGGCAGGGTCTGGGCCACGGCCTTCTCCGCCGCGCGCTTGCTGTCGAAGTAGCGGCCGCGAGCTCCTCGACTGGCCGCCAGTGACGACAGGTGCACAAACCGACGCACACCAACAGCGGCGGCCGACTCCGTCAGCCGGCGCGCGACGCCCAGGTGAGTCCGCTCAAAGGTTGTCCCTGCGAAGGGGCGCTCCCGCAAAACGCCCACCAAATTCACCACGCCGTCCACTCCCAGGAGCAGCGGCTTTAGATCGGTGGCCAGCAGGTCTTGTGCGATTGGCTCCGCGCCAGGGCAGGCATCGCCCCGGCGCGACACCGCCACCACGCGGTGCCCGGCGTGTAGCAGTGCGGCCTGCACCGCCTGCCCCACATAGCCGCTGGCGCCTGCCACCAGATATCGCACAGCCTCACCTCTTCCTCGCTCTTCGCCTGCGTCTCTGCCCCCGGCCACTGCCATGCCTCTTCTTGACAGAACCTTTACGGGGCCGTAACCAGCAGATCGCCATCATCTCGCCATCATCTTATAAAGCGGCGGTGTACTGGAGCCCGAAGGCCGGGCAGAGAACCAGCCGGCCCGTCGATCAATCAGATGGATGGGGAGGCACCCAAAGCATGTCAACGGTTTGGACGAAGGCACTTTATGGCGCCGTGGGATGCACACTGCTGGCGGCGGCCGTGGGCTGTGGGGGTCCGGCACCTGCGGCCGGCGGCAAATCCTCCAGCCACACCACCATCGTCACCTTCTGGGAATCACACAGCGCCTCTAATCAGCAGGGGAAGGCCTTGGCCCGCATTGTCGCCGCATTCAACCGCGCCAACCCCCACATCAAGGTGCAGGTCACGGTGACACCCGCCTCCGCCAAGGCGCTGGCGGCCGTGCAGGCCGGCGATCCCCCGGTGATGGCCATGATCGGCCACGGCCCGCAGTACGGCTACGAAAGCGCAGGGGCGCTGGTCAACTTGCACTCGCTGATTTACGGGCCCAGCGGATTCCCACCCGCCCAGCTTCGCGGCATCTGGCCTGTGGTCGCTGCGGCTGAGCAAACTCCGTCACACCAGCAGTATCTGTTTCCGGTCGACATCAAAGTCGCAGAGTTTTTCTACAACGCAAACCTCTGGAAAAGGGCCGGACTGCACAGCACCCCCACCACGTGGGCGCAGCTGGCGCATGATGCCAGTGTCCTGCAGGCCAAAACCGGAGCCATTGGGCTCGGGGCGCGGTTGGACCACAACGACTGGGTCCCACTGTTTGTGTCCAATGGCGGCCAGCTGCTGAAAGGCGGAAAGCCCGCGCTCAATACCCCCGCCATGACGGCCACCATTCAGCAGCTCCGCGCGCGCGACACTGCGCCGTACACGAAAATACTGTCCTACAACACGAGCTTCGAAGACTTTGGCGCCGGCAAGCTGGGCATCCTGGAAAACACTGCGGACGGCTATGAGATGGTGCGGGAAGACGTAGGGGGCAAGTTCCCTGTCGGAGTGTTTGCGGTTCCCCCAGGTACGACCGGCAAAACCGGGGTGGAGTATCAGGGCTTGTCGTTCGTGATTTTCAAGCAGGCCACCGCCGCGCAGCAGCAGGCCGCCTGGAGCTTCATCAAGTACTTTGACGCCCCACCTCAGCAAGCCATCTGGTCCATCGTGGGCGGAGAGCCCCCCATCAGCCAGGCGGACGTCCCGGCCGTCATCAAAATGGCCGGCAGCCAGTGGAGCGCCAACCCCGGACCCTACGCGGGCACGGCGGTCGCGTTAAAAGAGCTGCAAACCGGCATCGTGGTGCACAAGGTAATCGGACCCGCGCAGTCCGAGGTGGACACCGTGATTCAAAACCAGGTCCAGTCCGCCATCGCTGGCAAAGAGTCCATCGCGGCGGCTGAGCAAAACATGCAGACCCAAGTGGCCGCCTATTTGTCCGGAAACGCCGCCCAGTAGAGGCATCAGGGAGGAGATGAGTCGATGGTCCAACCGCTGCCGACCCAAAGCCCGCCGCCGCCCCGGCCGGCGGGCGCGGCGGCCGGCGCTGCCCGGCGCCGATCCGCCAACTGGGGCTGGGCCCTGGTGCTGCCGGCGCTTGCCTTCATGACGCTGTTCACGTATCTTCCGGCCCTGCTGGTGGCCGCCATGAGCTTGTTCCAGTGGAATCTGGCGGGCTTCGGCGCCTCCCCGTGGGTGGGATTGCACCACTACGCCGAGCTGTTGAACCCTATCTCCGGGTTTCTCCAGTCACTCACCGTCACGGCCTACTATGCAGGGGTGACGGTTCCCCTCTCCATTGCCTTGGGGCTCGGACTGGCGTGGCTCCTGAAAAGCCGCGGGCCAAAGGTCACCTGGTGGGAGACGTTCACCCGGGCTGCGGTGTTTCTGCCCTACATCACACCGGCCATCGCGACGTCCATCATCTGGGTGTTTATCTTCAACCCGCAGTTCGGGCTGGCCAACACGGTGCTGGCGGCGCTCCATCTGCCCGCGCTGGGCTGGCTGACCAGCACCACCTGGGCCCTGCCGGCGGTGATCATCAACAATCTGTGGCACAACGTCGGCTTCATGGTGATTTTGTTCCTGGCGGCCCTCAGCAACGTGCCCCGCGACGTGGTGGAAGCCGCTTGGATGGACGGGGCCAACGGCGCGCAGACGTTCTGGCACATCATCCGACCCCACCTCTCGCCGGTGATGCTGCTCGCCGTGATTTTGGGCACCATCCAGGCGATGCAAACGTTCGCGTCTATCTATCAAATGACCGGCGGGCAGTTTGGCGGCGGCGGCGGGCCGCTCCAGTCCACCACGACCACCGCCATCTACCTGTACAAGTCGGCGTTTGTCTACTTCCACTACGGCTATGGCGCCGCGGTAGGGGTGGTGCTGTTCGTGATTATGCTGGCGGTCACCCTGCTCCAGAAGCAAATCGGAGAGCGGCGCACGTTCTACCGCTGAGGCCGCTCGCATCAGAAGGGAGTGAATGGCATCATGCTGCTTCGCACGCCGCGCTTGGCGGCCCGCCCCGGCTCCACGGCCCGCGCCGCGCGCCACTGGGGGCGTCTGGCCCTCATGGCCGCCGTCGCCGTCCTGTTCCTGGGCCCCTTTTACTGGGCCCTGGTGCTGTCGGTCGCGACGCGCGCCACGGTGTTTACCGTCCCGCCCTCCCTAATTCCGCAGTGGGACTTTGCCAGCTGGGTCCGGGTGTTTGGCATTGCGCCCTGGGGCCTGTACTTCCTTCACTCGGTGATTATCACGGGCGGGACTATTCTGGTGGTGCTGGCCACGGGAGCACTGGCGGGCTATGCGCTGGCGGAAGTTCCTTTTCGAGGCCGGGAAGCGGTGTTGGCTCTCCTGCTGGCTGGGCTGATGGTGCCGCCGGAGGCCATCCTGATTCCCAACTATGTGATTGCATATCATCTTCACCTGCTGAACACGCTGGCAGGCCAAGTCATTCCGTTTGGGGCCAACGTGCTGGCGGTGTTTCTGTTTCGGCAGTTTTTCAAGACGCTGCCGGTGTCGCTGTGGGAGGCGTGCCGCATGGACGGCGCGCGCTGGTGGCAGTATCTCGCGCATGTGGCCATTCCGCTCGCGCGGCCCGTCGTCATGACCGTGACCCTCTTGACCTTCGTGGCGCAGTGGAGCCAGTTCCAGTGGCCGCTCATCATCACCCAGGGCAACGCCGCCCGGCCGGTGGAGGTGGCGCTCTCGTACCTCCAAGGCTTTGACGGCAGCCACTGGCGCCAGCTGGCAGCCGCGTCGCTCCTGACCCTCGCGCCTATCTTCCTGGTGTTTCTCTTCACCCAGCGCCACCTCATCGCTTCGGTGGCCGGGCATGCCCATGACTGAGCGCGGAGCTGGCCGCCGCCATCACGTTGACCTAGCGGCTGCCACGGCATTTACCACGGCATTTAAGAGGAGGGCTCCTATGCACATCCTGCTGACCAACGACGATGGCATCGCATCACCGGGCCTGCGCCTCTTGTCGGAGATTGCGGTCGGGATGGGCCATGTGGTGCATGTGGTCGCGCCAAAGCGTGACTGGTCCGGCCAAAGTCAAAGCATCAGCCTGTCGGGGGTGATCCACGCGGAGCCAGCGTGGGGATGGGAGCCCGCCACCGCCTGGGCGGTGGACGGTTCACCGGCCGACTGTGTCCGCATTGCCCGCGCGCTCATAGGAGTGCGGCCCGATGTGGTCATCTCGGGCATCAACCTGGGATCGAATCTCGGAAACTCGGTTTATCGCTCCGCCACCATCGGCGCGGCGCGAGAGGCGGCGCTCGTGGGCTGGCCGGCGCTGGCACTGTCGGGCACCTTGCCGCTGCCGACCCGCTCCGCAGTGGAGCGCCACCTGCCGGACGTGCTGTCCTTGGCCCTTGAGGAAGTTGGCGCGGTGGTAAACGTCAACTGGCCCGACGGGCCATCCCTCACGTGGGTGATGGCCGAGCCCGCGTGGGGTGCCCTGACCGAAGCCGCCGTGGCGCATGCGCCCAACGGCACGGGGCGCGTCACCGTCACCATGGAGCGCACCATGAGCCGACCCCCTCCCCACGACGCCACCGACATTGCTGCTGTGGCGGCCGGCCTCGTGTCCGTGAGCATCCTGCCCGTAGCGCCGCCTGCCTGCCTTCCCTCCCGCCGGCCCGCCGACATCCGGGCTGAGGGATAGCGGAGGCAGACCCCTGGGTCAGTCCCCCATGATTCACCATCATATTTCACAGGGAGGTAACACCGGCGATGGCTGAGATTTACTGGGACAACGTCAGCAAACGGTTCGGGTCCGTGACCGCCGTCGACCATCTGACCCTCACCGCCCACGACCAAGAATTCTTGGTCTTGCTGGGTCCATCCGGCTGCGGGAAAACCACCACCCTGCGGATGGCCGCCGGGCTGGAAGACGCGACCGAGGGCCGCATCAGCGTGGGCGGCCGGGACGCCACCCACCTGGAGCCAAAGGACCGCGACCTCGCGATGGTTTTTCAAAACTATGCCTTGTACCCTCATATGACGGTGTTCGAAAACCTGGCGTTTGGGCTCCGCCTGAGAAAGACGCCTGCAGCGGACATTCAGCGCCTGGTCCACAGTGCCGCCGCCCAGCTCGGCCTGGAGCCGCTGCTGCAGCGCCGGCCGAGCGCGCTGTCGGGCGGCCAGCGCCAGCGGGTCGCTCTGGGCCGCGCACTGGTGCGGCAGCCGAAAGCCTTCTTGATGGATGAGCCGCTGTCAAACCTAGACGCGACGCTCCGGGCCCAAACTCGCCTGCAGCTGAAAGTGCTCCACCGCCAACTGGCCGCCACGATTGTCTACGTCACCCATGACCAAACCGAAGCGATGACGCTGGCATCGCGCATCGTGGTCATGCGCGACGGCGTCGTCCAGCAGGTGGACACCCCGGAAGCCATTTACGACCGGCCGGCCAATCAGTTCGTGGCCAGCTTCTTGGGCACTCCGGGCATGAACTTGGTGCCCGCGCAGCTGACTCGCACCAGCGGCACGTTGTCGGCCGCCATTGGCACGCAGCGGCTGGAGCTGCCGGCCGACAGCGCCCGGCGGCTCGAGCGCGCCGCCGGCCGGTCGGTGGTGCTGGGAATCCGCCCGGAGCACCTCCATGTGGGCGCCCCGGAGGGCCAGGGCACCAACCCCATGAGCCTGCGCGCACGTGTGCGCTTGGTAGAACCCATGGGCCACGAAACGATGGTGCACGTGGACCTGGACCACGATGTGCAGCTGACCGCCCGGTCCATCCACCACTGGTCGGCCAGCCCGGGGTCGCTGGTGTCCCTATCCTTGGACACTCGCCACCTGCATGCCTTCGACCCCGAAACCGAGGTGGCTTGTGAAGCCCGCTGACGGCCGCTCCGCCGGCTGCCGCACTGCGGCACGGGCGGAAGTGAGTGGGACGGAGGAGCGCTCCCCCGAGGCGCCGCGCACCGTGATGCTGGTCGCCGCGGCGCTGCGGCCGGCTCGGCCAGTGATGGAGCGACTCACGAGCTTGGGCTGGACCGTGGCGCGCTACCGCACGGTGCGCGACGGCGTGCGAGCCATGGGCTCGGCGGCCTTCGACGCGCTTCTGCTGGACCAGTCCACGGACTCGCCGGCCCAGACGAGCGGCCAGTGCCGGGCTCTGCGCCACGCCTCGCATCTGCCGCTTCTGGTGCTGGCGGGGCAGCACAGCGTGGAGGACCGGGTTCAGGCACTGGATGCGGGCGCAGACGCAGTGGTGCCCACGCCGGTCGACCTGGACGAGCTGATCGCTGAGCTGCGCGCGCTGACGCGTCGGCACGTCCGCCCGCCGGCACCGACCGACGACTGGATGCAGGTGGGAGCGCTCAGGATTTCCAGCGACCGGCGGGAGGTGCGGATCGGAGAGACCACGGCCGCCATGACGCTTCGAGAATTTGACCTGCTTCACTTCCTCGTCGCCAACCAGGGCCGAACCATTACCCGTACCATGGCTCTAGATGCCGTTTGGGGCTGGGAGTCAAACGTGTCCCCGACCGTGGTAGATGTGTACATCGGCTATCTGCGCCGCAAGCTCGCCCACCACGCCAGCGGCGTGGTCATCCGCACCATGCGCGGGGTGGGCTACCAGCTGCAAGCCTCCAGCGCGGGCCCAGCGGCCCCATAGCCGGGTGCTGAAAGCCCCGCGCTGGACCGCAGTCAGGCGGGCCGACGCCGACACCGGCCGTGAGCCGCTCCAGCAGCGAGCGGCTCTCCACCCGAGGCTTGGCCGAATCTTATCCCCGGGCCAGCGGCAGGGCCGCCTGCTGCACCAGCTCCTCCACATAGCGCGCCCAGTCGTACACCCCGCTGTCGCCCGCGCGGCTGCGGACGGAGACCGTGCCGACTTCGCGCTCGCGCGCCCCCACCACCAGCAGCACCGGCACCTTATCCAGCTGGCCGTCGCGAATCTTTTTGCCCAGCTTCTCGGATCGATCGTCCACCTCTGCACGGATGCCCGCCGCGCGCAAATCGCGCACCATCTCGCGCCCGCGGTCGGCCTCGTCGTCCGTGATCGGAATGACCCGCGCCTGCAGCGGGGCCAGCCACAGCGGGAAGTCGCCCGCGTAGTGCTCGATCAGGATGCCGACAAACCGCTCCACCGAGCCCAGAATGGCGCGGTGAATCATAACCGGCCGCACCCGGCTGCCATCCGACTCGGTATACGATAGGTCGAACCGCAGCGGCATCTGATAGTCCAGCTGCACCGTGGAAGTTTGCCACCGGCGCCCGAGGGAGTCAATCGCGTTGAAGTCCAGCTTCGGGCCGTAAAAGGCGCCGTCGCCAGGGTTCAGCTGATACGGCCGCCCCCAGTCGGCCAGCGCGGCCGACAGCTGACGCTCGGCATCCTCCCAGGTTTCTAGGTCCCCCAAGTAGTCCTGCGGGCGGGTGGAAAACACCACTTCCACTTGCATGCCAAACAGGCCGTACAGGCGGTCGATGAGCTCCAGCACTTCGCGGATTTGCTCCTGAATCTGCTGGGGGCGCACAAACAGGTGCGCATCGTCCTGGTGAAAGCCCCGCACGCGCAGCAGGCCGTGCAGAGCGCCGCTGCGCTCAAAGCGCGACAGCGGGCTGTACTCGGCCCACTTGACCGGCAGCTCGCGGTAGGATCGCACGGTGGACCCAAACAGCACCGCATGGCCAGGGCAGTTCATGGGCTTCACACCCAGATGCTCCTCGCGCTGGTCGATGAGAAACATGTCGTCCTGATAATGGTCCCAGTGTCCGGACCGCTTCCACAGCGTGTCCTTGTAAATCCAGGGCGTCATCACCTCTTCGTAGCCCAGCTGCTCCTGCAGCCACCGCGACAGCGCTTCCACCCGGCGAAACAGCTTCAGCCCCTTGGGCAGCCAAAACACGAAACCTGGGCTCTCGTCGCGAAACTGGAACAGCCCCAGCTGCTGCCCCAGCTGGCGGTGGTCTCGCCGCTTGGCCTCTTCCACGCGGTCGAGATGGGCCTTCAGCGCCTCCGCCGTGGGAAACGACGTGCCGTAGACGCGGGTCATCATGGGCTGCTGCTCGTCGCCGCGCCAGTAGGCCCCAGACACGCTGGTCAGCTTGATGGCCGCCAGCACCCCCGTGTTGGGGACGTGCGGCCCCGCGCACAAGTCCACAAATTCCCCCTGCCGGTAGACGGAAATCGCTGTGCCCTCCGGAATGCGCTCGATAATTTGCTGCTTAAACGATTCGCCTCGCGCCTGAAACAGCTGCAGCGCCGCCTCGCGCGTCAGCTCCTCGCGGCGGATGGGCAGCGACTCCACCACGATGTCCCGCATGGCTTGCTCCAAGCGGGCCAAGTCCGCCTCAGTGAGCGGCTCCGGCAGGTGCAGATCGTAGTAGTAGCCGTCGTCCAGTGCAGGCCCAGTGCCCAGCTGGGCGTCGGGCCACAGGCGCTTGACCGCCTGGGCCAGCAGGTGGGCGCTGGAATGCCGAAACACGCGGCGCCCCTCGGCATCCTCAAAGCGCAGCAGCCGCACGGTGGCGGCTGGGCCTACGGGCCGGGTGAGATCCACCACCTGATCGCCTATCTGGGCGGCCAGCACCGCCGGGTCCTCCCCTGGCACCACGCTGGCCAGCGGCGCGCTGGACTCCACCAGCACCTCTTCGGCCGCATCGCCGCTCTGCACCAGCACTTTGACCGCTTCCGCCATGCTTCCCCTCCCCCTCTGCCCTTTCGCCACCGCCATCCGGACACAAAAAAACCCGCCCACAAGGGCGGGCAGCGCCCGCGGTCCCACCTTGCTTGGTTGCCCCACTCGCTCGATCGTAACGGCTCGCGCCGGCTGCCTTATCCAGGTTTGGCCTCGACAGCAACTCCCAGGGGGTCGGCGGCGGCGATACCTGGCAAGCTTCCAGCCGATGGCCCGCCTTGCTGTTGGACTTCTGCACGCCGCGCATCCTGTTCATCGCCTGAAGGCCAGTCTACCAGCGCTAGGCCCGGGAGGCAAGCGCTGCGGCCCTGGGAGATTGGACAGGCAGCCAGAGGCTGCTGCTCCCCTCCAGGCAGAATCCGCGGCCCCGTCAGCGGCAGCGGCCAGCACGGCGCGACAGCCAATCGTGAACTTCCCGCTCGCGCTCTGCACTCCTCTCCGTGGCTGGGCCTTCGCACCACTCCGCCCACAGCACGCGCTCATCGACCGCTCCCGCGGCAGCCGGCAGCCACACCTGCACCAAACTGGGCACCACCACCCGCGAGTGGCGGCTCAGATATGCGTACAGGCCTTCCAGCAGCCGCGCGCTGTGTGACAGTGCAGCGGATTGGTCGCGAAGCTCGCCCGGATCCAGGCGAAGCGCCCCCCCCGCGCCGGCCAGCACACGGGGCCAATAGTCTCGGCACAGATAGAGAGCCAATGCCTGCGCGATGCGGGCGGCTTCGATGGAGCGCCGCGTGTCACAGCGCTTGCGGTATCCGGGCCATCGGCCGAGATGGTGCTCATACCACTCTCCGGGCACGCCTTGAGCGAGCCGGACCCCTAGGTCCCCTTGGCTATCGCCGTCCGTGACCACCAGCCAGCTGGCATCGTTCGTGGGGTGCACCTCCGCTCCGCCTCACTAGTGTGGCGGCCGGCCCGCGCGATATGTGTGGGGCGGCGCACCGCTGGTCCCGCGCCCGTCCTTCACCACCGGCGGCGCGCCATAGCGTGAGTGTCCGCCGAGGCGAGGATGCGCCCGCGGTCCTGCGCGCCTGCCGGGCGTTTCTCGCCGCCCATGCCCAGGTGACCCTCAACCTCGCGCTGATGCAGGTGCCGGGTCGGGCCGGCACGCCGCCACCGCTGGTCGGGCGCCGACTGGTATATGTGCACCGGATGCTGGCGGATCTGGATTGGGAGGCGGCGGCGGAAGCGATTCGCCCGCTGCGCCATCTGGCCAGGCCGGTCGTGGACCTCTCCGGCCCCACCGGCTACTTTACCCAGCACACGGCACTGGACGCCCTGATTCCTCCGTTTCACACCGGGTATGCGGACTCGATTTATGTGCGCGACTTGTCTGATGGGCCGTTGAACACCGTAGCCGCGCACGCGGCCGCCGCGCCGGTGCGCTGGTGATGATGCAGTCCACCTGGGAAGACGCCTCCGAGCGCACCGCCGGCGTGGAGTGGGTGCGGGCGGTGCGCCGGGACCTCGCCCCCACCGTGACCACGGCGGCACGTATCTCAATCTGACGGCTGGAGACCATCCCGACTGTGACCCAATTGCGGCCACGTACAGCAACAATTGGAGGCGGCTCCAGGCCATCAAGCGGCAGCATGACCCGGGCAACCGCCTTCGCCTCAACGCCAACATCCTTGCGGGGGAGCCAGCCCACCGAGCCCGCCATCCGCGAGCAGCCGGGGCAACAGCGCGGAGGGCTCGCTGGCTCGGCCTCACGCTCCGACAGCGGAAGAGCACCCGGGATCTTCGGCGGCCCAGTCTCCCGCCACCGCATAGGCGCGAGCCCGGGACCCACCGCAGGTGCGCGCGTAGGCACAGGTTCCGCACCGTCCTGCCAGGCGATCCGAATTGCGCAGCGCCTGAAACAGTGGAGATTCCTGATACAGCTCCACCGCCGAGGATGCTGGGACCGTGCCGGCCGATACCGGCAAATAGCCACTGGGAAACACCTCGCCGGTGTGGCTGATAAACATAAAGCCTTGGGCTTCCCGCACTGTGGGCCCCTCTGGCACACTGTACCCCATCTCGTGAAGGACGCGCCGGAACTGGGGCGCCCCCACAGTGGTTACTCGAAAAGGCGCCCGGGAGCGGTAGGCGGCCAGCCAGCACAGCGCGTCCTCGATGCTCTTCGCGGACAGCTGCTCGGACCGCCGCGCCCGTCCGGTCGGTATGACAAAAAACACCTCCCAGCTCGAGACCCCGAGACGCTTCACCAAGTTTCCCATCGCTTCCAGCTCGCCCGCCGTGTGTGGCCCGACGCTGGAGTTGATTTGCAGCTTCATGCCAGCCTCGCGGATCGCCAGGGCGGCGAGCAAGGTCGCGTCAAATGTGCCGGGCTGGCCCCGAAACGCGTCGTGCACGGCCGCTGACGCTCCATCCAAGCTGAGCGACACCGACCCAATCCCCCGCTCGGCCCACTCGCGAATCGCTTCGGGCGTCAGCCGGGGCGTCACGCTGGGCGCCATCGCCGTGTGAAAGCCGCGGTCCACGGCGGCGCGCTGAATTGCCGGCAGATCGGGTCGCTCCAGCGGGTCCCCGCCCGTGAAAACCATGATCGGGCGGTGCGCGAAGCGCCGCAGGTCTTCCAGCACTTGCTGGATCGCGTCCAGCGACAGCTCGCGCGGATCGCGGTGGCGAAGAGCCTCGGCACGGCAGTGCCGGCAGTGGAGGGCGCACGCGCGCGTCAGTTCCCACGTGACCACATGCGGGCTCGGATGCCGCCGATCCGTCATAAACGTCATGAGCTCACCTCCAAAGAACCTAATCCCAGTATCCTCTGCGATTGGGCCGTCTGCGACGGGGAAAGCGTCGTGTGCGCTAGGGCCACTTGGCGCGGTCCCCACGCTCCAATGGGCCGCCATCAGGGACGGACGGGCGGCGTTCCGCGCTCGCCGAGCCCTGGTGCGCGGGCGCCGAGCATACTTTGGGCGAGCGGGCATGCGCCCCCCTTTTCCTGTGGGATTCGCCTCACACGGTTTTCCCATAAAGCCCGCACGCGCTTGACGGCGGCGGCGCCACCTGCTATGCTCAGCGCACGACGCGGAAGTAGCTCAGTGGTAGAGCATCGCCTTGCCAAGGCGAGGGTCGCGGGTTCAAATCCCGTCTTCCGCTCCAATTTTTGTTGTCGGCGACGTAGCCAAGTGGTAAGGCAGGGGTCTGCAAAACCCCGATTCCCCGGTTCGAATCCGGGCGTCGCCTCCAATCCAGCACAACCGGGCGGTTAGCTCAGTCGGTAGAGCGCTCGCTTGACATGCGAGAGGTTCAGAGGTTCGAGTCCTCTACCGCCCACCATTCTTTCGCCGCACCTGAATAGCATGGCTGCCCTTTACATCGATACACGATATAAACAGCCGTGAGGAGAGAGGGCGATGGCGGACGCACTGCCCCGCCACCCATCACGAAAAGCCCGTACGAAGTGCTGGCCGCCTTTCGCCGCGAGTTGCGCACTTTTCTGCGGTTCAGCGAGCAGGCAGCGGCCCAGGTCGGCCTCACCCCGCAGCAGCATCAGCTGCTGCGGGCCATCAAAGGATACCCCGGACGTGAGTGGGCCACCATTTCTGAGTTGAGCGAGGTGCTCGCGCTGCGCCATCACAGCGTCGTAGGCATTATCGACGGATCCTGCCGCGCGGGCATTGTCCAGCGGCGCGCGCACGCAGACGATCACCGCTACATCGAGGTAGGCCTGACGCCGCTGGGCGAGGAGCGCCTAGCCCTGCTCACCCAGACACACTTGGATGAGCTCAGGCGGCTGTGGCCCACCTTAGCGGCTCTGCAGCCGGTCCATTGACAAGGCGTCCTTTAGCCAAATATATCATATCGCAAGGTTAGTGATGTTAAAGCGCGGCACCGATGCGGCGAGGTTCACATGCGGGAAGCGGAGCCCGAGGCGCTGGCCTGGACTTCGCCCCTTGGGCGACTTCATCGCCGGTCCCCACCGGCTTGATGTTCCTGTCAGCACTCGGCTTGGGCCATGGCAGCTTGTCCGGCCTCGTGGCTTTGATGCGGCTGCGGCTGTTCCGCCTGTTCGCCGAGGTGGCGTCCTTTGGCCGCTGGTCCGCCGCGCTGGTGGCTCCCACCCGCCCTGGCTGGATCAGTGGTGGCCATTTGGCGGCGGGCGGATGGGCGGTGGGCCTGCTGGCGAAGGATGGGCGCAAACTAATTCGGCCCATGGAATCCCCGCAGCCCTCCACAGCATCTTGGAGCACCAAAGCCGGATGGAGCCGCGCGTGGCGTCGTGAAGCCGATTGCCTTGGCCATCACCATCGGCACCGGGGGTCCTTGGGTGCCGAAAGGTCCATCTTCATGACGGGCGGGGCCGCCGCGCCGCGGATGGGGCAGGTTGGCTAACTGCGGCGGAGCGGCGCTCGCTGTTGGTGGCGAGCGCCGCTGGCGGCATGTCGACTGCGTTCGGGGCCCAACTTCTTCGGTGCCGGTGGCCGTGGAGCTTCTCTTGTCTGAGTGGAAGCCGCGCAGTTTGGCCCCCGTCACCGCCGCAGGCGTGGCCGCCTCCGTCGTGCTGCTCATGGGCAGCATCGCCCTTTCAGGGGCCGGTGTCTTCATACCCCACCTGCTGTGGCTGGACGCGGCGGTGATCGCCGGGCTGGCGTCGGGGCCATCACGGAATCCGTCAATCTCCCGGACGATTGGTGCCGCCGCCTGCCCATCCACGGCGCATGCTGGCCGGCTCTGGAGACCTCGACGGGCTCCTCGTGGCCCCGGGCGGTGGCTGTGGGCTATCCGACCATCCGGGCGCCGGATGAGGGCAGCATGGGGTGACCTTTGCCTTAGCCCTCTTAGCGGTGACGTTTGTCATTTGGGTGCGGTCGCTCGCATCGGGCGTGTCGGGCGGCGTGCTGGCGCCCTTGTTCGGATGGGCGGCGCTCTGGGCACGGCCCTGTCGCCGCTGGTGCCCGGCCATCAGCCGGCGCTGTGGGCCACCGTGGGCATGGACGCGCTCTTGGGTGCCACCAGGTGCTCCCTTATGCGGCCACCATTTTTCCATGGAGACCACTCGCGATTGTAACGCGACCGTGCCGGTGTTCCTGGCGACGGTCATGGGCACCCTGGCCACCGTCCTCTGGGTCCGCCGCTCTCGATCCTGACCGAAAAAGTCGCGCGGCACGGCACCCACGTGACCCGGGAGTGCGCCGTCGATCTCCTGGAAGGGGTGCCGCTCGCACGGCTCATGACACCGCGGCACGTTCCCATCCTGCCTGCCGCGCGGGCGGTGCAGCAGGCGCTGCCGCGGGTGGCGGACGGCCCGGCCCGATGGGGGGCTTCTTGACGGCGGCGTCCTCCCCGGGTGCCGTGGCCCGCGAGCCCCTCGCGGCGTTGGCCGGCACTCCCGCCCCAGCCGCTGGCGGGCTATGTGAAGCCCACCCCCGTGCTTGGGGCGGGCCGGCGCGCGCGGGAGGCCGCCGTGGTGATGGGCCGCACCCGCCCCCCTTCTTCCCCTCGTCCTTGCGAATGGCACGCTGGCCGGCCTCATGACGCCTGAAAACTTTCTGACCGCCTGGGCCGACCGCGCCGCAGACGAAGAGCGGCGCGAGCACGGCCTGGCGCCCTCCGTGCCGGAAGCGCCGAGAGGCGCTGGGAGCTAATCCGAATACCGGTAAAATCCCTCACCGGTCTTTTTGCCCAGCCGGTGAGCGCGCACCAGGCGCCGCAGCACGAGCGGCGCCGCAAACCGGTCATCGTGCGTTTCGGAAAAGAGATAGTCCATGACGTGCAGATCCACATCCAAGCCCGTCAAATCGGCTAGCGCCAGTGGGCCCATCGGATGGTTCAGCCCCAGCTTGACGGCGCGGTCAATGTCTTCTGGCGACGCAATGCCCTCTTCCAAGATGCGCATGGCCTCGATGAACAGCGGCATCAGCACCCGGTTGACAATAAATCCGGGGGTGTCTTTCTGCACCACCACCGGCTCCTTGCCCCAGCGCTTGGCCAAGTCCACCGCTTCCGCCACGGTGGCGTCGCTGGTGTCCTGGCCGCGCACTACCTCGATAAGTTTCATGACCGGGGCTGGGTTGAAAAAGTGCAGCCCCACCACCCGGGCCGCGCGGCCGGTGGCTTGCGCCAGCTCCGTAATGGACAGCGATGACGTGTTAGTGGCAATCAGGGCTCCCGGCGGCAGGCGGCGGTCCAGGTCGGCAAACGCCGCGCGCTTGACATCCATGATTTCCAGGACCGCCTCCACGGCGGCATCAGCGCCGCTGAACGCATCCAACTCCACCGCGTGCAGGCGGGCGAGCGTCGCCGCCGCGTTCTCAGCACTTTCCCGCTGCTGCGCGACCGCGCGGTCCAGGCGGGCTCGGATGCCGTCCAGCGCGCGCTCCACCTGCGACGCGTTCGTGTCATACAGCAGCACCTCGTCACCGGCGCGGGCAATCGTGTGCGCAATACCGCCGCCCATGGTGCCGGCACCCAATACTCCAATCTTCATGCCGCCCTCCCCCTTCTTGTCCACTGGCCCCCGCATACATCCGAATTCCCCTGGGTCGGCGATCCTTCTGCCTGACGCTTGGCGGCTACACACCCGTGACGTGGTACCCCGCGTCCACAAACAGCACTTGGCCGGTAATGTGGCGCGCCCAATCGGATGACAAAAAGACTGCCGCGTTGCCGACGTCGTCCAGCGTGATGTTGCTCCGCAGCGGGGCGCGCTCCGCGATTTGGCTCAATAGGCTCGAGAACCCCGACACCCCCGAAGCCGCGAGGGTTTTCACGGGCCCAGCGGAAATCGCATTGACCCGAACCTGGCTCTCCCCCAAGTCGCTCGCCAGATAGCGCACCGAGGACTCCAGCGCGGCTTTGGCTACGCCCATCACGTTGTAGTTGGGCACCACCCGCTCAGCCCCCAGATAGCTCATCGCCAAAAGGCTGCCCCCGCCGCGCGCTTGCCACAGGGGCAGGCAGGCGCGGGCCACTAGTGCCAGCGAGTAGGCCGACGTTTCCGTGGCAATCTGCCAGCCTTGGCGACTGGTGTCCAAAAACCGCCCCGCCAAGTCGCCCGGCTGGGCGTGGGCGATGCTGTGCACGACGGCGTCCACACCGCCCCACGCCCGCGCGAGACTTTCCCCCAGGCGAGCGACGGAGTCATCCTGCATCACATCGCACGGCAGGAGCAGTGGCGGGCTGGGCCACTCGGCGACCCACTGCGCCACATGGTCGCGCACGCGCTCCCGACGATAGGTCAGTGCCAGCTCCGCCCCCTCGCGCACCAGCGCCTGGGCAATGCCCCACGCCAAGCTGCGCTTGTTGGCCACGCCCATGACTAGGGCTCGCCGCCCCGCCAGCAGCCCTCTCGATGTCGGCTCCTCCCCCACTGCGGTCGCCCCTTTCTGGCTAGTTTGTCGGGCGCGCGTCCCGCTAAGGCGACAGCACCCAGTCGCGGGCGCTCGCCAGCGCTTCGCACACCTCGGCTGCGGAGGCCGGCACGCGACATGCCGCCGCTCGCAGTCCTGCTGGCGCCGCCAGCGCGTCTAGCCGTCCCAACAGCTTACCTTGGACCCGTGCCACCCCGACGGAATTGCCTCGCGCCTGGTGCACCAAGAGCACGGCGACCCAGACCGCCGCCTGCACGCGCGGGCCGCCGGTTCGGCGCCACCGGGGCTCGAGACAGTCATGGGCGTCAAAGAAGCGCCCGCCGCGCATCGCATCCAGGAAGCGCTCCCAGTCGTCCGTGATGTCCCTCCCCACGCCGGGCGCCCCGCCTACCCCGGCGCGCCCCTTCGCCCCACGTCTCGCTCCCACCGCCACAGCGGCACGGTGGATCCCGGCTCCGGCCGCTGACAGCCCTCCAGCGAGCGCGGCGAAAGCCGCTGCCGATGGGCAGGGTGACTCTCGCCCCACACTAAGTCCAAGCAGCCGATCGTCCCACGGCACATTGTCCTGGATCGGGCGGCACCAAGACAAGCCAGCGTGCCCGTGCCGAAGTCCGGCGGCCGCCACCACGTTCGCCAGCACGGCGGGCGCCGTCGCCTACACCTATCAAGAGCGCCTCACCCGTCTCCTCGCCAGCGGCCAGGACCGCATTGTCCGCGCCGGCCAGCTGACCCAGCGGATGTTCCGCCGGCACGAGGGCAGGCCTCACTACGGAGGAGGCGCCACGCCTGGGCCGCCAGCTTGATCCGATAGCCACGGCGTCGCCATGACAGCTCCTGGCCGGTTTCGAAGCCGAAAGTGCCCCGCATGGGGATGTTTTCCTGAGACACTGCCACGCCAAAGGCCGGCGGCAGCAGCACCGCCAGCTTGCGCTGCGTATCAACTCTCAACAGGCTCGCGTGGGGATTCGCGTCCGCGACTTCGCCGCGTGCGCGGCCGCCACTGCGGCCGCCGAGCTTGCGCCATCCGCCACTGGCTCCAGCGCGTAGCTGACCGTCCCGTTCATCACTCCGGCAAAGTCGTGAAACGAACCCCCGGGTCACGACAGCTCCAGGGTTCCCATCCCCGGGATGACGCCGCCGGCTGACGCCTCCATGCAGAGAGCCGTGCCCGCCGATCGGGCTGCACGAGCCCATGCCAGATCAGCATTTCCTTGTGGGCTGTCACCACCGGCACGCCTCGCGCCGCCACCCGCTCGAGCAGCGAGGTCCAGTGCCCGCCCCCGGCCACCTCCACCACCACGTCCACCGCAGGGGCGAGCGCGGCAGCCTCAGCCTCCCAGGTGCAGCCGTGGGTGGGAGCCGGGGAATTCCTCTCCCGGTGGGGATGGCGCATCACACCGTGCCGCACCACCAGCGGCTCGCCCACCTCATCCGGCAGCTGGCCTCATGCGGGCCACCTGGCGCAGTAGCGCGGAGCCCACGGACCCCACCCCAAATACCGTCAGCTCCATGGTGCGGCCCTCTTTGGCGGCGCGGCCCCGGCCACCCGATTCAGCACCTCGGCTGCCACGTGTGCCATCCACGCATCCAGCGCGGGCACCGGCATGAGAAACGCATCGTGGCCCACATCGTTGGCCAGCTCCTCATAGGTGGCGTCCACTCCGGCCGCCTGGAGGCGGCTGACGGTCTCCCGCACCGCTGCCGGGGGAAACAGCCAATCCCGCTCCAGCCCCAGCAGGCGCACCGGTGGCGGCGCCGCAGCTTGGGCATACCGGTCAAGGTCCAGCTGCCACCGCCCCATGGCATCCGCCAGCAGTCGGTAGCTTGCGGGACTAAAGCGCGCGCGAATTTTGTCGGCGTGGCGCTCCAAGTAGGCGTCCACCGCAAATTCCTCGGCTGCATCGCGCAATCGCCCGAACCGACTTTGAAGGTGGCCCGCCGAGCGGTAGCTCAGCATCGCCAGCATACGAGCCCACCCCAATGCGGCCTCTGCCGCCGAGGGGCCGTGCGCCAGGCCCCACTCGAGGGCCGCTAGCTGCACGTGGTTCACCCCCAGCGCCATGGCCGACAGTCCCGCCGACACACCAATGCCGGCGGCGAAGCCCACGCGCTCCGGAAATGCGGCGGCCCACTCCAAGGCCTGCATACCGCCCAGCGAGCCCCCCACCACCAGTTCCACCCGATCGACACCCAGGTTGTCCAGTGCCAGGGCCTCTGCGCGCACGATATCGCCGATGGTGATGGCGGGAAAGTCGGCGGGCCGGTCGCCCACGGATGGACCCGTGCTCCCCGCGCACCCGCCCAGCACATTGATGGCCAGGATGTAAAAGTGATTCGTATCCAGCGGGCGGCCGGGGCCCACGAGCCACTCCCACCATCCCGCCGGATCTTCAGCCCGGTGGCGGGCCACGTGGGCATCGCCCGTAAGGGCATGGCACACCAGCACCGCCGGATTGCCCGGCGCCCCCCACGATTCCACTGCAACTGCGGCGCTTGGCAGCCACCCACCCCGCTCCAGATTGAAGCCGTCCTCCGCGACGGTGACTCGCATGTTCGTAGCCAGGACTCCCTTCGCACGACCGCAAAAAATCCGCCAGACAAGCTGACGGGCGTCGCACGACTGCCGTCCGCTTATCTCTCAGACCCCATCGGGTCTGCAGGAGTTGGCACCTTCAGCTGTGCTGGGTTGCCGGGCTTCATCGGGCCAGTCCCTCCGCCGCTCTGGATAATCGGGCCACGCTATGAAGTTCACAGTGCGGGACGCACTGCAGTGGCTCTACGCTAGTGAAGCCACCGCTCCCTGTCAAGGGTTCGCGCAAGGTCGGGCCCCCTGCTCGACGCGCATCACACCCGAATCATTATCATCCCCCGGCTCTACGTCAATCACTGTGGGATCGCGGTCTCCGGGAGGAAGCCGCGCCGCATCTTCCGTCGATAGCGATCGCGGTTGCGGAACCCGTAGCGCAGGCGATCTGGCGCCTTGATTTGGGTGTGGC
>JAJZWV010000010.1 GCA_021846505.1 Bacillota bacterium
CCGGCGTCTCCCCGGTGGTGCCGTGCACCCGCCGGTGGTAGTGTTCCTCGAGCCAGGCGGCGAACCAGGTGTTGAGCTGCCCCAGGGAGTCCGCCGGCTGGACGTGGAGCTCGGGGAGAAACGACGCTTGCAGCGAGCCCCAAAATCGCTCCTGTTTGCCCTTCTTATGCGCAGCTGCGCATAAGAAGGGAAGTGGCGCCGCCGGGGGATTCCGACCGCGGCCGACCGCACCGTCCCAGCCGCCGTCAAGTTGGTACTGGAGCCGATTGTCGAAGCCGACTTCCTACCGAGCCGCGCCGGGTGCCGCCCGCCGCGGCGGGCGCAGGAGGCCATCGCCGCGATTCGCCACCTCGGGACCCCGACGCGGGACTACGGGTGGATCTTTGAAGCCGCTATCGCGGCGGGCTGCGATGAAATCGACCAGGGGCCCTCATGGACCGCGTGCGCCGTCGCGGGGGCGACCATCGAGGGCTGGCGCTGTTGCACGCGTTTCTCCGCGCCGGCATGCTGGCGGCGGATGGGACGCATCGGCGGACCCTCACCCCCCCAAGGCGGCATCCTCTCGCCGTTGCCAGCGACGCACGTCCCGAGGGGGCCCGGGCGTTGAGCACAGGCCCGGGGCTACGTCTCCGGCATTCACCAGTCCTTCGCATGACGCCCCCGCTCGCATGGGGAACCCTGCTGCCGCAAATTCCTCTGGGCGTCCACGGAGATCACGGGCACGCCGGCCCGCTGCCACGTCGTCGTCTGGGTGGCGACGTGCTGGAACTGCGCGTCCCGTTCGGGATGCTGGGTGCCTTCGAGCCGCTTCCGATTCGGCTGGAGCCTATGGGCCCGGGCCTTGAGGAGCGCAGCCACCGTGGCGGGGCTGACGGGATGGTCCGCGGCGTCCAGCGCGACGGCACTCTTGGCGGTCCACAACAAGGGGGATTCGGGGTTCCCGCCTGTGACGGGGTGCACCAAGCGGTCCAGGCCGGCAGCCTGGGGTCTTGATCCCTGCACCGACGGCGGTCGCCGGGCCGCCACACCACCCCCGGTAGACCGTGGCCCGGCTTGGCCCCGTGAGCTCGTGCACCACCGCCGCCGCCCCCCTCCCCCCGAGCCCAATGGCGCGCGCCTACGCCGCGGCCGCTCGTTGAGTTGGGGCTGCATCGCCGTCCACCGTTCGGCCACGCCCGCCACCCCCTCCCACATCCGATAGTGCACGGTCGGAGTCTCCCTCGCCCTCTCGCATGACAGCTCCTTCGCGACCCGCGGGCTCAACTCGTGTGCTCAGATATCAATTAATTCGGGAACGGCCCCTGTCGGGCTCAGTTATTTATCGGTGGGTCCTCAAGTAGTGGGGCGGTGCGTTGCGGGCGCCTGACAAACACATGGGGGTCCCCGTCAGAAGCGCCCCGCTGGGCTGGCAGACCTTCAGGCGAGCGTCCCTCATCTGTCCGGGGCGGAGATGAGCAACACCCGCCTGGAACCCTCACGGAGGGACGCCAGGCGGGTGTGTCGTCGGCTCGCCTACTTCCAGTACAGGCGATTGATCGGGGGATCACTGATAATCATGTTGTACCAGTGATTCCAGCCACCCACATCGGTGGCCACGACATTCAGCAGGTCCGGGGTAGGCATGTACAGGACCGGGAGCTGCTGCCATGCGTAGAACTGGTATGCATCCATCCGCGACTGAATGGTGCTGGCGCTGCCTCCCAGGTACGTGGCCCGGATGAGGGTGTTCATCTGCTGGCTGGCGTACTGCCCCAGATTGAATCCTGCTCCGGTGGCAAACAGACCGCCGCCCGTGGGGTAGTAGTCTGGCACATAAATCCACTCCGACCCCCCGGCCAGCGCCCACTTGTTGCTGCTGGCGGTGCTCCCGACCGTCGCGGCGAAGGCGTTGCTCTGCAGGGACTGCAGCGTGACGTCGATGCCTTCCGCTGCCCAGCTTTGCTTCAGGAGCTGCATGACGTTGGCCAGGGTGGGCGACCCGGCCGGGTACATGATGGGGAACGCGAGCCGCTGCCCGTTGCGCTGCATCACCCCACCCACCTCGCGCCAGCCGTGTGCGGTCAAGAGGCGCTTGCCGCGCGCGGGACTGTAGGAGTACAGCGCGGGCAGCTTCTGGTCGTAGAAGGCGTCGTTGGCCCGCGGCGCAGGCCCCCGGGTGTTGGTGGCCAGCCCGTGGTACAGGCGCTGGATGATGGCCGGCTCGTTGATGCCGTCTTGGAGGGCTTGGCGGATGTACAGCTGGCGAAACAGCGGCCCGACGTCCAGCGCATTCGAGGCCATGTTGACCGTGATGTCGAAGAACCCGAACTGCGGCTGCGCCGAAATGCGGTACCGGCGGGTCAGCTGCCCCCGCACGCCATACAGGCCAAACGGCATGTAGCCGATTTGGTTGGTGCCTCGCTTTAAGGCGGCAAACTCGGCCGCCGATGACGTTTCGTAGTTGTAGATGACGTGGGAGATGCCAGCCTTGTGGCCGGAGTACCGTGGGTTGGCGACAAACTCGTAGTACTGGTTCGGGACCGCCTTTTCAATGCGGTAGGCGCCGTCCACGACCTGGTACACCGGGTTCATCGGCTTATTCGCAATGGACTTGATCCAGGACAGCTCCTTCGTCAGGTTGTGGTGCTTGGCCCACACCGACTTGGGAATCGGGATGAACTGCGCCAGCCCATTGTGGATAAACCACACCGGGTTGACCGACTTGGTGGTG
Organism: Bacillota bacterium; assembly: GCA_021846505.1. GTDB lineage: Bacteria > Bacillota > Sulfobacillia > Sulfobacillales > JAIMBI01 > JAJZWV01. The sequence goes on from JAJZWV010000010.1 coordinate 2,711, forward strand.
GTGACCACGACTGTGTGGGCATTGGGGGCTACCACCGACTGCCACAGGGCCGGAAGGCCTCCCTCGCCGGCGAAGCAGTAGGTGAAGGGGGCGTTGGGCTGGCTGGCCGCATTCATCAGCTGCCAGTCGTACACGACGTCCTGCGCGGTGACCGGGTGGCCGTTGGACCAGTGCCAGCTGGACTTGAGTCGGATGGTGTAGACCGTGTCGTTCTGGCTGGGCGTGACCGAGCTGGCGATGGACCGCCCATAGTTGATGGTGTCGGTGCGACTCACCCACAGGAGTGGCATGTACTGGTTCATCCCCCCACCCATGCCGCCCGTGAGTGTGGCGCACGCGGTGGTGGGGACAATCGGGGCAAACCAATTCGGGTTGCTCCCGACCGGCATGGCAATGTTAAGCGCCGACGGATGCGGCGCACCCGCGGCACCCGGCGGCGTGGCACCGCAAGCCGCCAGGAGAAGCGCGCTGGCTCCCGCTGTGGCGCTGGCTATGACTTGGCGCAGGGACCAACGATGCCGCCCGCGCATCTGACGCGGCGGCCCATCGCAACCCGCGAAGTGGAACCGCATCATTCAAACCTCCTTATAAAGGCCCCTGGTGGCCAGGGTCGCCGATTGCCGACCTTGGTCATCCCGGGATCAACTGCAGACCTCATTGAGCCCGCGGGGGTTCGACACGATTCGCGAATGTCCTGCTTCCCGGACCACAACTTGCATCGCGGTGGAGAGGCCTGGCGAACGCGGGGGCATCATTGAGTTCCGACGCAGGAAGCTGACGTCGGATGCACCGAAATGGACCGCCGTTCGACAGGTTGCGCGGCCCCTAACCCCACGGGATTCCTGGGGCGCGGGCGGCGCGCATGGACCAACTGGCCGCGACGGCCGTGCTTCTCGGCGTCGCCACCACCACCGCCAATCGCGTCCGGCACGGCGCGGATCCGCTGCCCATCCCAGGCGGCGCTGGCAGCGGCATCGGTCACCTTCGCGGTGGCGGCCACCACCTGGGACCTGCTGGTCGGCGTGCGTCCGCTCGCGGTCCCTGCGGCGTTCGACCTCTTTGTCCTTCTCGGGAACCCCGCCTCGGGAGGCGCCATCCCCCGCTTGCTCCTTCCGGCGGCCTATGCCCGCTTGAGCGGCTGGCTCCCCAATGGCGCCGCCGTGCGGGATCTGACATGCGTTCCGACGGCACCCATCACCTGGCCCCTGCTTGTTCTGGCCGCGTGGACCGCGGCGGGGTTGGGTTGCGCCCTCCTTTTCGCTCGGCGTCAGCCCTCGCCCGAGCTGGACTAGGTGGATGGCCCGACGGCCCGCTCGTGGTCCGCCATTCGGAGCTGACCTCATACCCGGCGTGAGTTCTGCCGGCGAGATCCGCCAAGCGCACAGTCACCAGTGCCGCGCATGTCCACGGCCGGGTTCCCAGGGCTACCCCGAGACGCCGACTCACGGCTGCACTCGACACGTCAAGGTGCCTGGCTCCCCCGGGGTGGGGCTCGAGGGTGTGGGCCACCCCCGGCGTTTGCTCCTTGCTCGCAAAATGGCATGCAGCCGGTGCAGGCGGCGATCGCCCACCGATCAGGCCGTCCCCCTTGGGGCCACGCCCGTGGAGTGGCGTGGCTGGATCGGGGACTGGGCTCTGCGGCGCAACTGCGGGCGACCCGATTGGGCCAGCCGGCCGCAGCCTCAGGTGGAGCTTCGGCCCTTGTGTCAGTCGAGCCGATTTTGCTCAGCGGCCAGCTGGCGCAGGCTGTCGTCCAGCAGGGACAGCAAGTGCGCCACTTCGGCTTCGCTGATGATGAGCGGAGGTCCAATCAATGCGTGGTCGCCAAATCGCGATGCGCCCCCGCCACTGCCGGGATAGATGAGCAGGCCGTGCTCCATCGCCAGCTGGGCCAGACGCTTGGCGCGGCCGCCAGGGGAGCGGCGGTCGGTGGTCAGCACCAGCCCCTGCATCAGTCCGCGCCCTCGGACTTCGCGAACGGCCGCGTGCTCCCGGGCGAGAGCCTGCAGGCCCTCCGCCAGGGGCACGCCCATGCGGGCGCTCCGCTCGACGAGCCGCTCTTGCTCCAAAATGTCCAACGCTTTGGCACCAGCGGCGCACGCGACCGGGTGGCCCCCGAAGGTGAATCCGTGAACGAAATGGCCCGACCCGCTGGCGACCGCCTCATAGACATGGTCGGTCGTTACGACCGCCCCCAGCGGCGCATATCCGCCTGAGATACCCTTCGCCAGCGTTACGATATCTGGCCGAACCTCATGATGCTCGATGCCGAGCATGCGCCCAGTCCGGCCCATGCCGGCCATGACTTCGTCGGAAATCAGCAGAATGCCGGCTTGGTCGCACAGCGCGCGCAGCTGTGCCATGAACCCCCGGTGGGGAACAAACCCCGAGGCGGCCGACCCACTGATGGGCTCCCAGAGCAAGGCGGCGACGGTGGAGGGGCCAACTTGCTCGATGGCCGCCTGCACGCGCTCGGCACACGGGCAGCATCCGCTGCTGGCGCGCGGCCCCCCGCAGTGGGCCGCTGGCTGGGGCACATGCACGAATGCGGCGCTGAGCAGCGGGTCGTAGGGATGCCGCCGCGTCAAGTGGCCCGATGCGGCCAGCGCGCCCAGCGTGTTGCCATGGTACGAGGGCCACTGGGTGATGACCCGGTACCGCTCGGGCTCTCCCCGCTCAAGAAAGTAGTAGCGCGCCAGCTTGATCGCGGTCTCGACCGCCTCAGAGCCGCCCGAGACGGGGTAGGTGTGCTGGAGGCCGTACGGCAGAAGATCTGCCAGCCGGCTCGCCAACTCTTCTTGGGCTGCCGACGTAAAGCGCTGGGTGTGGGCAAAGCCGACAGCTTGTGCTTGCTGCGCCATGCTGTCCGCAATCTCACGGCGCCCATGCCCCAGGTTGGCCACCAGCGCTCCGGAGGCGCCGTCAAGGTACCGGCGGCCGTCAGTGTCCCAGAGGTAAATCCCCTCGCCCCGGGCAATGACGGGGTAGTGAGACGAGGGCGCCCGGTAGAAGACGCGGCTCATGGAGTCATCTCCTCGGCCCGCCGCGGGCCTGCTGGAGCGCTCGCAGCGCGCGATATTCTTCAGGAGTCACGGGCGGCACCCGGGTCGGATGGGGGTGGATGGCAAGCGGCCAGCCGGTGGCCGCCTGGACCGCCTCCACGGTCTCGTCGCGGTACAGGGCTCGCAGTCGCATCTCTCCCGTGCTGTCAAAGTCGTACAGCCCCATGTCGGTGACCACCCAAGCGGGCCCACGCCCATCGGGGCGGCGCCCGGTGGCCGGGTGGCCGGGAGACGTCACAAAGTCCACGCGTGCGGGAAAGTGACGCCGGTCCTGCGGCAGCATCAGGATGAGGCGCTGGGCGCAGGCCGCGATGTCCGCAGCGCCGCCGGAGCCGGCCAGTCGCACGGCCGGGTGATCGTAGGGGCCGATGACCGTCGAGTTGAGGTTGCCGCGCCGGTCCACCTGGGCCCCGCCCAGAAACCCGACGTCGACCCACCCCGTCTGCAGGTAGTTGGAGAACAAGTCCAGCATGGAAATCGTGGCCAGTGCATCCCGGACCAAGACCGGGTCGCCGATGGACAGGGGCAGGGTCTCAGGATTGGCATCGAGGATGCCCGATTCGTAGATGAGCACCAGATCGGGGGCGTGCAGGCGCTTCGCCAAATTGGCGGCAAGATTGGGCATCCCCACGCCCACGAGCACTCGCTCCTTGGGTCGGAGCAGGCGGGCCGCCACCACCGCCATCTCTTCCCGGCGCGTCAGCGGTGGTGTCGTCATTGACCTGCCGCCTCTCTCAAGGCAGACAATCGCCCGGGGGGCTGCCGCTGGAGGTAGTCCGCCCGGCTGGCCAGGCCATACACAAACTCATCCAGCCAGGATTCCACGGCCGACTCATCCCGTCCACGCTCATCCCAGTCGCGGTAGAAGGCCGTGTCGCGATCGTATTGGCCAAACACGTAAGAGGGGTGCGCCCCCCAGGGCTCCACCGAAACACTGGCCACACGAAACGCGGGCAGGAGCAGGGTGAGGCGGGTGGCGCGGATTTGGGCGGCCGGCAGGCGCTGCTCCACGGAGGCAACAACCTGCCGGCCCGCCAGCACCGCTTCGCGGATGTCGCCCAAGAGGCCATCAACATAGAGGTTGCCCGCGTCGTCGGCCGCATGAGTGTGGACGAGCGTCACATCTGGCACCAACGGGGGAACCACCGCCACCTGGTCGTCTGTGAAGGGGCTCTGCACGCGTGGCCGCGGGCGGCGCTCCGTCAGCTCGTTGTCGAGCGTGTTGAGTGGCCAGAAGGGAAGGCCGGCCGCCCCGGCGGCCAGGCGCGCCACCATTTCAAAGTGCGTCCACTCCTGAATGCCGATCGTGCCCTGCTCGACGGCGCGGCGAAACACGGGCAGGAGGCCAACTCCTGGGTTGCCCGCATAGCTGAACACCACCTGGTCCGCCACCTGCCCCGCGATCATGTGCTCATACAGCAAGTCCGGCGTGGCGCGGCACAAGGTGAGATGCCGCCGGCGCTGGCGAATAATCTCGTGGCCCAAGGCAAAGGGAATCAGATGGGTGAAGCCCGCGAGATAGAGCGTTTGGCCATCCTTGACATATTCCGATACGGCTTCGGCCGCACTCAGCCACTGCATGGGCTGCCCTCCCGACTGACGTCCGCCGTCGGTTGCTGCGATGCGGGCCACCGCACGGCCTCGGTAATTACCTGCGCCTCCAGGAAAAACCCCAGGTAGTCGGGGCCCCCGACCTTGGGGCCGGTGCCCGACAGCTTGTAGCCGCCAAAGGGGTGGACGCCGGCCATCGCACCGGTCGAGCTGCGGTTCAGGTACAGATTTCCGACGTAGAAGTGCTCTCGAATGTAGTCGAGTTCGGCCGGATCCCGCGCAAAGGCGGCACCCGTGAGCGCATACGGCACCTGGTTGGCGATCTCCACGGCGCTCTGCAGCCCGTCGGCGTCTATCACGGCGACGACCGGGCCGAAAATCTCGTCCTGAGCGAGCGGCGCATCGACCGCCACATGGTCGACCAACGTGGGGGTGACGCAGTAGCCCAGCTCCTCATCGCGTTGGCCGCGCAGCACCACCGACCCTTGATCGCCGGCGGCCGCCACGTACTGCTCCACCTTGGTGCGGGCCTGTGGGGTGATGACGGCGCCAAAGGGCCGGTTGTCGACGGCGCGGCCCCGCTGGCGGGCCGTGTCGCGCATGCGCTCGGCCACGGCTTCCACGAAGCGATCGCGCAGCTCGGGCAAGCAGATGATGCGCGACGTGGCGGAGCACTTCTGGCCCTGATAGCCCAGTGCGGACCGCACCACTTCGGCCACGGCCCACTCGAAATCGGCCGACCCGGTCACGATGGTGGCGTTTTTTCCGCCCATCTCGGTCATGAGGCGCTTCAGGTGCGTTTGCCCGGGCGGAACCTTAGACACTTGAGAGGCCAAGTGAACCCCAACGGCGCGGGAGCCCACAAAAGCCACAAATCGGACGCGGGGGTCGGCCGCCAGCGCTTCCCCGACGACGGGCCCGCCTCCGGTCACGAGGTTGACCACGCCGGGCGGGAAGCCTGCATCGATGAGGACTTGCACTAAGTGGCAGGCAATCACCGAGGCCTGCTCCGATGGCTTCAAGACGACCGTGTTGCCGGCAGCCACCGCCGCCACCACCATGCCGAGCGGCAGCGTGGCGGGAAAGTTCCAGGGAGAAATCACGACGCCGACACCAAGCGGCCGATAGCGATACTCGTTCATTTCGGTGTCGATGGGGTGGATGGGCTTCCCTTCGGACCACCGGTATAGCTGCCGGGCATTCCACTCAAAGTGGTCGATCGCCTCGGCCAACTCGCCGTCGGCTTGGTCAAAGTTTTTCCCCACCTCGAGGGCCATCCAGATCAGCAGCTCGCGCCGCCGCAGCCGGAGAATATGGCCCGCGCGCAGCAGCAGCGCCGCGCGCTCCGCCACGCTGACGCGGGACCAGGCCTCAAACGCCCCGAGGGCAGCTCCCACCGCCTGCTGCGCGTGCTCGGCGCTCGCGAGAGCGGTGGACCCGATGAGCTCGCTGGGGGCATCCGGGCATGTGGCAGCCAAATGGTCCTGGGTTTCAACCGCCTGGCCGCCGATAATCAGGGGATACTGGGCACCCAGCATTGGCGCAATAGCTCTGCGCGCCTGCGCCATGCGTGCTTGCTCTTCCGGGGCGGCGAAATTGAGCAAGGGCTCGTTGGAGAAGGGGGGCAGTCCCATAGCGACACCTCCAGTTGCTTTAGGGCGGTCACGCGATGGCCCCGGAATAGCCGAGGATCCGAGACAAGTCGCGCGCGGTTTGAGTGAGAGCCACCGCGAAGGGGCCTGTCAGCTGCTCCATCGAAACTTGGGCGGCATGCGTAGACACGTTGACAGCGGCGGCCACCTGCCCGTCGGCGTTGAAGACGGGGGCCGCGATCGAGCGCAGGCCCAATTCCAATTCGCCGTCGCACACCGCATACCCGTGGCTGTCCACGTGGTCCAGGCTGGGTCGCAGGGCGACCGGGCTTCGGGCGGTATGAGGGGTATAGGCGGGCCAGGGCGGCGGGCCCAGCACATCAGCCAATTCGCGGTCCGTCTTGCCCGCCAGCAGCGCCTTGCCCAGGGAAGTGGCATAGGCCGGCAGTCGCGACCCCACGTGCAAGTTAATGCTGAGGATGCGGGGAGCGGCTTGGACGCGCACCACATACACGACGTCCCGGCCATCCCGCACGGCGAGGTTGGTGCTCTCGCCCGTCGCCTCCGACAGCCGCTCTAAGTGGGGGCGAGCCACCTGGGCCAGATCTAAGGTGGCTAGGTAGCGCTGGCCCAGCGCCAGCGCGCGGGTGCCCAGCCGGTATCGCTTGGCGGGCAGCGCTTCCAAGTACCCCAGCTCCACGAGCGTCTGCACAAAGCGGCGCGCCGTGGGCTTGTTGGTGTTCAGGGCGGTGGCCAGCTCCGTGAGAGACAGGTCGGGATGCTGCTCGTCGAACACTTCCAGCATCGACAGCCCTCGTGCCAGCGCTTGGATGAAAAAGCGCGGCGTCGGCTTGGAGCCATCGTCAGTCCCGGACATCACGTCAACTCCTATTCGTGGGCGGTATCCGCGATAACCTGCTTCAGGGTGTCGATGGCCCCCAGCAGGACGTCTTCGTCCAGGTTGAGGGCGGGAATGAGCCGAATGACATCCTGGCGCACCCCGGCCGGGTGGATGTACAGACCGCGCGACAAGCTTTCCGCAATCACCCGCTGCACATGGGCGGGCGCGTCGGGCCCCAAAAACTCCACCGCCAGCATGAGGCCACGGCCGCGCACTTCCTTGATGTCGGGCCGGTCCGCCAGCGGCTCGAGCGCGGCCAAGGCGCTTGCGCCGACGGCCGCCGCTCGGGCGATCAGCCCTTGCTCGCGAATCACTTGGAGGGTCGCCAAGCCTGCGGCGGCGGCGACCGGGTTCCCCCCAAATGTGCTGCCGTGCAAGCCCGCGGTCCACCGCTCCATGGCGTCGCGGTGCCCCATGAGTGCAGACAGCGGCAGCCCGCCTCCCAGCGCTTTGCCCAGGGTGATGAGATCCGGATCAATCCCTGCCTGCTGGTAGGCCCACATCGTTCCGGTGCGCCCCATCCCCGCCTGGACCTCGTCCATGACCAGCATGATGCCGTGCTGATGGGTCACCTCCCGCAGCCATGGCAGGAAATCAGCCGGCGGAATGATGTAGCCGCCCTCCCCCTGCACGGCTTCGACCACGATGGCCGCCACGCGGCTGGGCTCCACTTCACAGAGGAACAGCTGGCTCAGCTGCTGGGCCACGTGCTCCATGGCGGCGCCGGCGGACAGGCCTAGGCGCGTGGGCGCGGGATAGTCTAGGTGATACACCGACGGCAGCAGAGGTTCGTACAGTGAGCGATACCGAGACGCGGACGCGGTCAGGCTCAGCGCTCCCATGGTGCGGCCATGAAACCCGCCCCGAAACGCGACCACAGCGGGGCGGCCGGTATGGAGCCGCGCCAGCTTGATGGCGGCTTCCACCGCCTCGGCCCCCGAGTTGCCGAAGAAGACGCGATAATCTGGCCCGGTTTCCTCGCGCAGGGCTTCGGCGTAAGCCACCACGACCTCCTGATACCCGCTGCCGCTGTACACATGCATGTGTCGAGCCGCCTGGGCACTGACCGCGCGCAGGACGTCCGGATGTGCGTATCCGATGGCGTTGACCGCAATGCCCATCACCAGGTCGAGATAGCGCCGCCCCGCCCTGTCTATCAGATAGGATCCCTCGCCGCGCTCAATCTCCCACGGCGTTTCCATGGGCACGACCGTCGCTAGGCTTTCGGAGTAGCGATCCGCCAAGGTTTTGTGCTGCGTGGCCATCTCTCTTCACCGACCCTTTCGTAACGCTGAAGAATACATGAGTTATTGTGAACGACACCAAGTCCGGCCGTCAACCATCCGAGGCCCCTTGAACTCCCGTTTCCGAGGATGTCCGCAAGCGTTCGCGGCCGGAGAAATTTCCGAAAAAACTTTTTCCGGAAGGCAGGAACGGGCCAATCTCCGTCGAAACCAGCATCAGAAGATTTGGAATAGGTGTATCGCTGTGCGTTACATCTTCAAGCCAGGAGGCGATACAGTGGGGGATCGGGCTCGAACCCTGGGGTGGGTGTCTCGCGACAGCCGCACTGGCAGGCACAATGCCATCACGGACGTGCCGGGAGTGCGGGTGGGCCAGGCTGCCCTAGCGGCTGGGGACAGGCCGATGGATGGAGAGGCATTGGCTCGGACGGGCGTCACGGTCATCGACTTGCCCGCCACGCATCGGTGGCGGCAGCGCTACTTTGCCGGTTCGGACGTGGCCAACGGATTCGGCCAGCTGACGGCGCGCGACGTCATCGACACCCAGGGGATGCTGGCGGGGCCGATTGTGCTGACCGGCACCCGCAGCGTGGGCGCCGTGTATGACGCCGTCCTTGCGCGAGCCCTGGATGAAGACCCCGACTTTACGCGAGAGGATCTCCCCATCCCCGCGGTTGGGGAGTGCGATGACGGGTACTTGAACAGCCCGAGCGCTGTCTGCGGGCGGTGGACCGTGGGAGAGGCGTTTGAGGCCCTCAGCGGCGGCCCTGTCGAAGAAGGCGGGGCAGGTGCTGGAGCGGGCATGCATCTCTTCGGCTATAAGGGGGGAATTGGGACGTCCTCCCGCCAGATCGCGGTGGGAGAGAGTACCTGGACCGTCGGCGTTTTGCTGTTGACCAACTTTGGCCGCCCGGAGGATTTGCGCCTGCCGGCCCATGTGCAGCCAGCCGCCCGCCCCATCGGCAATCCGCACCCGGGGTCTTGCATCGGGATTGCCGTGACGGACGCGCCCTTGCATCCACAGCAACTCAGCCGGCTCGCAGCTCGCATCGGATTCGGGCTGGCGCGCACGGGTTCGGTCGGCCGATCGGGCAGCGGCGAAATTGCCCTGGCGGTGTCCACCCACACCCCCATCGACAGCGACGCGGCGTTCATTCAAGCGCGGTTTGTCGCGGACCGGCCTGCGGCCGGCCCCAACGCCATGGACCAACTGTACGGAGCTGCCGCCGACGCCACCGAGGAAGCCGTGTGGAACGCCCTGCTTGCCGGGCAGACGACGAGCGGGCGGGCGGGCCGCCGCTTGGTCGGGTTTCAGGATGCCGTGCGGGCGGGCGGCGGCCTTTCGGTCTAGCGAGCTTCGTGGGGTCGGTGCCTCAAGGGACGAAGGTTGAGGGACCAAGGGCGAACGATAGGCGATGAAGAGTGATGAAGAGTGATGAAGAGTGATGAAGAGTGATGAAGAGGCATGAAGGAGGAACGATTGATGGCGACACGATTTGCTGCGGGAGTTTGGGCGATGGCCGCCGCCTTGCTCACCGCGACGCTGGCGGCGTGTGGGTCAGGACCGGCGCCGTCGGCGTCGGCGGCTGCCAAGGTAGTGGTGGCCCTGCAGCCTCAAACCGCACCGGACTGGTGGTTCCCTATTGAGTCGTCCTCGGCGTACACGAACCTCAATGGGCAAATCAGCGACTTGATGTACTTGCCGCTGATTAACGTCACCCCGAAGGATGTCGTGACGGCTCAAGGCGCGGTGGCGCAGCGGGTGACCTGGAATGCGGCGGGGACGGTGTACCACATCTACCTCCGCCGCCACCTCAACTGGTCCAACGGGCGTCCCGTGACGGCCCGCGATGTCGTCTTCGCCTGGGACATCATCAAGGGGTCCACCGCCAAGTCGGCTCCGTGGGAGTATGGCGGGACGGGCAGCGGCGGCATCCCGGCCGACTGGAAAAGCGTTGTGGCCACGAATTCCAAAGAAGTCACGGTGACCTTGGCTCAGCGGGCCAATCCGCTGTGGTTCGTCCACAACGCGCTGAGTCAGATTTGGCCCGTGCCCGAGTCGGTGTGGAACCGCTACCCGAGCAACATGAACCGCGAGCTGTCGTTTATCCAAAGCATTGCCAACAAGCCCACCGCCGCCCCGTACAAGGTGGTTGATGGACCGTGGGCACTGACCGCAGCGCGCGCCTCCCAATATTGGACATTCAAGCCAAACGCACGCTACAGTGGGCATCATGCGACTATAGGGTCTCTGACGTACCAATATGAGGGGTCTGGGGCCGCCATTTTCGCGGGGCTCAAGCGGGGCACCATCAGCGTGGCGTATCTGCCCTTCAGCCTGTACGGATCACGGGCGCAGCTGAAGCCAGACGTCGTGTCGCATGTTTGGGTGCTGGGCTTTACCGGCATTGCGCTAAATGAGACGTCTGCCGCCCCGCAGGTGGGGGGGCTGTTCAAGAAGCTTTACATCCGCCAGGCCCTAGAGATGGGAATCGACCAGCGGGCCATCGTGCAGAAACTTTACGATGGCTTTGCGGTGCCCGACTATGGGCCCGTGCCGTCGAAGCCGGGCACCGTGTTCTACTATCCGAACCTGCCCCACCCGTATGCGTTCAACCCCGGAGCGGGGAAAGCGCTCCTGGAGCGTCACGGCTGGGCGATGCATCACGGCGTGATGACACGAAACGGGGCGGCGCTTCACTTTCAGCTGATTTACCCCTCCGGGTCGATCACCGACGCTCGCATTGTGCAGCTGATTCAGTCATACTGGGCTCAGGAGGGCGTGCAGGTGACCTTGCGCCCGATGCAAAAGAACTCGATTTACGCGCTGAGTCCAGGCCAGTCCACGTGGGCAGCGTCGTGGGCCGGCAACGGGTGGACCTATGAGCCGGACTACTATCCCACCGGGGGCGAGTTGTTTGCCTGCAACGCCGCCAGCAACGGCACCGGGTACTGCGCCGGCACCATGGATCGGCTCATCCGGAACACCTACCTGCCCGGCACCGCTGCCCAGGTGTCGGCCAACATGCAGGCCTACCAGCGCTACGCAATCCAGCAGCTGCCGGAGCTGTGGATGCCGCACTACGCCCTGCTGACGGTTCATGCGCCCAACGTGCACGGATTCAACCGGTGGTTCAACTCGGTGACCTACTACAACCAGCCGAATCACTGGACGGTGGGAGCGTCGACCTCCAAGTAGGGAGCGGCTGCGCGCCCTGGCCAGCTGGGGCGCGCTCGCTGACGGTTCGGATCCGCAGCCGCGGCAGCTCGGCGGGGAAGGGGGCGAGTGTCGCCCCCCGCCGAGGATCCCGCAGGCGCATAAGGGGTCCCCGCCGCGCAGCGCCACCGCGCCGCCGCTTTCCAGAAGGGTGGGAAGCCCATGACCGATCCCGCTGCCCGGGACGTGTTTCGCCTCGCCAAGGCAGTCGGCGTGCTGGCCATCATCGCGTCGGCGGTCTCGCAGGAGTACGCGTCCGGCATCAATTTCGTAGCGACCCAGAGCCTTAGCGTCTACCCGCGGGTCGAGTACCTGGTCCCGCTGGCGATGTTTGTCACCGGGTTCGTCCTGCTGCCCAAGGTCGCCCTGTACATGCGCTTCTCACGGTACATGCCGCGAGCCGGATCCGCCTATGTGTGGATTGGGCGCACCCTGACCGTCCCGGTGAGCTTTGTGGTCAATTTTTTGTGGTGGATCGGCCTCACGGCGGCCATTGGCGTCATCGCCTTCGCATTTGGGACGTTTCTCGGCGATGCGATGCTGAGTGCGGGCCTCGCGGCGGGCGCGGCGCTTTTGACACCCATGGGACACATTGCCATTGGCCTGGCGGCCATCTGGACCATCTACTGGGTCCACACCGCCGGGGTGAAGATATACGGTCTCCTGGTTCAAATTCTGTTCGCGCTGGTCGTCGTGTCCGCCCTGGTGATTATCGGGTATGGCTTCTTGACGCCAGCCTCCCACTTTGTCGCTGCGGCTTCGCCGGCGGCGCACACGCCGCTCAAGGCTCCTGCCGCCAGCCCGGCGCCCAGCTGGGGAGAGTTCCTCTCCGTCTGCACGCTCTTTGTCTTTGCCTACGGCGGCTTGAACGCCGCACCGACGTTGGGCGGTGAAGCTGTTGACGCGGAGAGAACCATGCCGAAGGGGATTTTCTGGGCGTGGGCCACGGCGGTCGTCCTGTTCACGACAGTGGCTTTGGCCGTCTTCACGGTCGCGCCGTGGTGGGCACTCACAAAGCTGGTTGGGGCGGGTGCGGCCGGGGACGCCACGGCTCCGGGGATTATCGGGCTGGTGGCTCCGCATGCGGTGGCGGTCATCTTGAATCTGCTGGTGGCCGTCATCGTTGGCAAAGCTCTCCTGCCGCAGCTGCTGGCGACATCACGGACAGCTTTTGCCTGGGCAGAGGATGGAGTGTTCGGTGCGCGCTTTCTGCACACGTCCGCGGCGAAAACCCCCAACGCGGCCCTTGCCCTCGTATCGGGGATCGGGTCGGCGTATCTCATTGAATCCGCGACGGTGGGCTGGTCCTTGGGGGTAATCATCCGCTCGTTCAGCATTTTGGTGGTGTTGGGCGTTTTGGCCATTGGGCTGTTGACCGCCAAATTCAGCGCCCGCTTCCGAAACGTCGAGTGGGCACAGCAGGTCACGGCGGGCTGGGGGATTGTCGCCGCCGCCATCGCCAGCCTAATCGTCGCGGCCGTGTTGGTCGACAGCGTTCTGGTGGTGCCGAAAACCCCCCTGGTCTTTCAGCCGGCTTTTCAGACCGCCATCGCGGCACTGGTGGGGATGGGCCTCTACTGGAACGCCCGGCGGCTGGGGGAGCGGGCCGGGCGCCCGGTCCTCACCATCACCAGCACGCCGCCCAGCGAATAGCGCCGAGCGACCGAGCCCTGGGTTCCGGCTCCGCCCAACACTCATATAAGGAGGGTTTGCCGATGCCCCGCAGCTTTCTGTCCCACTTGGAGTGCCCGCAGTGCGGCACCACCTATGATGCCGACATCATTCATCACTTGTGCGCCTGTGGATCGCCCCTGCTGGCCCGATACGACCTGGCGGCGGCCGCGCGTGAGGTGTCCCCGGCCGACGTCAGCCGCCGTGCGCCGAGCCTCTGGCGATACCGCGAACTGCTGCCGGTGCGAACCGATGCCTGCGAGGTGACGCTGGGTGAGGGGATGACCCCGATCGTGCCACTGGTCCGCGCAGGCACCCTCCACCGTCTGGCCCACCTCTATCTCAAAGATGAAGGGCTGCTGCCCTCAGGAACGTTCAAGGCGCGCGGGGCGGCCGTGGGCGTGTCCCGCGCCAAGGAGCTAGGCGCCAAGGTCCTCGTCATGCCGACCAACGGCAATGCGGGGGGCGCGTGGGCAGCGTACGCGGCCCGCGCCGGCCTGCGGGCCGTAGTGGTCATGCCGGAGCTGGCGCCGCTCATCACGCGCCATGAGTGCGCGGTCATGGGATCGCACCTCTTTCTCGTGGACGGCCTGATTACCGACGCCGGCCGCTTGGCCGGGCGGGCGGCGGCCCAGGCTGGGTGGTACGACGTGTCAACGCTCAAAGAGCCCTATCGCATTGAAGGCAAGAAGACGATGGGCTATGAGATGGCGGAGCAATGGGGCTGGAGCGTCCCCGATGTGGTCGTCTACCCCACCGGCGGCGGCGTGGGGCTGATTGGCATATACAAAGCGCTGCAGGAGATGCAGGCGATGGGATGGATTGGGCCGAAGCTGCCCCGGTTCGTCGCGGTGCAGGCGGCCGGATGCGCTCCCATTGTCCGAGCGTGGGAGCGCCGGGCGGCAGTCAGCGAGCTTTGGGCCGATGCGGCCACCGTGGCGTTTGGCATCAACGTGCCCAAAGCCTTGGGCGATTTCTTGGTGCTGAAAGCTCTTTACGAGACCGATGGGCGCGCCATCGCTGTGCCGGATGCCGAGATTCTGGCGGCCCAGCAGGAGCTTGCCCGCCAGGAAGGCTTGTTCGTGTGCCCCGAGGGAGCCGCTGCCCTCGCCGCGGCCATTCACCTGCGGGAGGAGGGATGGATCGCCGATGGCGACCAGGTGCTGCTGCTCAACACCGGGACGGGGTTAAAATACCCCGAAACCGTCGCCGCCCAGCCGGCGGTCATCCCGGCTGACGGGGAGCTTCCCGTCGATGACATACGGGGGTAAGCCGCGGCGCGCCGCCATTTTGGGAGGCTTGGGGCCGCTGGCCGGCGCGCCATTCTATCGCCGCCTGGTGTGCCGACGCCGGCGGGCATGATGGGCACGCCGACGGGGGTAGGCCCGCGGCGGATTGCCCGGCCGCCGCCGGCACCGAGTGCGGGCCGACATAGAAGTCACCGGAGAACGGAGCGTCTGCTCCACCACCACGCCGGTGGCGCTGCGCTCGCACTGCGCGCGGTGGGGCCTGGCCGGCTGGCCCTCCGACCTCGGTGCGAATGCCCGTAGCGGCGTCCGTGCCGCCGGCGTGGCTGTGTGGGTCGCCGCCGCCGTGCTCCGGGCATGCTGCGCTCCTTTCGTTCTTTTCGTTCTTCTCAACACCAATTCCTTCGGTGGCTTTGGGTCGGCGGCGGTCCGTCCGTGCCCGAACGGGCACGGTCATCCGTCGTAGTGCAGCGCCTGGATGGGGTCCAAGCGTGACGCCGCAATCGACGGATACAGGCCAAAGACCAGCCCCTCCAGCGTCGCGACGCCAAAGGCCAGGAATACGGCGGCGGCGCCGACGACGACCGGGACCTTGAGCAGGCGGGCCAGGAGTCCCGCCCCCGCCACACCCAGAGCCATGCCCACGAGCCCCCCAAGCACGCTGGTGGCGATGGCCTCTAGGAGAAACTGCAGCACCACATCGTCGGCGTGGGCACCGACGGCGGTCCGCACGCCTATCTCGCGGGTGCGCTCGCGGACAGAGACCAACATGATGTTCATGATTCCGATGCCCCCCACCAAGAGCGCGATGAGAGCCGTGCCAGACAGCATGTCGGTGAATGTTTGCTGTGTGTGGCTGACCGCGGCCAGCAGCTGGTCCTCGGAGCCGACCTGGACGGCCGAGGACGTCCCATACCTCTTGGCATAGAGCCTCGTCAGCAGATTGGTGGCTAGGCTCGCCTCGGTGGGACTGGCCGTTCCGACAATCACCTGGGAAATTTGGTTGGTGCTGAGCAGGCTCTGAGCGACGGACAGCGGCAGAAAAACGTCGCTGTCTTGGCTGCTGCCCAGCCCCTGGCCCACGGGCGCCAGCACCCCTGCCACGGCGAAGCGCTGGCCTAGCAGCGTGACATGGTGCCCCACTAAACCGCCGTGGGGCGCCAGCTCCTGGGCCACCGCGGCGCCCAGCACGACCTGCGGCAGCGTCAGGCGGTTGGCGCCGGCGGCCCAGGCGCTCCCGCTGGACCACCGCACGTGGTGCAGGGCAAACCAGGAGCCCATCGTGCCCACCGCGGACGCGGTCACCGATGTGGCTTGAAAGACGACCTGGCTGTGGGTGGTCAGCACCGGGACAACTTGGCGCGCCATCGGCGTGGCGCGCTGGACGTAGGCGGCCTGCTCCAGCGAGAAGGGCGTCCCGCCCGCGGGACTGACGAAAATGAGGTTGGATCCAAGTGTCTCGATACTGCGGGTGACCTGGAGCTCGGTGCCATTGCCAATGGCCGACAGCAAGATGACAGCCGCGACCCCCATGATGAGGCCCAGCATCGTCAGGACCGTGCGGAACTTGTGCCGCGCCAAGCTGGTCGCCGCCATCCTGAGGGCGTCTGACCACCGCATCACAGCACCTCCTGGGCGATATGGCCGTCTGCAATTTCCACGGTCCTCTGGCAGGCACGGGCGACCGCCCGGTCATGCGTGACCAACACCATGGTGTGCCCTCCGCTCTGGTGGATGGCTTGAAACAGATCCAGCACTTCGGCACTGGTGCCGGAGTCAAGGTTCCCTGTCGGCTCGTCGGCGAGCAACACCCGCGGGTTCCCCACCAGTGCCCGGCAAATCGCCACCCGCTGCTGCTGGCCCCCGGACAGCTGGAATGGCTTCAGCCGCTGGTGCGCCCCTAACCCGATCCGCTCCAGCACCTCGGTGCTGCGGCGCCGGCGCTCCGCCGGCGCCACCCCGCGGTACACGAGGGGCAGCTCCACGTTTTCGAGGGCGGTCAGGGTCGGCACCAAGTTGAATGATTGGAACACGAACCCGATGTACACATTGCGGACCCGCGCCAGCGCCCGGGTGTCCAAGCGTCCGATCTCTTGGTGGTCCAGAAAGTATTGGCCGCTGGTGGGCCGGTCCAGCCCGCCCAGGATGTTCATCAGCGTCGTTTTGCCTGAGCCCGAGGACCCCACCAGCGCCACCATTTCGCCTGGTCCAATCTCGAGCTGGATCTCGTGGAGCACTGGCACCAGCCGCCCACCAGTTGGGAAGGACTTCGACACGCCGGCCAGGCGGATCATGGCTTGCCGTGATGGCCATGCCCGGGCTGAGCCGGGTGGCCTTGGAGGTGCAGCTTCGCGGTGCTGCCGGTGCGGGTGGTCGCAATGATGACCGGCAGACCCGCTTTGAGTCGCGGCGATGCGACCGAGGCGTCCAGTGTGCTGGTAAGCAGGACCGTGACCGGGACGCTGACGTGGTGGGCCGCATTGCCGACCCACAGCACGGTGTGCCGACCCTTCTGATGGAGCGCTTCCAGCGGCACGACGTACCCGCGGGACACTCTTTTCAGCGTGATGCTGGCCTGCGCGGCCATGCCCGGGCGCAGGCCCGTGGTGGGCGGCAGAGTCACCACCACGGGAAAGGTCGAGGTCCCGCCCGAGTAGGACCCGGCATACCCAATGCTCTGAATGCGGCCCTGGGCCGCCACCGCCCGACCCGTAACGCTCACGGGCTGGCCCGGAGCCAGCAGGCTCATCTGCGCTTGGCTCACGGACAAATCGAGCGCCATCCGCTGCGCGTCCAACACGAGGAGACTGCCGCCCGCCGACACCGCAGCCCCGGGGGCTGCGGACACCGAGGCTACCACGCCGGCAAAGGGGGCGCGCACGACCAACTGGGCCTGGTTGGCTTCCAGCTGCTTCAGCGCGCCGGCGGCCTGGGTGGCGGCGGCGCGAGCCTGGGACAGCTCTGACGCGAGCGCCGTGGGCGCGTACTGCTGGGCCGCCTGCTGGGCCGCCAGCTCCGCGTCAACGACGGCCAACTTCGCTTGGTCCGTGGCGGATTGGAGCACCGCACTGGTGATGGTGACCAGATCCGCGCCCCGGTCAACTGCCGCGCCGCTCGCTTGATCGATCTGCGCCACGGTGCCGGCGACGGGCGTGGCCACGGCTTGCCCGGCCACCGTGCCGACAGTCTGATTCGCCGCCACGACCTGCCCCACGATGACTTGGGGCTGCCAGATGCCGGCGCCGCGGCTGGCGACCAGGCCTTGGGCCTGGGCTGAGGCCAGCTGCTGGCGCGCGACGCCCACCGCGTCCTGAGCGGTCGCCACTTTCAGCGCGGCCTGCTGGGCCGCCAGCGGAGAGGCCAGTAGGGCGACCTTGGCGTGGGCCGACTGCAGGGACTGCTGTGCGCTGGCGATCGACTGGCTGAGCGAGGGGCTCGAGAGGGTCATGAGCACCTGGTTGGCGCTGACGGCTTGGCCTGGGTGGACGGTGGACGACTGGACGGACGCGCCCGCGACGGCTCGAATGGTTAAAACCGTCTGGGGCACCAGCTGTCCGGTAGCCGAATAGGTTTGCCGGACGGTGCCCCGTGCCAGCTTGATAATGACCACGGCCGCCGCCCGCACCGGCTGAGCTTGGCGGGCGGACACCCAGAGGCTAACCGCGACGAGGGCCAATACAAGGGCGCCCACCACGGTGTAGCGCGGCGTGCGAAGCCGCCGCACCGTCTCCATCACTCCTGGCATCGACGAGTGGCCTCCTCCCTCTGCGCTGCGACCCCGCGCCACGTGGGCGGAGCCAAGGCGATCCCTGTCCTCTCCCCGCGAGGGTAAGGCCCATCTGTAAGGGAAGTGTTCCCGCGCCGAGTCGCCCCGGGAGGAGGGCCTCAGGCTCCGAAGGCTCAGGGGAGGGCTCGGCTGCCAGGATCCTCCGCCCGCTGTCGGCCCGACCCAGCGCCGGCTCGGCATGGGTCGCCGCGTGCGGGCCGAGGCAGGGATCCCCTTACAGGGCGTCGCCCGAGGGCCTGCGGGGGGCGATGCCCGGCGGCGCGCCAGGCAGGGACAGCACCAAGGCGGCTCCGCCGAAGGGGGAGCGGTCCACCGCGGCGTGGCCGCCGTGAGCGGCCACAATGGCGTGCACGACCGACAGCCCAATCCCATGGCCGGCGTTCGACCGCCCTACCTGGACGCGTCGGTGCCAAATGGCGTCCCACTCCGCCTCCGGGATTCCAGGCCCCGAGTCTTGCAGCACGATCACCACTTCGCCGGACGGCCCGCGCTGGGCCGAGATGCGGATGGTGCCGCCGTCAGGCGTGTGGCGCCACGCGTTGTGAAATAGGTTGTGCGCGGCTTCGCGCAGGGCGTCGACATCAGCCCACAAGACCGCGTCGGGGGACCAGTCCTCCTGCAGATCAACGTTCCTTTTCGCACAGAGCGGCCGATAGAGGTGGATGACAGGCGACAGCAGAGCTTGCGCTGTTATGGCCTGGCGGTCATAGAGAAACTGGGCAACCGGGGTCAGGTGGGGCAGGCGCTCGGCCAAGCGGGCCAGTCGGTCCGCCTCGCCGGCCACCCACACCCCCACCCGGTCGGTGGGATATACCCCGTCGCGCTCCGCCTGCAGGTAGGCCTGCAGTGCCTGCAGTGGGGTCCGGAGATCATGAGCCAACTCCTCCAGCACCTCCCGCTGCTCTGCCTCTGCCTGGCGGAGGGATGCCACCAGCTCATTGAAGACGCCCGCCAGCACCTGGAGCTCCTGAGGCCCTTCGGCGGCCACCTCCACGTCGGTGGCGCCACGGGCAATGGCGTGGCCCGCGGTGGCTAAGGTGGCCAGCGGCTCGGACAGGCGCCGCGCCACGATCCGAAACGCCAGCAGCCCCAGCACCAGCGCCGCCAGCCCAATAAGGGCCAGGTAGCCGGTCACGGCGTGAAGAAAGGTGGCCACGGCGGCCACGCCCGCCTTCGCCTGCCCGCGCGGAAACAGCGGGCGCCCCCGCTTGCCGTGCCGCGCCAACTGCTGGAGATGCGTGACGTAGTGTGCCAGATAGAGGTGACTCATCACCAGGAGCCCCACACCCACGGTGGCCAGGACGCCGATCATGACCGCGAGGTAGGTTACCCACAGGTAGCGGCGGACGGTCATGGCGCCCCATCGCCAGAGTCGTGAGGCTCGAACCGGTAGCCGGTGCCCCACACGGTCGCGATCCAGTGGGGGCGGTGCGCGTCATCACCCAACTTCGCGCGGAGGGCCGCGATGTGAACGTCCACCATGCGGGTGGACGCATCCAAGGGATCCCGCCCGGCGAGGTGCCCAAGGCGGTGGAGCCGCGCGAGCAGCTGCGCGCGGCTGAGCGTGCGGCCGGCGTTTTCCACCAGGGCCTCCAGGATGGAGAATTCTGAGGCCGTGAGCTCAATGGGGGCGCCCGCGCGCCGCAGCGCGCGGGCCTCGCGGTCCAGCACGAAGGGCCCGAAGTGAATGGGGCCCGCTGCAGTCATCGCCCGGGTGCGGCGCAAGATTGTGGCCACGCGGGCCATCAGCTCGGCAGGCTCAAAGGGCTTCACCAGGTAGTCGTCCGCGCCCAGGCCCAGCAGCTGAAGGCGGCGGTCGAGGGAGGTCAAGGCGGAGATTACGATGATGGGCAGCGCGGAGAGCCGCCGCATCTCCTGCACCACGTCCCAGCCGGACCATCCTGGGAGCATCAAGTCGACCAGGGCCACATCGACGGCTCCCTGCCCCACTGCGTCCAGCGCCTCGTCGCCGTCCGCCGTGGCCATCAGGCGATATCCTTGCCGCATGGCATAGACTTCGACCGTCCGCACCACCGCCGGATCGTCCTCCAGGAGCAAAATCGTCACGGGCCGCCTCCTTGCTCATCGCCCTGCGCATGTGCGGGCGAGGGAGCCGGCGCTTGCCCGCTCCCTCGCTCATCGGCTCTCAGCCGCCGTGCTTCCCGTGTGCGCCAGCCCATGGGGGCTTGCCCCGCCCTCGCAGGCGATGTCCATTGAGAGACACGGCCTGCAGGGACTGGCCATGGACGTGGCCGGATAGCGCAGCCGTGGTGCCCAGCGCTGCGCCCAGCGCGCTGTGGGCGGTGTACCACGGCGGCCCAAACCGCACGAGATACACCCTGCCCTGGACGCTGAACTCGACGCCGGTGCGCCCGCCCGCCAACAGGTTGCCTGTCAGGGTGGTGAGCGGAGCCGGCGCGTCCTGGCCCGCCCCCGTGCTGTGGGCGGGGTGGGGGCCATGGTGGCCCGAGCCGAGTCCATGGGCGGACGCCATAACCGGCCACGCGACCACGGCGGCTCCCGCCAGCGCGCCGGCCCACCACTTGGTGTTCATCGTCATTGCTCGTCTCCTTTCCCGCATCGCGGGCGGCCTGTCCGCCGCAAGCAGACGACTCGCCCGGCCAGCGCGGCGGCACGTGGCTCGGTGCCCGCCGCGCTGGACCCACCGTACGGCCCAGGTGTAAGCAAAGTGTGTGCTCGTGGCCGCCGGCCTGGCCTATAGGCGCAGCACGTCGCGGACGTGGAGGGCGTCGGCCACCTCGCGGGCCATGTCGTACACGTCCGCGCTCAAAAAGGCATCCACCACTTCGGGGTCAAACTGGGTGCCGCGGCAGCGCTTGAGCTCCTCGCACGCGGCGCCGACGGAGATGCCGCGGTGGTACGGGCGGTCCGTCGTCATGGCATCGAACGCGTCGGTCACGGCCACAATGCGAGCCAGTCGAGGGATGTCCAATCCGGCCAAATGATTTGGGTAGCCCGCGCCGTCCCAGCGCTCGTGGTGGCAGAGCACAATGCGACTCACCGAACCCAACCCCCGGGTGGTGTCGCAAATGTGAGCGCCAATGGCGGGGTGGGTCTGAATGACTTGGTACTCTTCAAGGCTCAGCGGGCCCGGCTTGCGCAGGATGGCGTCGGGAATGCCCACCTTGCCGATGTCATGGAGCAAGCCTCCCAGGTAAAGCTCCTGCCGGTCGCGGCGGGATATGCCCATCGCCTCCGCCGTGCGGGAGGCGTAGTTGGCCACCCGGTTGGCATGCTGATGGGTGTAAGCGTCTCGCGCCTCCAGCGCGCTGGACAGGCTGGCCGCCAGGGCATACACGGTGTAGGTCTGGTCAATCAGATGGTGCGTGCGGAGCGCCGAGCGGACCCGCGGCAGCAGCTCCCCGGAGTCTACCGGCTTGGTCAAAAAGTCGTCCGCGCCCGCCTGGATGCCGCGCACGCGCGCTTCACGGTCGCCGTGCGCGGTCACCATGATGACGGGCAGGAGGCTGGTCGCCGGGTCCTCTTTCAGGGTGCGGCACACTTCATAGCCATCCATGCCGGGCATCATGATGTCCAGGAGCACCACCCCAATGTCATCCTCGCGGCACTGGGCCAGGCACGAAGGCCCGTCGTGGGCCACGGCGGTGGGCTCGCCGATTTCTTCCAATAAGGCCGCCAGCAACTCGCGGTTCACGCGATCGTCATCGACAATGAGCACTTTAGACATAAGAGCGCTTCCTCCCGCCGGTTAAAGTTTGGGGTCCGGGTCGCCGGAGCTCAACAGGAGGAGTACCGCGTCCCTCAGCGCGCTGGCGCGGTAGGGCTTGGTCATAACCCCGTCGGCTCCGGCGTCCAGCGCGGCTTGGCGCAGCTCGGGGCGGGCGTCCGCCGTGAGCACCAGGACCTGGGGGCGCGGAGAAGCCTCAGGGAGCAACTTCAGCACCTCCAGGCCGGTGACGCCGTTTAGGTGCCAGTCCAGCAAGATGATCTGAATGGGAGTGCTCGCCAGCTGCCTGGCCACTTCGGCCACGGTTCGAGCCTCGCACACCCGAAAGCCCGCATCCTCCAGCACGTCGTGCGCCAGTTCGCGGCTCATGGCGTTGTCGTCCACCACCAGCACTTGCGCGTCAGGCACCCGACACCGCCTCCTTTCCCACGACACCGACGGCCGCGGCGACGGCGGCGCGCAGGGTGTCCGGCCGCACCGGCTTTACCAGCCATCCCTGCACATCGTCCGCCAGTGGATGGCTGTCCGGGTCCACGATGCTGAGGATGAGCACTGCCGGCTTTGGGCTTAGCGCCCGGATGGCGGCCAGGAGCTCTTCGCCGTGCTCGCCGTCCAGCAGCAGGTCCAACACCACTACCTGGGGCGGGCGCTCTGCGATGGCCTGCTGGGCCGCCGCCACGGTTCCCACGGCCGCTACGTCATAGCCGGCATCTGCCAACACTTGGACAGAAAACTCGCGCACCATGGGGTCGTCATCCACTACCAGCACCACCTTGCGCCCCGTGTCCCCCGCCTGCGCTGGCGGTACCTCCTCAGGCGGATGAGCCGCCGCCATGGGGATCCACACCGTAAACACGCTCCCCGCACCCGGGGTGCTGTCCACCCGGACGCCCCCACCCATGGCGGTAATGAGTCGGCGGACCAGCGGCAGGCCCAAGCCGGTGCCCTCATACGCCCGGTCAGTGCCGTGGGACACTTGGACAAATTCATCAAACACCGCGCTCAGGTGCTGCGCGTCGATGCCGATGCCCGTGTCGGACACCGCGACCTCCAGCATGTCCCCCCGCTGCTCCGAGTGGATCGCCACCCGCCCCCCGGCGGGGGTGAACTTCACGGCGTTGGACAGGAGGTTCAGCAGCACCTGCCGCAAGCGCAGCTCGTCCGCCAACACCACCACATTGCCGTCCGCGGCATCTTCCAGCGTGAGCCCCGCCGCCTCCGCCTGCGGGCGCACCAGCGACAGCGCGGCCGCGATCACCCGGCCGAGCGTCACTCGGCCCAAACGCATCTCGAGGCGCGCCGCGTCTGCCTTGGCGATGTCTAGCACATCGTTCACGATTTCCAACAGGTGCTGGCCGCTGTCCAAAATGTTTTGCACATAGCGGCGCTGGCGGTCGGTCAAGTTTTCGCCGTGCGCCTGCAGCATGAGGTCCGAAAACCCGATGATGGCGTTTAAAGGCGTTCGCAGTTCGTGGCTCATGCCCGACAGAAAGTCACTTTTGGCGGCGCTGGCGGCTTCGAGGGCGCGGTTCGCATCCCGGAGCGTGGCCGACACCTGCCGCTCGCGCTGAAAGGCCCGAGCGTTCAGCATGCGCGATCCGGCATGTGACGCCAGCGCCTCCAGCATCAGGAGATCATCATGGAGGAACAGGCCGTGCACTGGAGTGTACAGGCGCAGGAGCGCCAGCGTCTCACCGCGTGCGCGCACCGGCACCACCACCACGCGCCGGACCACCGCCGGAGCGAAGGCGCTGGCGGCGCGCCCGACCCGTGCGACTTCGGCGGGGCCGCCATCCCAAACGCGGGCCAGCAGAAGATTCTCGCTCTCCGTGCTCTCCGCGCCCCCCTCGTCCCCCTCGCCCCCCGCCACCACCGGCGGACTCTCCAGAATGGCGTCGGCGCCGCGCCGCTCAAGGGGGCCAAATACCGGCGGATCTCCATCCCGCTGCAGCGACTCGCCCGCCAGAGCGCCCACTACTTGCATGGCCAAATCCAGCAGCTGGGCCAAAATGGTGAGCTCGCTGCGATCCCGGAGCTGCAGCTCCGCTTCATAGTAGCGGTACAGGACAGGCATCTGCCAAGCGTGCCGAAGCCAGGCCGGTGTGGCTCCCGCCAGCGCGTACAGCAGAGACATGAGTGCCAGGCTGACGCTGGTGATGGTGGGGGGGAGCGCGGCATGGGCCATGGCCAGGGTGACCGTGGCCACCGCCAGCGCGGTTACCAGCAGCGACGCGAGCGCGAGCATATACGCCCGCTGCCGGGCTGCGCCAAAAGCCTTGCCGCCTCCCAGCCACAGCCGCACGGCGCCGTATCCTTCGGCGGTTGTCAGGGCCACCACCGCCACGGTGTCGGCCAAGTCTGCCAGGGCCACCGGCAGCCGCGGCGCGAGAAGCACGAGCAGGATTGCGGCCCCGGCACCCACCGCCATGCACCGCAGCAGGCGGGGTGCCACCGGCTGCAAGACGCTCACCAGCCTCAGGAGAAAGTACGGCTGGACAAACAAGCCGATAATGGCCAAGCCCCGCAGCACGGAGCGCCAGGGTTCAGGCACATGGGCGGCGATGTCGCTCAGGGTGGTGACGGCCAGCGTGCCCACGACCGGCGTCAGGTAGGAGCGCAGGGCGCGGGCATCGGGCCGCGGCCACAGCGTAAAGACGAATGCCACCACCAGCGTGGCATCGGCAAGCGTTCCCAGTTGCATGCACCAGCTCCTTCCGCCGCCAACCTTGCAGACGACGTGCAGTCGGTCGGAGCGCGGTCTATCGCCGGTCAGTCTATAGCGTGACAGGCATTTTCACGGCAGGCTTCGACACGACACGCCGAGGTCCTTCTTTTTAGAGATGTCTGGTGTGAATTGTCACGCGGTGGACGGTGCCCGCACGAGGATGCGAGGCGGTGCGGCGAACCCGCTTGTGGGAAGGATGTGGCCTTCACGCTCCGGGGGTGCCCGCCTCAGCAGCCGGCCCGGGAAGCAAAGGCGCGATGCACCATTGGCCGGTCGCTGAACGTGGCCAAAAACGCCATCGCCGTGGCGACGTCTGCGAAGTTGCTGACGGCCCCCAAGGACATCCGCACGACGCCGAGGGTGGGGATATCCAGCCACTCGACTAAGTCATCGATGGAATGCCAAGCCCCCGCGTGCTGGAAAGCTTGTCCGAGGCGGTCCGCCGGGAGGCCCAGGGCCGCTTCGCCTGCCCCTGGGTTGCAAAAGCACCCGGACCGCAAAACAATGCCTGCCGCGTTGGCTTCCTCGATGACCAGCCGCTCATCTTGGGGAGCCCCGTCGGGATCCAGCACGCGAAAAGCCACCGTTGGCCCGTGGTCCTGCGCGCTGAGCGGCCCCAGCACCTGAATCACCGGCTGGCCGTTGGTGTGGCGGACCGCCTGCATGTGGTCCAGGACCCAAGACAAGAGCGCCGTCGTTCGGTCGTGAATCCGATCCAGCCCCAGCCGCTGGAGGTGGCGGAGTCCGATGCTGACGGCCGGGATCGTTAGGAAATCGGGGGTGCCGTCCTCAAAGCCGGCCGGCGCCGGCAGCAGGGCGGCAGCGTCGGCGGCCAGCGATGACGCCAGCACCGTGCCTCCCGAAAACCACGGCCGCGAAAGCTGGTCCATCGCCTCGCGGCGAGCCAGCAGGCATCCCACCCCTGTGGGGTAGCCAAACATCTTGTAAAAGGACAGCGGCACAAAGTCGGGGTGCACGGTGGACAGATCCAGCGCCATCGTGGGCACTAGGGCGGCAGCGTCCAGCAGCACGCGCCAGCCATGGCGGTGGGCGGTATCAATCCACGCCAAGTCGTGGCGCACGCCCGAGAAATTGGATTGGGCCGGGTAGGCAAATAGGCGGGTACCGCCGGGAGCCGGGGTGCTCAAAAGGCGCGTCCAGGTGTCCACATCGGCACGCAAGTCGCCGCGGGTCACGGGCAGGTAGCCCACCGGGGTGTGCCCGTGGCGCGCGAACTCTCTCAGGCCCAGCACCGAGTTGTGATTGTCCGCCGTCATGAGCAGCTGGGCGTTGCTGGCGAATGGGAAGGACTCGCCCAACAGGTGCAGCGCGCCCGTCGCGTTTTGCGTGAACACCACCACGTACTCTTCGGGGTCCGCGTGAAAAAATCTCAGCACATCGGCCCGCGCCTCAGCGAGGGCCGCCGTGGATTTGAGCGAGGGCAGGTTGGGGGAGTGGGGGTTGCCATGCACGGCTGCTGTCAGCCACCCAAAATGCTCCTGAAGCTGGCGCCTGCTGGCCAGACCCGCCCCCGTGAAGTCAAGATAGGTCAGGCATTCCGCTGCCAGCTGCGGGTACTCCTCCCGTCGGATGACATCCAGCAACGACGCCGCCGCATAGGCGGGATTCGCCTTCAAAAACACCTCTTCTGCCGTACTGGTACTCAGCGTCGCTGCCTCCCTTCGCCATCATATCACTCGACTCCCGAGGCGGCCGTCTCACCTGGGGCAGCCGAGTCTCTCTCGCCACGGTGCCACCTCTCACGGATACATGCTACGGCTGCTTGGCCCGGCTCTGGCAGGCCGAACGGTGCCGGGCCATGGGCCGATCGCGCCGCCTCGCACCCCTCCCCATTGTGCCCACCGAGCAAGCCGGCCGTACGATGCCGCAAGCCCCAGGCCGGGGGCTACCGAACAGAGCCCTGGGGTGCACGCCAGGCCGCTAGCGGGCGGGGGGGCCCTCCCACAGGTCCGGCATGCCCACCATCAGGACCAGGTGGCCCCCACTCTCGGGCGGCGCGGTGCCGCCCTCGGCTTCTTCGGCCTCCGCCTGCACGATGGCACGCATGCGCGCGAGGCGCTGGGCATAGCTTATGTCGCTCATGCGGCCGAATGAGACCATGGAGCGCGCGTCCAGCCGCTGCTGCAGGATGGCGTCATCGCCGAGGGCGTCCACGCGGGCAGAGGCGCGGCGCAGCAGGTGGGACAACAGCAGCAGCTCGGCCGCCATCAGGCGGCGGAGCACCGCCGGCGGCTGGCTGTCCAGCACGTGGTCGAGCCAAAAGGGGTCGTGAACCGCTTGGGCTAAGTCGGGATGCAGGCGGTAGTACTTTTCAACGTAGGTGGGTCCCGGCACGGCCCGGGGTGCTGGCACCACCTCCAAGCGCCGCAGCACGCGCATGTGGTGGTATACATTGTTGGCGGTCAAATCGAGTCGGTGCGCCAGCTGGGTGGCCGTGCGTTCGCCGGCATCCCCCAACTCCACCAAAATGGCGCCCCGGGTCGAGTCCGTCATCGCCTCCACCAAATTAGACAGCCGCTGCTCCAGCTCCATGGGCCACCTCCACGCCTCACGCCGCTTCGCACTGCCATTATATCACCGCGACGAAACCATGGCAGAGATAACATGGTATAGTACAATTATTATAGAGCTATGTAGGGTGGTATAGTGATGAGTGGGGTTAAGAGGGGTTCGAGTCGGCCGTTTGCGGCGCTGCTGACGGGGGCGGTCGCGTCGCGCTTAGGGACGGAGCTGTCCGGCATTGCCCTCGCGTGGCTGGTCATGCAGCTCACGGGGTCCACGCTGGCGATGGGCAGCGTGGCCGCCGCCGCGGACATTCCCGCCGTTGCTCTCCTGATGCTGGGCGGAGTGATGGCGGATCGCGTGTCGCGCACGGGGCTGCTCATGCGCGTCGGCACCGCCCAGGCGCTGGTGGGGGCGGTGCTGGCCGCACTGGTGGCGGCGCACGCGGTAAACTTCGCCGGCCTGTTGGTGCTGAGCGCCACGGCGGGCGGCCTCAGCGCGCTGTACGGGCCCACGCTGGGCGCGCTGAAGCTGTTCGTGCTGCCGCCTCAGCCCGCGGGGCAGTACCAGAAGGCGCTGGCCCTGTGGGAAGGCGTGAGCCAGACGGCTTCGCTGCTGGGGCCGCTAGTGGGTGGGGTAGTCGTGGCGGTGGCCGGCGTGGCCACCGCGTTTTGGGTGGATGCCCTAAGTTTCTTGGGCCCGGCCGGGGCGGGGTGGGTGCTGGCCCGCGCCCGTGCGGCGGCGCCACCGCCCGCGGCCGAGCCGGGGCGCGTCTCCTGGCGCGCTAGCATGGCCCAGGGGATTGGGTTTCTCCGCGGCGAGCCCGGTATGCTGGAGATGATTGGCCTATTTGGCCTCACCAACGGGCTGAACGACGTGTTAGTCGTGCTCGCCCCCTTTCGGATCCGGAGTGGCCTGCATCAGTCTGCCGCCGTGTATGGGCTCATCTTGGCGGCTTTTGGACTGGGGGCGGTGGGTGCGGCGGCGGCGTGGACGCGCTGGGGATCCCAGGTGAGCCAGCGCATGCTGTGGATCTGCGGCGGCGTAGCGTCCCTGGGGGCCGCCATTTTCGCGCTGGCGCTCGTCTCATCACCCGTCGAGCTCGCGCTGGCCATGGCGGTCGGTGGCGCCGGCTTTATCACCGCGGAGATACTGAGCCAGGCGCTGTGGGCCCACGTGGTGCCAGATGCGGTGCGCGGCCGGGTCCTGTCCGTGGCCAGCACCATTGCTAAGTCGGCTAATCCCTTGGGGTATATGCTGGCCGGCGTGCTGGGGGCACTGCTGGGGCCGGCCCACGGCCTCATGATTGGCGGCGCCGCCATCGTCGTGGCATGCGCGGGGGGATACGCACTGGCATCCCTGCGGGCGCTGGACACTCGGATCCCGGCATCCGGGGGGGCGCCCTCCGGCGTCTCCGTCACGCCGGCTGGCCCGCCCCCCGGCGCAAATTGAAGTCGCGGCACTGTCTTCGTGAAGTCCCAGGCGGTCCCGGGCGCGGCCAGGCGTATGGTACAATCTCGCACATCACCCCTCACGGTCGGAGACTGCATGATGGAGGCCGTTGCCGACTTTCGACGGCGCACGTGCCTCGGGTGGAGGCTTGTCGCTCGGAGCGACCTCCGGCGGCCGGTCCGAGTACTAGGAATTGCGGAGGTGCGCCATGGCACTCACTCCGGCCGACCTCTTGCGCTTTCTGGCCGAATTTCTGCTGCTGCTGGGGCTCGCGCGTGCCTTGGGAGAGGTTTTTCGCCGCCTGAGCCAGCCTCCGGTCATCGGGGAGCTGCTGGCCGGGGTTGTGCTGGGGCCGTCGCTCATCGGAGCGGTTCTGCCAGGCGCCTTTGCCGCGGTGTTTCCCGCCGCAGGTGTCCAGCCCGTGCTGCTGCAGGTCGTGGCGCAGCTGGGGGTGATTCTCCTGCTGCTGCTGAGCGGCATTGAGGTGGACCTGGACTTAGTGAAGCGGAAGGCGAAGCCGGCACTGACCGTAGCGCTGGGCGGCGTGGTGATCCCGTTTCTGTGCGGGTACGGGCTCGCGGCGCTGCTGCCCGTCACCTTGCTGGCGCACCCGGCGGCCCGGCCAGTGTTCTTGCTGTTTATCGCCACGGCCATGTCCATCTCGGCCATCCCCGTGATTGTGAAAATCCTGCTGGACATGGATTTGATGCGGCGCGACGTAGGCCAGCTGACGCTGGCCGCTGGCGTCATCAACGATGCCACGGGGTGGTTCCTGCTGGCCGTGATCGCCGGCATCGCCACCGCCCACGCCATACCGCTCGGCGGCCTGGGGGTTTCTATCTTTGGCACGCTGCTGTTTGCGGCGTTCTGCTTTACTCTGGGCTACCGCCTCATCCGCGGGGTGGTGCACTGGGTGGACGACCATGTGGGGGGCGACAGTGCCACCCTCAGTGCCGTGGTGGTGTTGGGCTTGGCCGGTGCCGCGGTCACCCAAGCGCTGCACGTGGAGGCTTTTCTCGGCGCCTTCTTGATTGGGGTGCAGCTGTCTCGCATTCCGCGCGTGACCCGCGCGGCGCAGGGGCAGCTGCAGGCCCTGACCATGGGGGTGTTTGCGCCTATCTTCTTCGCGGCGGCCGGTCTGAAGGTGAACGTGGTCGCCCTGCTGACGCCCGAGCTGCTAGGGATCTTAGCCGCCGTGGTCCTCGTGGCCTGCATTGGCAAATTCGCGGGCACCTACGCGGGGGCGCGGATTGCGGGCGTCTCGCCTTGGATGTCGGCGGCGCTGGGCTCCGGCATGAATGCGCGCGGTGCGGTGGAAATCATCGTGGCGACTGTGGGCCTGCAGCTCGGCGTGCTGACCGTTCCCATGTACTCGATTATCGTAGCCATGGCGGTCGCCACCTCGGTATTGGCGCCGCCGCTCCTGCGGTGGACCCTCCGCCACGCCCCCGTGGATCACGAGGAGCAGCAGCGCCTGCGGCGGGAGGCCCGCGAGGCCCACAGCTTCCTGCAAGGGGTCCGGCGCATGCTGGTTCCCGTGCGCGACGGGCGCTATGCGCTGGTCGCGGGGGAGGTAGTGGCCCACCTCGCCGGGTCGCGCGCGGTGGAGGCGGTGGCGCTGCATGTGCAGATGGCCGGGGACAGTGGCATGCCAGCCGACCTGCTGCGAGCCGCGGGCGACTATGGGCGCGTGGAGTGGAAGCAGCGCACGGCGCGCAGTGCCGACGGCGTGGCCGGCGCGATTCTGGCGGAAGCGGGGCGGAGCTACGACCTGCTGGTATTGGGCGACACCGCTGAGCGACCGGACACCGGCCTCTTTGGGGCAGTGGTGGACGCGGTGGTCCGCGACGCCCCGTGCGCTGTCCTGGTGCTGCATGGACCCCAGTGGCGGCAGCAGGGCGTTCGGCTCCAGCGCATCTTGCTGCCGACGACAGGAACGCGAGCCGACATGGAGACGGCGGAGTTTGCGGCCGCCTTGGCCCGGGGTGCCGGCGCCGACCTGGCGGCCCTCCATGTGGTGGATGCTCTGCGGCTGGCAGAGCCCGTCGGCAGTCGCGCCGTGGATCTGCTGCGATCCGCAGACGAGTACGGCCGCCATGCGACGATGGCCGTCCACCGCTTGGCGAGCGAGCTGGGGGTGAGCGTCCAGCGTGAGGTGCGGACACGTCCGGACGGGGCCATCAGCGAGGAGATTATCAACTATGCCGCCGTGGGCGGCTGCGATCTGATTCTGATGCATGCCGAGCGGCGCGCCTCGCATGGAGAGCTGTACTGCGGGCGCACCGTCGAGCAAGTCCTGCGCCATGCCCTCTGCCCCGTGGCCGTGCTCTTAGACCCGGCGGACTGACGCTGGCCGCTTAAGTCCCGAGCCCGTCCGGCAGCTCCGCCACCCGCACCTGCCATGCCACGAGGCCGGGATCGGTGGGCGCAAAGCCCAGCTGGTCGTTGATGGCCAGCATGCCCGCGTTGGAGTGGGCGTTTAGGGTCACCATCCAACGCCCCTCCGGGCGCTCGCGGCGCACGCGCAAGATCATCGCGGCCTTGAGCCACTTCCCCAGCCCTCGGCCTCGATGGCTGGGCGCCACCGCGGTGTTTTGAATAGCCAGGGTCTCTCGCGACCAGAGCAGGACATCATGCATCCCCACGAGATGGCCAGTATGGTCATCGCGGATATAGCACGCCCAGCGCTCGAGCCCCATTTGGGCAAAGTATTCTTCGTTGGCCTTGACCAAGGCTTCGGACCAAGGAACGTCCGCCGACTCCAGCTCGCCGGTGGGGGCGGTGTTCATCACTCTCATGACGTTGGTGACCTCTGAGAGCCACTGCTCCGGCGTCTGGTTGTCCAGCCACAGCAGTGAGCAGGATTGCTGCTGCGCCGCGTCCACCCAGCCCTGAAGCTCAGCCGCGTCTATGGCCTGGAGGTCCAGGCGGCTGTTGCGGATCGCGAGCCCCGCCTTTGCGCCCAGGTGGTCGCAGAAAGCCTGGGCGGGCTGGAAGTTGTCCAGGGTCGAGCCTTGCAGCAGCTGGCGCCCCTCGGCCCGCGCGATGCGCGCGGCCTCCGCGACCAGCCGGCGGCCCACGCCTTGGCGCCGATGGGGCGCCAGGACACGCACGGCACACTGCAGCACATCCATCCCCTCGAGCAGGCTGCAGTCGGCGAGGCCCATTAAAGTTCCAGCCTCGTTGCGTACCAGAATGGTGAGCCAGCGATAATGCTCGTCCTGAATGCGCCGCATGGCCATTTCCTGCGGTAGCGGCAGCAGGTCCATGGGGTCGGGGGACTCCGCGTGCGTCGCTTGCTGAATGGCATAAATTTCGGCAATCAAGGCGTCATCCTGATCAGGCCCCGCGACAACGCGGACCTCTCCTGTGGCCATAAAGGCGGCTACCTCCCAATAGTTGCGGACGGAAAATCTCTGGCGGGCTATGAACCGGCATCGCGGCCGGCAACGTGACGGCCGTCAGTCTAGCATATCGGCCCCGGAATCCGCCGCACCGTCGGTCCGCCGCGTCTAGGACAGTTCTCGGCGTAGTGTGGCCAAAGACTCGAAGACCGGGCCCCGGCTGAGCTCGTGATGAATAAACTGGTTGTCGTAAGTCCTAAGGCAGCCATAGCAGCTGGAATTATCGTCGCATCCACAATGGCCGGACAGGCGCTGGGTGGCGGCGGTCAACACGTCCAGCAGGACGGATGGGGACACCAGTTGGGAGACCAGACCCGCACCGCCGGGGACATTGTCTACCAACAGCACGCTCAACGGATCGGTCGAGAACACGAGGGCTGCCAGATCGGTGACCGGCACCTCCAGCACCTCGACCGCGCCCAACTGCAGGGCGTATGCCAGGCCATACGCTAGTGCCGCGGAGGGCAAGGCATCTTGACGAAGGTCCAAGCGCAACACGTGGGTGCGAAATTGGTGAGCCAGGGAGGTCGAGGGGAGGGGGTGACCGACGCACGGGCTCCCGAAGGGCGTCTTATGAGGGGACCGGATAGGCTTGGCATCGGCGACCCCGCAGTCGGCACAGATGGAAAAGCCTTGGCCCCGCCGTCCCTCCGACACCATCATGATCGTGCCCGGACGAACATCGTAGGCCGTGAGGCGCGGGTCCTCGGGCGGGAGGTGGAGGGTCCGGGTCCATCCGCCGGGATTGGCCGCTTCCGCGAAATACGGTCGGCTGGAAAACAAGCGTTCGGGGCGTCGGTGGACATCAGACGGTCGGGCCCGGTCGGTGCTAAACCCCCATTCGGGAATCAGATAGCGGCGCTCCCGGGCCGAGGCACAGCAGCGGTCTCGCGAAAATGCCCCCAGATGGTCGACCCGATCCAGCGTACCGTGGACGGGACAGGTCCGATAGCGTCCCTGGGGCCACACCCCTTGGGGACCCCGCTTGACCGCGGCTGAGGTCCATAGCTTCTTGTTGGCGACGACCTGTGCGGAGGGCGCAAACTCCGAGATCGCCTGTGACAGGTCTCGTTGCAACACCACTTCCGCCGCCTCCGGCACGTCTGGCAACAGCTCTAACTCAACCAAGTCGACCGGGAAGCCGTATTTTGGAATCACCACATTGCGGGACAGCAACTCGATGAGGTTCTGCTTCTCCATGTGTTTGGCGCGCCGCTGTGCCCACCCAGCGTTTCCGTAATTGCCTTCGTCGCGACTTTTCATCTCATAACGGCGGGCTTGCCCCCATTCGTCCACGACCTGCGCGATGGTGTGGTGGAGCGGCCCATCCGGAGACAAGAAATCCGCCATCCATTTCGTGAGCGTTTCGTCGGACGGGCGAAGACTGGCCGGCACGACACGCACAAAGGCCTCCTGCCAGCGCCCGGCATCTCGCAGGGTAAACTCACCCAGCGAGTCCATCACCGTGGGCCGGTCCATCTCGCCCAGAAAGTTGATCACGGAGCCGAAGCGGTCGGCATGTCCGTGGCGGAAATACTCCGAGAGAACCAAGGCCGCCCAATGGCGGCGCACGATGACGTCGTTGTCGATATGAATCACCGGGGGACGCGTGTGCCCGCTGATCATCCCCTCGGGGTGTTCAAAGTAATACAGGTCATGAGGCTGGCGGTTGCAATAGGTAATCGCCAGCCCGGGAAAACCGCGCCGCCGTCCGGCACGTCCCACGCGCTGGGCATAGTTATACTTCTCGGGCGGCACATTGCGCAGCAAAATAACGTCCAGTTCTCCGAGGTCCACGCCAACCTCAAAGGTGGTGGAACTGCTGAGGACGTTAATCGTCCCGTGCTTAAACGCGTTTTGAAACTCCAAGGCCTTTTCCCGGTTTAATTGCGCGGTGTGCGCTTCCACCCGGAGACTGGGGGGGAGGACTTGGAGGTGCAGCGCCCGGTAGTGATTCTGCTCGAGGATGGTGCCGTCCAGCGGACGAAGCATGCCCTGGCAGGTCCAGGTGGGGCACACGTCCGCCAGCGCCCAGCTGCTGATCCGATGGCAGGAGGGACATTGGCGGATGGCCGACGCGTACGGATCGTCCACCGCGGTCCAGCGCCACCAGGCCAAGTTCACTACATGACCGGGCGACTTTTCCCGTATCAGGCGATCTTCGGGGTTCCCTTGCCGCCGTTGTAGTTCGAGCGTGTGTTCCAACAGGCGCCGGGTAAAGTCCGCGGCGGTCTCCACGTAATCGTGCCAGGCAGCCGGGGTCCCTGCGCTGGCGGCCAGCATTCGGGCCAGGACGCGCACCCGGTTGGACCGAGGGCCGTCGATCGCCACCGTCTTGCCGGCCTTCTCTCGATCGCCCACCACGAACGACTTGGACTCTGAGCCATGGCTGATATCCGCCCAGTCTACCCCCTCGGGGGCGTCTGAGGGTAAAGCGACCGCCTTCTGCGCGACTAGGGAGTGGAGGATCCACTGCATGGCCTCGCGCACCAAGGCAGCGCTTAGATGGTACTCCGCGCCGATCTCGGTTGGGACGGTCCACCAGCTGGGCAGTTGGATGCGACCAACGATGAGGCCGGTCGCTTCCAGGCTACGGCCGTCCGACGTGGCCAGCGCTTCTTTCAGGGCCGCCGTCCAGCCCAGCCGCTTCACGGTCGTCCGTGAACTCGACTCCGGCACCACGCCTTCTGTGCGTAGCAAGCCCGCCACCCCCAGGGCCGTGTCTTCCAGGGACGCCGGCTCCCCTTCCCGATTGAGTCTCGTCACGATGCGCCAAATCCGATTGCGCTCCACGATGGTGTCGTACCAGTCGGACATGTACCACGCAAAGAAGGCGGCCCGCTGCCGGCTGTCGGCAAATGCCAGGATCCGGCGTCGGGATGCCGGCAGTTGCGCATGCAGGGCCGTCACGATCACCGCGTGGGGGGCATCGGCACCATGGAACAACTCTTGGATGACGTCCTCGCCACTTTGTTGGCATACCAGGCAGGTAAATTTACCCGCCTTGTCCGCCTCGACGAGGAGCAGTGGCATCCGGGCTTGATGTTCGCACCTATGCCGATCCCCCACCTCGCCGCACTGGGCGCACACCCATTGTCGGTAGGCGGGCGCGTCTTCAAACTCGTCCAGGTCCGTCTCGGACGTCGGCAAAAAAAACGTTTGGTGATAATCATCATGGGTGCGGTCGGTGATGGGTGGGAGAAAATGGTCGCTGTCGACGCGGCCGGCCAGGTAATGCTGGCCGCAGTAGCGGCACAGCGCGAGCTCAAAGGGATATCCACTGGCCGGCGCAGCACTCCCGGTGAGATGGATCCGTGGAACCGATTCGAGTGTGACCCGCACGCCTTGAAGTGCCCGCAACAGGAAATGATAGCGCACGGATAGCAGGGGGGGTGCGTCCGGTGATGGGGCCGCCGCCACGGCGCAATCCACCAGGTGTGCCAGCGCTTCTTCCTGGTCGCGGGCGTTAGCGACCGTGGGAAACACCAACGCTGCCAGCTTCGCGAAGGACAGCGGGCCCGCGGCTAAGGATTCCGCGAGATGCGTAAAGTTGGCGTCGTCGTCAAGACGCGTGGCCAGCTCCGTGGGGGTGCACGCGCCGCTTGCCAGGTGTCGA
The DNA here is from genome assembly GCA_021846505.1 of Bacillota bacterium. Taxonomy (GTDB): domain Bacteria; phylum Bacillota; class Sulfobacillia; order Sulfobacillales; family JAIMBI01; genus JAJZWV01. The sequence continues at coordinate 38,412 of JAJZWV010000010.1, forward strand.
AGGGCGTCACCGTAGGTGTGCCAGTCGACGGCGGTGGTTCCCGTTACCACAGTCGGCTGCGAGTCGCCAAAGGTAACCTGGTCGTTGGAAAATGGCTCGTCAAACAACGAGGACGCAAAAGCCGCCACGGTGGTTCTCGATTCGGGCGAGGGCTCCCCCAGGGTGGCACTCGTGGCGATGCAGGTAAACGGCGCCTGGCGGCCCCCCGTTCGCAGCCGGTCCTTGAGCCGTCGCATCAGGAGGGCCATTTCAATGCCCTTGGCACCCCGATATTGGTGGGCTTCGTCCAGAACCAAAAATTGCCAGAACTCTGAGCGGCCGTGGTCAAACAGCTCACTGTCCTCCGGCCGGATCAGCAGATACTCCAGCATCGAGTAGTTGGTGATGAGAATGTCGGGGGGGCTCTTCTGCATATCAGCGCGCGTCAAAAGCTCGCCCGGGTATCCGCCGTCTGGGGGAGGCGTGTCGTCTTTCGTGGCGCCGATGTACTGGCCAAAGGTGAACTGAAATCCCGTGGGGTTTTGCTGCAGAATTTGCGCGACCTCACCCAACCGGTCGCGTTGGTCGGCCACCAACGCATTCATCGGATACAGCAGGAGAGCCCGGATGCCCGGTTGATGCCGAGCCGACTGCTTCCACTGCCGATACAGATGGATCAAAATGGGCAGCACAAATGCCTCGGTTTTTCCACTGCCGGTGCCAGTGGCCACCACCACGCCGTCCCCGCGGGCCGTCGACCGGATGGCGTGTTCTTGGTGAGAATATAACGGCTGATCACCCCGAAGGGCCTTGAGAAACTGGTCGTCCCACGATTCGTGGGGATAAAGCTCTGCCAACAGCGTCCTCAGCGAAGCACCCTTGCTAAACTGCGGCGTGGACTCCAGGTACGGGCCGCGCGCCAACTTTTCTTCGGCGAGGGCCTCGGCGAAGGACTCGCGCAGTGCCTGGTTCCGGATGTAAAACGTGCTGCTCAGGTAGTTGTTGTACCGAGACTCCACTTCCCTCAACATATCAAGTATGTTCATGGAAAAACCTCGCTTTCGGTGATTTAATCGAACACTATCCAGGACCCATGATGTTGTTGCTCGTGCTTGGACCATTGACCATCTGAAACAGCCATGACGATGTGGCATTCAAGGCACTGAATTAGAGGTGGTAAAATCAGATTAGCTATGGCGGCGATGTCGGCGACAGTGGCTAATATATTAAATGTCGGGGTGACGCCGGGACGCTCCACCTGATGGCCGTTCCAATGGGCCGACATGACCGAGGTGGGATTGATATAGGCGCTTCGCTCCGCGCGCACCACCATCGAACAAAGTCCACATACGTAAACCTTCTGGGGAAGATTGGGGACCATCTTCGCCTGCAGCGCCAACTGAAGATAGTCGTCGTATTTTATTGGCTGGTAGTATCGGACGGGATGCTCTTCCGCCACGTGACGCTCCAGCCCCGTCCGGTCGTTGGGGAACTTCGTCCCGCACTTGCCACACCGATATTGCGGCACCAGACGTGCCACCGGCAGGACCTCGGGCGTGGCATGCGCGTCCGCGCGCACTGTCAGGGTGATCGAGAGCGCTTGACGCACAGTCCGGGTGTCCAGCGGGACCGCGGTGGCCAGGTTGCGGAGGGGAAACAATCCCCGGCCGTTTTTTAGGGGAACCGTTTTCGTGCTGGTCTCGCAAGCGAGCGCGACTTGGGTGGGCAAGGAGTCACGGCGCGACACCGATAGATACAGTACCTGGCGCGAGGTGGGTCGCGTGGCGGCCATCGTTATGTCCATCGCCGTCGTGGTCCACGCCAAATCGTCTTCCGGGGCGGTTTCGTCGGCCAGCGCCCAGACGGTTCTCGCGAGACGGACACCGAGATTCCGAACATGGTCGCGCCGGCCCGGGCCGCTAAAGGACCAGTGGGTCACGTCAAACTGGGGATGGAGCGGAATCTCCGCGACCAGCACGTTCTCGGCGACGGTCGCCAAAGACAGCGTGGGGTCGCTCGACGACACCGCCAACGCACCCGCGGTCACGAAACCGAGCTCACTCGTCCCCGACGGTTTCGTGATGGCGTCGATGCGGACCAAGTCGCGAATCCAGAAAAACTCGTGGCTCTCCAACTCCACTTGCCGCTGGTCGTACACCCGGAGAAAGTACCAGCCCATGGCGGCCGGGGGCGTGGGCAGGTCGACTCGACCGCCAGAAAACCATAAGTCCTCGCGCCAACGCCGGAGACCCCGGCCCTCCTGCCCCAGTACCAACTGCAACGGTTCATTAGTATCGCCCTCGACTGCGGGAAAGGCGCCAAGAAAAAGTGGCGCGCGGCCCTCGACCCCGCGGGCCCGCGTTCCCGATAGCGTGAGGTCGTACCGCGGGGGCACCGGACGATGTGCAACCTGGTGGCCGGCTGCGTCGGTGATCGTAGCGGCTTTCCCTTCCGGCACCCAAAACGCCTGCCACCCGTCCAAGCCGAACAGGGGCTCTGGTTGCCCGCCCGATACCATCCCGCCATCGGCTACCACCACCACGTGATCGTGGCGATGACTTAAGGTTTTCACCATGGTGGCCGGTGACTGGTCCTGCTGCTTGGCCAGCCGAAAAATCATGGTTGCCTTCAGCGGGAGACCCCGCGGCACATGGTCCACTTCAACGGGATGGGCCGATTTCAAGATCCAATCGCCGCCCATGCGCATGAGGTCACGGTCCTGCTGGCGAACCCGGCGGGCACTGGTCGCCCGCAACAGCAGACGCCATCCGGTGCTGTACCGCTGGCACACAATAGCCGCGGGATCCTGTGGCGATCGAGGCCTGCCTGGAGAGGCCACGTGATACCGACCTCCCGGGCGCTTCTCCGGGGCCCGGGGTGCCCGCGGGTGAGGGGCCGTGCGTACGGCTGGAAATCGGCCCGTGTCGCCCAAACTCGCTTGAAGGCCCTCGGTCTCGACCAGCGTTGCTTTCCACCGTCTCCACTCGCGAATGGCGGCCAGCACATCTTGGCCGGTGGCTGTCGGGTCTGCCAGCAAGGCTGCGTCCACAGCCGCCGTCCGCAAGCGCTCGACTTTAGTCAAGCCGACCCGGTGGGCCGTCGCCAGGGACACGCCTTCCACCAAGGCGGCCACATCGGCCTGCAGAACGTCGGTCGGGGTCGGATAGTTCTCTAAAATCCAGAGGGCCGACTTGGTTCGCCAATCGCGACAGACGGCCGTAAATCCCGGGAAGGATCGCGCCAGTAAGGATTTGATGTGTTGCTCCTGGTCGCGAACCCGTGCGGCGTCGCGGAGCCAGCGCTGGCTTAGGCGCACCGCTCGCTCAATCCGTTTGGCGGGCACTCCTCCCTCGTCACCCGGTGGGTGGTTCCGCAGCAGGGCCGCAAATGCGCCCGGCAACAGCGCGTTCAGGGAAGACGGTGGGGCGTGAGCGATGCTCGCGGCTTCGGTGTTCCATGGAAGATGAAGATACTGGAGAGCCGGCGGCTGGCCCTCTGTAGCCTGCGGGTCCCAAGACAGGCGGGCGGCATCGGTCCACATGAGGGCCAGCGAGGTTGCCGGTGCGACCCGCTGGAATCGCCGGAGACCTGCGAGGCTATTGCGAAAACGTACGGGCGTGCCTACGGGCTTCCCCGCACGGGAGTGCCATTGCACGAAAACGTGTCGCCGCGTCACCAGCGCGACCGCGGCGTGCCCCTGAACCGATGGCACCTGCACGTCGGCCCGGTGACGCGTCGGGGGGGCAGACATCGGCAAGTGCAACAGTTGGCGAACCTTATCCGGCGGACGAAAGTCTCGGATTTGCCACTGGAAGAATACCGGGCACTCACGGTCGGGGTCATGACTGACGTAATCCAGCTGGCCCATATACAGATACGGGTCCGGACCGCGTACCCGGAGAAATAGGTAGATGTGGTGGCGGCTCGAGTCGTGACGGATCCAACGTTGAACCGCACTATCCGAAAGCCGCTGCCGCGGCTGCGACTGCCACGAGAGCACCCCCGCGTTCGTGATGGCTTCTTCGAACGCAAAGGAGCGGGGACCGCCGGCAAACGTGACGAAAAACACCCAATCGGATTCCGTGCGGGGCACGCGGACGACGCCATGAAGCCCCCAAGTCCCCGTCTGCGCTAGGAAGGGGCTTTCAGGGTCGAAGTGATCGTGGATTTGTTTACGCGAATACTCGGTGAATCTCACTAGATCCATGGTGAACCCTCGTTTGTGGTTCGGCATTAGACCCATCTTCAAATGTACGATGGGCGATATTGGCTGTCAAACCTATGCTGGCCATTCGTGGTGGCTTCCGAGAACACGCTGCCGGGTGGCGGGTGCGGTGGATCTCCCTGGGCCCAAGCCAAGCAGAAGGTGCCCTCGCGTGGAAAATGGCGCACGGGTACGGCGCGCCGCCGGTCCGCTTTGGTTTTGCACGTCTCTTTCTCGGTGCGCACCTTTGTCGGGGGAGAAGGGCAGCGACCGGAGTTTGGTAAAGTGATGGCACTGGGGCCGTTAGCCCCGCTCGATGGAGGCGATGGCATGGACATCGGGGCCCACGGGGGGCGTCAGTTTCGCAGTCTGGTCCCCGCGAGGTTGGACCGGCTGCCTTGGACCCGATTTCACTGGCTGATTGTCATAGGGCTGGGTGTGTCCTGGATTCTGGACGGACTGGAAATTCAGATAGTCTCGAGCGTGAGCCCGGTCCTCCAGCAGCATGCGGCGCTGGGGCTGTCAGCCACGGCGGTCGGCTTTGTGGGCACCGTATATCTGCTGGGCGAAGTGGCGGGAGCTCTGGTGTTTGGCCGCATCACCGACCGGCTGGGCCGCCGCCGCGTGTTCATGTGGACGCTCGGGCTGTATTTGGTGGCCAGCGGTGTCGCTGGGCTGTCGCCCACGCTGTGGTTCCTGCTGGTGTTCCGGTTTCTGGCCGGGGCGGGCATCGGCGGCGAGTACAGCGCGATCAACTCGGCCATCGACGAGTTGATCCCGTCGTACTATCGGGGGCGCGTGGACATCGCCATCAACGGCACCTACTGGTTTGGTGCCATGATTGGCTCCGCCCTGTCGGTGGTGGTGCTGAACCCCCACCTGATTCCGGTGGCCTGGGGCTGGCGCATCGGGTTTTTCATCGGGCCGGTGATTGGGCTCGTCGTGCTGGCCATCCGCCGCCATATTCCCGAAAGCCCACGCTGGCTCATGCTGCACGGCCGCGAAGCCGAAGCGGAGCACATCGTAGATCAAATTGAGGGGCAGGTCGCGGCCCGAGGCGTGCGCCTAGACCCGGTGGACGACCGCCAGGCCATCGTCTTGCACTCCCCCCGCTCGGCGACGTACGGCCAGATTGCCCGCACGCTGTTTCGCGACTACCCGCAGCGCACGGTGCTGGGCTTCAGCATGATGGTCACCCAATCGTTTCTGTACAACGCGATTTTCTTTTCGTACGCGCTGGTGCTGGACCATTTCTATGGGGTGGCGCCGGACCAAATTGGGCTGTACTTCTTCCCGTTTGCCGTTGGCAATCTGGCTGGGCCGCTGCTGCTGGGCTCACTGTTTGATACGGTGGGGCGCCGCCGCATGATCACCTTTACGTATTGCGTGTCCGGCCTCTTGCTGGGGGTATCGGCGTGGTTCTTCCACCAAGGGCTCTTGACCGCCACCACCCAGACTGTCTTCTGGTGCGTGATTTTCTTCCTGGCATCCGCCGGGGCGTCCTCCGCCTATCTCACGGTCAGTGAGATTTTCCCCATCGAGCTGAGGGGTCAGGCCATTGCGTTCTTCTTTGCCATCTCGCAGCTGGTGGGCGGGGTCGCGGCGCCCGCCATCTTTGCCAGCTTGGTGGGCAGCGGCCGGAACCCCGGGCCGCTGACAGCCGGCTACGTGGTGGGGGCCGCAGTCATGTTTCTCGGCGGCGCGATCGCTTGGCGGCTGGCCGTCAATGCTGAGCGCAAGCCCCTGGAGGACATCGCGCCGCCGCTCAGCGCGGCCGCCGAGCCGGGGGGGCGCGCCGTGTAGGAGGATCGGGCCCCAGCGCTTAGCCGTGCGGCGTCAGCGTGAGCGGAATGGCGATATGATGCGTCTTCCCTTGATAGATGTAGGTGAGCTGGGCGGTGAGGTGGCGGGGCACCGGAATCCACCCCTGTTGCAGCGCCGCCCACACAAAGGGGGACGCATTGATGGCGTAAATGCCCGGACCTGAGAGCGGCAGGCCCAGTCGGCCCCCTGACAGGGCATCGCTCCCCCCGAAAAGCGCGATGTGGACCCGCGTGGGCGCATACGCCCGCGCGTCGGTCAGGGGGCGCACCGTGGCGCCCGTGAGTAGCGTCTCAGCGGGAACCGGTGCGGGGACGGCAAGCCCGCCGTCCAGTCCCACGAACCCTCCTTGGCGCGGCAGTGGCGGCGGCGAGACCGCCGGTGGCGCCAGCGGCGACAGCTCCGCGGACACCGCCCAACCGTCGCGGTGGCCGGCCCAGGTGAGGCGCCCGGGGCCCGGCGGTGCCTGAAACGGCCCCAGCTGCACCAGGCCGGTGCGGGTCGCGACGTAGGCAAATCGCGCCCCCACTTGGGCGGCGCCAACTCCCGCGAGGGCGAGCGCGGGCGCGGCCGTGCCGCTGGGTGATAGGGTGGTCACAGCGCGGTGGCCTTGCAGCACCAGCGTGGCGCCGAGGCCCGCGAGCCCCAGCACCTGCTGGCGGGGGCCGTGCAGCGGCACCACCAGCCGGTCGCTGTTAATCGTATCCCAAGGGCGAATCACGATGCGGCCGCGGCGCATCCACACCAGCCCGCTGGGCGTGTTGGCGGCCCCGCTGTACCACCGCATGGGATCGGGTGACGAGAGATACGGTGGAGACGCGACCCCGTTTGAGGGAAACGAGCTCAGCATGGCGACGCCGTGCGCGCCGCGCAGCACAAACCCATCTAAGTTATCGGCATACTCCAGCCGCGCCGCGTTGCTGCCGTTGGCGGCCCGAAAGGCTGGCACCGCGACTTGGGTGACCGCTTGGCCGGTATCCTGATAGAAGTACAGCGTGGCGCGCGAGGGATCCCAAGTGACCACGAGCGGTGGCTGGCTGCCCAGCTGCGCCACGGCCAGCGCGCCGCTGCCGCCTTGGAGGCGCTTGTACGCCCCGCCCATGGAGTCGACGAGCCACGACGTGTTCGCATCGCTCACCAGCCACGACCCCTCGGGCAAGGGGCGCACCGTGAGCGCCGCCGCGCGGGGCAAGCGCCCCAAGGGAGTGTTGGCGGGAGTCGCGAGCGGCTGGCCTCCCGGGCCCAGCGCCTTGATCAGGACCTGGCCGGTCGTCCGACTGCGCACGAGCAGCACGGTGCTGAGGGGCCCCCCCGCTTCGGCGGCGACAATCTGCCACCGGCGGGCCAGCTGGACCGTCCACAGCGGGCGGCCGAAGGGGCCCACTTGGTAGGCGGCAATGCGGTGGCCCTGGTAGACCAGCACCACGCCCGCGTGCAGGCTCACGTGCGCCTGGCCGGAAAAGCCCGGTGGCCAGGACACTTCCTCGGCCTGGGGCGACAGCACGCGCGCGGCGGGGGCGGAGCCCTGCAGCGCGTATGGCAGCGCCGCGAGGAGCAGCAGGGCCAAAAAGGCCGCGCCCACTGTGAACCGGCGGCGTCGCGCTGGGCGTGGGCGCTCTAACAGCAGCTGGGGATGGCGCCACTCGGGAAACCGCTCCCACAGCTCCTGCTGCAGACGCGCTTCAAACGGGTTCATGACCAGCCTCCCTCGTGTGATGCGCGGCCTATTCCCCGGACCAGTCGGGCAATAGGGCTGCCAGCGCCGCCCGGCCCCGGCTGAGGCGGCTTTTCACCGTGCCGATCGGGACATGCAGCATGGCGGCCACTTCTTCGAGACTGAATCCGGCCCAGTGGTGGAGCATGAGAGCTTCGGACAGCTTAGGACTCAAGCTTTGCACAGCCTGTAGCAGCTCGGCGGCGGCGAACCCCTCCTCGCGGCCCACCCCGGGCGGCATCTGGGCCATCGGCACCTCGCGCCGCCACGCGCGGCGCCGGGCTTGGCGCGTGCGCCAGATGGTGCGCTGCGCCAGCCAGGCCCAGGTCACCGGGCGCCCGCGCGCCAGCTGGCCGTGCGCGCTCCACAGCACGTCCTGCACCACTTCTTCGGCGGTGGTGCGGTCGCGGAGCTGGGAGATGGCAACACCCAGGAGGCGGAAGCCATAGCGCTCCACCAGCAGCTCAAACCCTTCCCGACTCATCGGGGGCGCTGCCCCGTCTAAGCCGAGGGCTGCTGGGCGCCCCGGGGTGTCTTCGTGCTTGCTGACGGTCTCCCTCCGCTCTGTTGCGCCGACCCCGGCTCACTCCCACCTGCTTCTCGGATACCAACACCCGCCGGCCGCCAAAAGGTTCCGTGCCGCAAGCCATTTTCCAAAACTTTTTCGCCGTGCGGGAGGTGCTAAGGTGAAGGAGGCGATGGCGTGGGGGTGCCCCAAGCTGTGCGGGTGCCGGATCCCGCCCCCTCCATCCGCGGTGAATGGTGGGGGTCGGGACCGGATCGCCGGTGGTGGGCGCTGGGCGCGGCCCGCCGTCCGGTGGCCATTCTGCGCCCCGTACAGCAAGGCGTGCGTGGCCACTTTGTTAACGACGCGCGCCGGTGGAGTACTGGTAATGGCATTTACCGCCGCGTCGGCGAAGACCGCCTGGGGGGTCTCCCCGTACGTGAGGTGAGCCTGCAGGTAGGCCCCCGTCTGCGCGCGGTCCAGATACGGCCCGGCACTGGAGGTCGATGCGCTGGCGGATGGCGGTTTAGGCTTGGGGACCCAGCCGGGCCCACCGCTCGGTCTGGCCCACCAGAATCAAGGCTAGGGGACTGGCCGCATCCATCGCCTAGTTGAGCAAGAACCTCACTTCCTCCAGCATTTCGCCGTCGAGGCGGGCGGCGGGCCGCTAGATGGCCGTGCTTCTGCCGGTCCCGCCATCCCCGGTCAACCTCGAACCGCTGGCGCGCCGCGGCATGCGCGAGCCGCAGGCCGACCCGCCAGGCGTGTGCGGCGCACCAGCCCTCTTTGTCCCGCTGGCCCGGAACGGGCGCGCTGCTCGACCAGCAGGCCGCGCACCCTTGAAGAGCCTGCAGAGCCGCCTCCACATGGCAAAGAAAGCTGCTGGAGCGTGATGTCAAAGGGCCCCCCGGTCGTGTCAGTCCGCGGTCTGGCCGGGGGAAAGAGCCTGTTGGGCCGTCCGAATGGGGATGAAGAGGCGAGGCGGCGTGGTGGCGTGGAAGCGCATAAAGCCGTACTTCTCATAGAAGGCCGTGACCTGCTCGGTCTTCGCGTCGACGACCACGGCGGCGACCCCCATTCCGGTCCCGCTAATCGCGCAGGAGCGGGCCAGCGCGTCCACTATCAACAGTGCCCCGCAGCCTTGGCCCTGGCAGTGGAGAGACGACGCCAGGCGTCCGACCAGTGCTACGGGGACTGAAGGATACTTGGGCAGCTGCCTCGCCATCTCGAGTGGGAAATCATGGAGCGAGACACTCGACGCCGACAGCGTGTAGAATCCGGCGATGGTCCGAGGGGCTGCCGCGTCCACCAGTACATAGACCACCGTCACGCGGCGGCGCATGTCTTGACCCGCAGACTGTCGGATATAGCGATCCAGCGCGGCCTCCCCGCAGGAGAAGGCTGCGCGATCGTGACTCGTATTCAGGGGTTCAATGCGGTACTGGCTATCGCTCAACCGCTGACCCATACCGAGCGACCGCGGCTTTGAGCTTGTCGTTAGGCCGCGGAGGATTCAGCAGCGCTTGCACAAATGCTTCTTGGTCTTGGCGGCTCAGCGCCACCTCGTCTCGCCGTCTCATGACTTCCTCAGCCTGAACCCTAGCGCTCGTGGTCACGAAATCGGCCAGGCTAAGTCCCAGATGGCCGGCCGCCTCTTCAAGGAGCGCCTTATCATCGGGTCGGATACGCGCTTCAATGCGCGCAGTCTTCAGCGCCTCTGAACGCATGGCAGTCGCTCCTTCTCTCTCGCACCTTGGGATTATTGTACGTCGCTAAGCCACACGCGTCAACGGACGTCGCCAGGTGCCGGCGCGAGCCGCCGCCGTTGCCCAACGGCGGCCTGCGCGCAAAATAATGCGCCGGCCTACGCCGTGATTGACAGAATGCAGTATCATTTCAAAATCCTCAGCACCGGTGGGAACAACTTCCCCTGCTCGACTTGCGCCGAGACCCAGTACCCGAGGTGGCTTGATTCCGAGACCCACAGGAGTTGAAACGTAGAAGGGGTGCGCGATTGCACATAGCGGTTCTGCGAGAAGACCAGGCGGGAGAGCGCCGGGTGGCCCTGACGCCCGAAGTGGTGCTGTCCTTGGTGCGCATGGGCCATCGGGTGGCGGTGGAAGCGGGAGCCGGCCTCGCGGCGCAGTTCCCTGATGGGGCCTACGGCGAGGCTGGGGCCGACATGGACGACGACCCCGCCCACTTGGTGCGGGGAGCCCACGTCGTGCTGGGCATCCGCCTGCCCGCGGCGAGGGTCTCTGGGGCCATGCGCCCTGGCACGGTGCTGGTGGGGCTTTTGAGCCCGCGAAGCCAGCCCCAGGCCATGGCGGAGCTGGCCCAGCAGGGGGTGGCGGCCTTCAGCCTCGATGCCATGCCGCGCATCAGCCGGGCCCAGAGCATGGACGTGCTGTCGGCGATGAGCACGGTGAGCGGCTATCGGGCGGTGGTCGCCGCCGCCCAGCTGGCCGAGCGATTTTTTCCCCTGCTGATGACGGCCGCCGGCACGATTCCGCCAGCGCGGGTGGTGGTGCTGGGGGCGGGTGTGGCGGGCTTGCAGGCGGTGGCCACGGCCCACCGGCTGGGCGCGGTGGTGCAGGCATTTGACGCCCGCCCGGCAGTCAAGGAGCAGGTGGAAAGCTTGGGCGCCAGCTTCCTCGCTCTGCCGGACATCCAGGCCGAAGGCGCGGGGGGCTATGCCCGGGCCGTAGCCGCCGACGAGGAAGCCCGCGAGCGCGAGTTTCTGGCCGGCCCGATCAAGGCCGCCGACGTGGTTGTCACGACGGCCATGGTGCCGGGCTTGCCGGCGCCGCGGCTGATTAGCGACGAGATGGTGGCGTCCATGCACGCCGGCGCGGTCATCATGGACTTGGCGGCTGAGGCCGGCGGCAACTGCGCCGCCACGGTGCCGGGCCAGCGCGTGCGTGCCCATGGCGTGATTGTGGACGGCGCGACCGATTTGCCGTCGCAGATGGCCAACCCGGCCAGCCGCATGTACGCCAAAAACCTGTCGAGCTTTCTTCGCCTGCTCTTCGAGCAAGGGCTGGCCGCTGCCGATGGCGCCAGCGCACCCACGCTGCCGGACCTGGAGCCTGAGGGGGACGAGATTTTGCGCGCCACGGCCATCACACGCGGCGGCCACATCGTGCACGGGCCCACGCGTGAGGCCTGGGAGCAGCACATGGCGGCGAGGTCCGCGGGAGGCGGCGCTGCGGCCGAAGTCACAGGGGGAGGGGACGGGTAATGGCGAGCCACCTGCTGCCGGAGCTGTTCGTGTTTATCTTGGCGGTCTTTTTGGGGCTGGCGCTCATCACGAAGATTCCGTCGGTCCTCCACACGCCGCTCATGTCTGCCACCAACGCGATTCACGGGGTCATCGTGGTGGGGGCACTGGTGGCGGCGGCGGCCGCGCACGGCACCGCCCAAGTTTATCTGGGCGGCGCGGCGGTGTTTTTGGGGACCCTGAACGTGGTCGGCGGCTACGTGGTGACGGACCGGATGCTGGAGATGTTTCGCAAGGGCTCCAGCCCCAAGGGGGCGCCGCCGCGTGGCTAATCTGGCCGAAGGCGCCGACATGCTGGCGGCGGTGCTGTTTGTCCTCGGGATTATGCTGCTGCGCAAGCCGGCCACGGCCCGGGCCGGGAACGGCCTGGCGGCCCTGGGCATGGCCATCGCGCTGGCGTTTGGTGTCCTGGCCATCCCGCTGCATCACACCCTGATGATAGCCATCGTGTTTGCCGCCGCGGCCGCGGCGGGTGCGGTGGTGGCGCGCATCGTCAAAATGACGGCCATGCCCCAGCTGGTGGCGCTGTTCAATGGGATGGGCGGCGGCGCCGCGGCTCTGGTAGCCCTGGTGGTTATGCTCCACGCCACGGGAACTGGGGGGCGCCTGCCGGCCCTTATCGCCATCCCCGGGTTCTTCACCCTCCTTATCGGGTCTGTCAGCTTCGCGGGCAGTTTGGTGGCGTTTGCGAAGCTGCAGGAATGGCTGTCGGGCCGGCCCCTCCTCTTTCGGGGCCAGCACCTCCTGAACCTGGTGGTGCTGCTGGCCGCCCTGGCGGCGGGGCTGGCCGCCCTGGCGGGGCTCGCGCCCGCGCCGCCCCTCGCCGCTCTGGTGGCGGGGCTGGCGGTCCTGCTGGGCTTTCTATTCGTGCTGCCCGTCGGCGGTGCCGACATGCCGGTGATTATTTCGTTCTTGAATTCGCTCACGGGGCTGGCAGCGGCCGCCACCGGGTTTGTGCTGTCGAGCGACCTCCTGATTGTGGCCGGGGCGCTGGTGGGCGCCTCGGGCACCATCCTGACGCTCATCATGAGCCGGGCCATGCACCGGTCGCTGTTCAGCGCGCTGTTTGCCGGGTTTGGCCAGGTGCAGGCGGGCGCGGGGCGCCTCGATGGCGCGATGCACGCCACCAGCGCCGACGAAGTGGCGACACTGCTGGCCTACTCGCGCCGGGTGGTCATTGTCCCGGGCTACGGCATGGCGGTCGCCCGGGCCCAGCTGGAAGTGAAGGACTTGGCGGACCGGCTGATTGAGCGTGGAGTGGACGTGCGCTTCGGGATTCATCCTGTGGCGGGGCGGATGCCGGGCCACATGAACGTGCTGCTGGCCGAAGCCAACGTGCCCTATGACCGCCTGTACGAGATGGAGCGCATCAACCCGGAGTTTGCCCGCACCGATGTCGTGCTGGTGATTGGCGCGAACGACGTGACCAATCCCGCCGCCCGCACCAATCCCGGCAGCCCGATTTACGGCATGCCAGTGCTGGAGGTGGACCAAGCCGCCGCCATCGTGGTGCTGAAGCGCAGCATGGCCACCGGATTTGCGGGCGTCGACAATCCCCTGTTCCTGATGGACAAAACCTTGATGCTGTTTGGGGACGCCCGGGAGTCCGTGGCCGCGCTGGTCCAGGAGCTGCGGGAGGCGGTCTGAGGAGAGCGCTTGGAAGGCGCCGTTCGGCAGCCGGCGAGCGCTCTCGCCGCGCCCGTCCCGGCTACGTTAGGCGCACTATGAGGGTGGACTCACTCCAGATGCGGCTCGCCAGCCACTTGTCGCACAGCGCGCTGCCTTTAATTTCGGCCTCCACCTGCGGCGCCAGCGCTTCGGCCGCCTCCCGCGAGTCCAGCAGCAGCAGGGCGCAGTATCCTCCGTCCCCGTCGTTGCTAAACACTCCGCCGCGATAGGGGCCAGCTGATGCAGGTGCTGCTCAAATGCCCGCATGGCCGGATCGATTTCCTGCTCCTCGGAGTGGTGCGATCGAAAGGCGATTTCCAGGGCGACCATCAAATATTTGCGTCCTCGCGTTCACGTCGTTTCTCTCGTTCACGTCTTTGGTGAGCAAACAGCCTGCTAGCATGCGGTTGCAGTGTTTTAAGAGCATACTATAGTTAGGAGGCGCTGACTTCAACAGGGACTGGGTGCTTTGGGGCGCCCTGGATGATGCCCCACGGGAATCGGATGAGAAGAAGCGCCGCGAGTGAGGAGGCCGATAGGGTGGCACACAGCAAGAGTGGGCTGGCCCGCGCGCTGGAGGGGGCGCGCGGCCGCTGGGGCCGGGTCCCCCGCCGCTGGCGCCCGCCTTTCTTGGGCGCCCTGCTGGCGGGGCTCGGACTGGCGGCTTCCGGGCTGGGCTTCGTGGGCCTCCAGGTGGGAGCTGGCCCAATGTCCCTCGGTGCGGGCCACTCGTCCACCGTATCGATAACTGCTCCGGTGAGTCGTTGGGTGTATTTTGGCTACACGACGCTGGTGAACCCCACCAGCGCCCCCATCACCCTGGTGGCGGCCGCACCGGCCGACTATCCTCAGCACGCGCGCGTGCGCCTGCTCATCGCGCCCAACACGGAGGCGATGCGGTTCAATGGGGTGCGCCCGCTTCCGCGCCGTGCTGCCTCGCTGCCGCTGGTGATTCCGCCCCATACAAAAATCTGGCGGTATCTGGTGGGCGTGGCGATCAAGACCACTCGCCCCGAGTATGCGGCAGTATGGGGCGTGCAGTTGGCCTATTGGTGGCGCGGCGGGTTTTACCATGATTTCATCGCGATGGGCGATGTAGTGTGCCCCAAGCCGGGTCCCGCCTGCCAGTCGTTTGCGGCACAGCAGCCCACCTCATCTGGCTGGCCCCCGTCGGGTGCGCTCCTAAATCAGCGGCCCGTGCACTCATGAGTGCCCCGCACTGGGTGTCTCCGCCTGGGCGCAGGTAGCTCGCCACAGCCGACGGGCGGCTCGTCAGCCTGCAAAAAGTTGTTCAGACCGCATTGCTGCAGTCACCCATCGATGGCCGACGCGCTGGCAGCCCGGCTGTCGTTGTGGCTCCCGGGGCAGAGAATCAAGCGGAAGGTTTTGTGAGCGGCCTTCAGCTAGCTGGCAAACAGCTGGACCGTGTGCCACAGCATGTGGTGGGTCGCCATGCCCTGCAGCCGCAGCACGGGCGCGTGAATCGCGGCCTGTGGGAGGAGCGTCGAAGCAGCGCGGCGCCCAGGGACTTGGGGAGCCGCACCGAAACCCCGCGGCGGACGTGCCGGTGATGAGCGCGCGGCGTGGGGTGAAGGAGGTCCCAATGCACGCCATTCGTCCGAGAAGACTACAAGCGGGCTGACGGCGCTTCGCCCGCACCCATGAGGCCAAGCCGCCGCGCGAGTAGACGGCGCGGGCAGGTGGTAAGGTGGCGAAAGACACGAAACACGAAAGACACGAAGGAGAGATGCGCGATGACACCGAGCCGCTGGGTTTCCCAGGTAGCGGCGCAGCACCCGCTGGTGATGAACATCACCAACCTGGTGGCGATGAACTTTTCGGCCAACGTGCTGCTGGCCGCAGGCGCCGCGCCGGTGATGAGCCACGCGCGGGAAGAAGTGGAGGACATGGCGGCTGTAGCCGACGCGCTGGTGCTGAACATCGGGACGCTGGAGCCAGTCTGGGTGGAGGCCATGCATGCGGCGGCCCGGGTAGCCGCGGCGCGCCACATTCCGGTGGTGCTGGACCCGGTGGGTGTGGGCGCCACGCCGTACCGCACGAAAGTTGCCGAGGAACTGCTGGCCACGGGCTGGATGAGCATCGTGCGCGGCAACGCCGGAGAGCTCCAGGCGCTGGGCGGCGCAAGAGGCGCCGTGCGCGGGGTGGATGCGGCCGCCGGCGCGCTGGGTGGCCAGGACCTTGCCCGCTGGGCGCGCCGCCACCACCTGATGGCGATAGCCACCGGCCCGGTGGATATCGCATCGGATGGGGCGTCGGTGGTGCGGGTGGCCAACGGGCATCCGCTCATGGCTCGCGTGACGGCCACCGGCTGCAGCCTCAGCGCCCTTGTGGGGGCGCTCGCGGCGGTCGCCGCGCCAGAGCAGCGGCTCGAGGCGAGCGCGGCCGCGCTGGCGCTGTTCGGGGTCGCCGGGGAGCAGGCGGCGGAGTCCGCCGCCGGCCCCGGGACCTTTCAGCCGGCGCTGTTGGACGCCCTCGATTCTCTATCGAGTGGCCCCGAAGCGCTGGACGCGCGGGCGCGCATCACGTCAGAGGCTGCCCGCGCCGCCAGCTCCAGCGCGCTCGGCTAGCCGTGCGCCGCTAGCTCCGCCAGCGTGGGATAGTCGGTGTAGCCGTGGGCGTCTCCCCCGTAAAACGTGCTGCGGTCGGGGGTGTTGAGGGGAGCACCCTGCCGGAGGCGCTCCACGAGGTCGGGGTTCGCCAGTGACCAGGCGGCGATCGAGGCGATGTCAGCCCGCCCCGCCTCGACGTCGGCGGCAATCTGCTCGCGGGGCCGCCCGGCGCGGTTCACCACCAGGGGCTCCGGCCACATCCGCCGAATTTCGTCCAGAAAGTCGTCGGGGCCGCGGTGCATCACATGCAGATACGCCAGGTTCAGGCGGCGCAGCGCGGGAATCAGGGCGCGGTACACGTCCAGGCCGCTCGGGCCCTCGCTGATGCCGGCGGCGGTATTGCCGGGGGAGATGCGAAACCCGGTGCGATCCGAGCCAATTTCCGCCGCCACCGCCTCGGCCACCTCGATGCCAAAGCGGGCGCGGCAAGCGGGTCCGCCGCCGTACTCATCCGTGCGAAGGTTTGCGTTTTCGGCCAGGAACTGGTGCACGATGTAGCCGTTGGCGCCATGGATCTCCACGCCGTCGGCCCCGGCCTGAATGGCCGCCGCCGCCGCGCGGCGAAAGTCGTCGACCGTGGCGCGGACCTCGGCGGTGGACAGCGCGCGGGGCACCGGGATGTCCTTCAAGCCCTGAAGGGTGAACATTTGGATGCCCGGCGCCAGTGCAGACGGCGCAACCGGCTGGCGGTGGTGCGGGGTGTTGTCGGGGTGCGACACGCGCCCCACATGCATGAGCTGGATCACCAGGCGGGCTCCGGCCGCGTGCACGCGGTCCGCCACCTGCTTCCACCCCGCAATGTGGGCGTCGGTGTAGATTCCTGGGGTGAAAAGGTACCCCTGCCCGTCCGCGGACGGCTGCGTGCCTTCCGTGATCAAGAGGCCCATGGAGGCGCGCTGGAAGTAGTACAGTGCGGCCAGCTTGCCGGGGGTGCCGTCGGCCTGGGCCCGGCTGCGGGTCATGGGAGCCATGGCAAGGCGGTGGGGCAGCTGCATGCGGCCCACGGTGATGGGGCTCCAAAGCTTGGTCATGATTCACTTCCTCCTCGGAACGGCGTTCCGCAAGCTATCATATCACAATACACAGTACGTTGTATAGTGCCATCTGCCAATGCTCCAGCCGCTGGCTGGGGATGGCCCCAGGGTCGCCGACGGTAAGTGGGCCCCGCCCCGTTGACCCACCGGCGGCGAGCCAGTAGCATTAATCCAATATCCGTGGCTGGACAGCCGGAGGTGCCGCTGTGAGGCTCCACACCACTACCTAACCAACGGGGTTGCTTCGGCGCGGCCGAGGCTGCCCCCATCATGAAGGGGGCATAGGTTGTGGTGCGCATGGGGCCTTTGGTGCTCCGCGTCAGCGGCGCCGCGGTCACGCTGGGCGACCGCCAAATTGTGCAGGATGTGTCGTTTCATGTCGCCCCGCTGGACCGAATCGGGGTGGTGGGGCCCAACGGCAGCGGAAAGTCTACGCTGCTGCGCCTGGCGGCTGGCCATCTGGCCCCCGACCGCGGCTCCGTGTGGTGGGCGGGCGGGCGCGCTCAGGTGGGCTATTTGCCTCAGGGAGAGCCGCCGACCAAAAGCTTCGGGATCGAGAAGCTCTGGCAGCCCGGCGTCCCGCCGGAGCGGGCGCGCCGGGCGCCGACAGCGTGGTCCGGCGGGCAGGTGATGCGCGCCCAGCTGGCACTGCTCCTCGCCGAGCCGGCGCCGGTGCTGCTGCTGGACGAGCCCACCAACCATCTGGATGTCGGCGGCCTCGAGTGGCTGGAGGCGGCGCTAGCGGCTTACCCGGGAGCCGTGCTGGTGGCGTCTCACGACCGCCGCTTCTTAGAGCGCGTGGCCACCCGGATTCTCGCGGTGGAGGCGGGCCGGGTGCGTGCGTATGCCGGCGGCTACGCCGCCTATCAGCAGGAGCGCGAGCGGGAGGCCGCCCGCCAGCGCTTCGCCCACGAGCAGTATCAGGCCAAGCGCCGCCAGCTGGAGCGCGCCATCGCGGCCGAGCGCCAGCGTGCGCAGCAGGGCCGCGCCTCGCGCGTCAAGACCGGGGGTGACGCGGAGAAAGGCGCCAAGGCGCTTTATGCGACGAAGGGCCAAGCCGCCGCCAAGGCGGCTCAGGCCATGGAGCGGCGGCTGGCGCGGCTCGAGGCCCCGGCGCCCATCGTGCCGACCCCGATGGCGTGGGAGCTCCGAGCCCCCGGCAAAGGCGCGCGCCAGGTGATGGCCGCCGAAGGGCTGGGATTTCGGTATGGAGACGGGCCTTGGCTGTTCCGCGGCGCCAGCTTCACGGTCGCGCGGGGGGATCGGGTGGGGCTGGTGGGCCCCAACGGCGCCGGCAAAAGCACGCTGTTGGCGGTGCTGCGCGGAATCCTGCCGCCGTCTGAGGGCGAGGTGCGCCTGTCGCCCCGCCGCGTCGCCCATTTGGACCAGACCGCGGCGGACCAGATGCGCGACGCCCAATCGCTGTGGGACACGGTGGTGCCGCCGGGGGCTGGCGCGAGGGAGCGCGCCCAGGCGCGTCAGTGGTTGGGGCCCTGAAGTTTTCCGGCGATCGGGTGCATCAGGCGGTGGGCACCTTGTCGGGCGGCGAGCGCGTGCGGGCGAAGCTGGCGGAGCTGCTGGCCGCCGCGCCGGAGGTGCTGGTGCTGGATGAGCCCACTAACCACCTGGACGCGGAAAGCCGCGAGGTGGTCGAGGACGCGCTGGCGGCATACGGCGGCACCCTGCTGCTGGTGTCGCACGACCGCGCACTCCTGGACCGGGTGGCCACACGGCTGTTGGTGTTCAGCGAGGGACACCTGCTGCCCGTGTTTTCCTCATATGCCGCGTGGCAGCAGCAAAAGCCGCCGACCGCGGACGAGCGCCTGGTGATGGAGGTGCGCCTGGCCGTCCTGGCCGGCGAGATGGCCAAGGTGGCGGGGGTGGGCCCCGCGGCCGCTGTGGAGCGGGAGCGCCTCGGCCAAGAATTTATTGCGCTGCGCCAATCGCTGGACCGGGACCGATAACGGCGGCGGAGCTCGAGGGGATCCTCACTTCGAGAATCAAGCCGGCCGCTGCTTCGCTCCGGGGTCGGAGCGAAGCAGCGGCGGCCGGTCACCCGGACTCTCTAGGGCAAAGCAGACAGCAGGACCGCCTCGGCGGTAGCCAGCGGCGTGGCGGGCGTGCCGGGCTGGCCGATGAAGGTGAGCTGGTAGGAGACCCCCCGGTATCGGGTTTGCACGGTCACGATGGACTGCCCGGTGCTTTGGGCGAGGGATTGCGACTGAATCGCGTGGCCCTGCACGGACGACGTCGTAGCGTTGGGGCCGAAGATTTGCATCGGCAGAGCGGTCTCCATCATTGGAACGTGCCGTGGGCGCCTTGATACGTCAGCGTGATCTGCGTGTTTTTGGGCCGCAGGGCCGCCGTCGGCGGCAGGCTGACGTAGACGCTGGTCCGCCGATAGCCAGCGGTCACGGACGGGACGCCGACAGGAAACTTGACATACCGATCGGCGTTGGCCACCGAGGGGTCAAAGAAGGACTTGGTGTGAAGCTTCGGCGGGGCGGGATGCGGGGCGCTGGCGGCCGTGCCGCACCCCGCCAGCAGGATCAGCAAAAGTCCCGCAGCCAGCGCGGTGGGGACCGGTGAGACATGGGACGCACCTCCTTCTGACGATGGGAGATCAGTTGTATTGGTACAGGTATCCCGCCTTGCCCACGCTGAAAGTGCTGGTGGGGCACATGGAAGATCCCGAGGAAATCCACATGTCACTGTATAGGGGCCTGCTGTTCGAGAGGCCCGTGGCTCCCAGATCGATGGTGACTCCGACGGTGAAGGAGATAGGCTTGCAAAGAAAACCGGGATAGTACACCCCGGCTGTGTTGCCGCGAATCATGCAATACGGTCCGTAGTAAGCAGATCCCGCTCCGGGGCATGACCCTGCGTTCACTTTGGCCGTGTGGAGATACATGTGAGAAGAGCTGTACACGGTGACAGTTTGGGTCCAGTCGAACTGGTAGTTGCCGATATCGGACCCTCCCCCGGTGGTGCCTCCGATGCAGGCGGTGTCCGTGTTGACCCCGTTAGAAACGCAAATGATGGCGAGGTCGGTGCCGCCGCCGCCTACGGTCTGCGGTGTGGCGGCAAGGGCCGGTGGGATTGCCATCCCGGCCGCTAGCATCAAGCCGGCTAGCAATCCGACGAACCCTGTGAGCTGTCGCATGACAACCTCCCTGTCCCTATCGTTGACGAGGGGCTGGGCCGACGGATAGACTCCATCCAAATACGACTTGTTATTTAGCATCCCATCCAGATCTGCCGGTGTTTACTGTAAGTGACGGGGGTCATGAAAGGTGCTGCGGCGTGGTCGGCGCGAACCTGAGGCGGCTGCGGGCGCGCAGGGGGCTTACGCAAGAGCAACTGGCCGAGCCCGAATACTCGCGGTCTTACGTCAGCCAAGTTGAGCACGACTTGATTTGTCTCAGCGCTGAGGCTCTGACCCATTTCGCCCAACGCCTCGGGGTGGACGCGGCCGAGTTGGCATCGGACGATGAGAGCGCCGAGCGCCAATTCTGGCGAGGGTACCGCCGTGCCCAGCGCTGTCGGCAGCGGGCGAGATGGCTGGAGTGGCACCGCAACTTGGCCGACGCCGCCCGGCTCGCCCGGCCACGCGGGGACCGGACCTGGGAAGCGCGGTGTTGGGTCGAGCGAGCCGAGGGATGGCGGACGCGCCATCAGCCGCGCCGAGCAGTCGGCGCGTATTACCAAGCGCTGGCTCTGTACGACGCGGCCGCCGCGCCGCTGGGGGCTCTCTGGATCGAGGTAGGTGGCTTGCACCTGGCGATGGGGAGCCGGCCCCGGCGGGCCGAGCGCATCGGCAGGCGCCCGAGGCCGCGGGCCCCAGTGTCGAATGGCGCTGGCGCGCTCGAATGGGTTCGGCCTGGGCCTCCCTTCTCATGGGCGCCCGTGTTCGCGCGCGGATCCTATTTGGTCAGGTCGGGGCTGCCGTCGCCGAATTGGGGTACGCCGAGTGGGAGTCGCTGTCTCTCAGCGGGGAGGCTTTCTGCGTCTATGGCTCAGCCCCGGCGGAGGCGCTGGCTCAATTCCTGCGTGCGCGGGCGCTAGCCAGCGCAGTCCGTTCGGGCGCCGCGCTGGCCTCCGCCCAGCTCGGGGTGGGCCTGTGCCGCCTAGCAGTGGCGGACGAAGGCGGGCTGGATGACGTGCGGGCGGCGGGGCAGCTGTTTGACCAAGCAGGCCACCGCTTGGGTCTGGTGCGCGCGCTGCTGTGCTGCGGCCAGGCCGGCGAGGCTGAGCGACTCCCGGCCATTACGAGCCGAAGATGCGGCCATCGAACGGAATCGCTCTGTCCACCTGGATTCGGGAGGGGGCGCGGCTGGCCCACGCGCTGGCCCAGCCCGCTGACCCGCTGCGCGTCGCGGCGCTGGACGAGTGCGTGGGCGTCTGCCGTGGGCTTCAGCTCACCGCCGACACCTCGGCCACCCAGGAACTGCTGGCTTGGCTGCGCCAATATGGCTCCCAAGGCTTGAGCTGGCGCCTTACTGGAGCTAAGGCGGCCCAATAGCCGATCTGGCGGCATTCCTCTCCTTGGGGCCAGCCTGCTGGCGATGCCGTGTCCGCCTGCTTCACCAATGTGGCACAATTAGGCGCTGGATGGAGCAGTACGGGAGGCGGGGCCGGCGCCGGCGGTGCCAAGGAGGCAGCCATGCACACTGAGGGATCGATGCCTGCCGAGATTTCCTATCACTTTCCGAAGCACGGGCGGCTCCACGTGCGGGTGGGGGAGTACACCCGGGCGCTGGCGGACCTGTTCGAGCGCGAGGGCGGCCTGGTGACGCGGCTCAAGCAAACCGACCAGCTGGGCAACCTGCGCTACTTCTACCCCGGGGCCCACCACACGCGCTACGAGTATCTCGTTCTGCAGTGGTATCTGCTGGCCCGCCTGGCTGGGGTGAAAGACACCAGTGAAGCGACGCTGGGCCTGCACGGCGGGGTCCGGGACCTGCCGCGGCTGGCGAGCAGCCATGCGCCGCAGGGTGTCGATGTGCTGCAGAGCATGGTGCTGCTGGCCAACGTGGGGCATCTGCCCGAAACGCTGGCGGGCGAGCGGGCCGTGCTGGCCGTCCTGGCACAGGACTCGGGCCTTAAGGCGGCATTTCAAAACCTTTTGGGCGATGCCCGCCAAGCTTTTGGCATCGCGCTGTCACAATTCGATCCCTATGGACTGCACCTGTACTTGGCCTGGATGTGGTTAGAGCAGCTCAGGAGCTTTGACGCGGATCCGAATGTGCGGGACTATGGCCGCGAGGTGCTGTGGCACCAGCTGGCGCCCGACAGCGACGGCAAGTGGGGCCGGTTTCAGAAGCTGGCCCAGCAGGTGCGCCGCATTGCCTACCTCACACTGGACACGCTCTACACACCCGCGCCCTTTTCCATCGAATTTGGCACCCTGGAAGACGACCTGACCCGCCATCCGGAGGCTTATCTGCTGGACACCTCGCCCTTCCAGACGGCGCTGCTGGAGCTGAACCAAGTCATGCGGCGGCTGGTGTATCAGTCGCCGGAGGCGCTCTTATCCATGGCCGCCATCACTCGGGAGCGGATGCGGCGCCTTATGCGGGCCCGCGACGCCCTGATGGCGCCGGGCGGCTGGCTCACGGCCATCTATCCCCCCAAGGGCGGCAAGCTCGCGGACGTGCTGCATGGCACGCTCCCGGCGGCCGCCGCCTCCGACGTGGACGCCAGCCGGGCGATGGCGCTCGAGATCGCCCTGCCGGTCCGCAAGGCCGTGTGGCGCAACACCGTGGCGCTGGAAGTCCAGATGGGGCTGGAGGCGGACCGCAGCGCTCGCGCCGCCTGCGACTGGGATGCGGCGTCCCAAACGCTGGGCATCGCGTTTGCTCCCGTGCCCCACCAGAGCCCGGAGCAGTGGGCGGCGGTGGCCGGGCGCTTTTGGCAGGGCGTGCTTGGCCGCGTGACCGACCCCGACGCGCCGGCCCTCGCCACCCCCGCCAGCGCGCGGGCGCTGTATCTCTATGCCCTCCGCGCCGCCCTAGGGGACCGGCTGGTGCCGGCGGTGCGGTCCGACTCTCTCGGCGGCCAGGCGGAGCCCGTGTGCTGGGCGCCGCGCGCCAAGGATTTGGCGCCGGTCCTGACCGCTTGGGTGGATGGTGCTGCCGACGCGGTAAAGGATTCCGTGCAGCATGAAGTGCGCGTGCTGGCCGCAGTGTGCGAGCACCTGGACCGGCGGGGCCCGGCGCTGGCGTATGGCGGGCAGACCGTGCTGTATGACGGATCCGAGATCAAGGTGGAGTTGGATGGGGTGGTGTTGCTGGCCGGCGGCGACCACGGTGCGTCGGCCATCGTGTGGGTGGAGGCGAAGAAGGCAGGCTCAAAGCCCGCCCGTGCCCAGCTGAGGGCCCGAATCTCTGACGTCATCCGGCTGCCGGTGATTGACGTGGGCGATGTGGACGGCGGCGCCTGGGCCGAAACCTCGCCGGGCTAGCGGCCCGCGCTCCTGCCCGCCAACCGCTTTTTCCCCTTCCCGCGCGTGCTTGACGACGCAGCATGCATCCGGGGGACAGCAGCAAAGACTTCGTGGGCGGTGACAGCGTCTCGGAGCGGGACCTGGGGGGCCCCGCTGGCCACCCACGCTGCGGTGCTGGAAAGCCGTGCGATTGGCCAAGTAGACGGGGTGTGGGGCGAAACGCCCCTCACGCTGATGGTGGCGCGGCACGGCAGGAGCGTGGGCGGAGACGGGCGGGCCGTGTGCGTGAACTGCGTGTGGCGGTGCAGAAGCGGACCCACGCGGTGACCTTGGTGGACAGCCCCCCGAAATCTGCCACCGGCAGAATGCCAAAGAAGCGGTGCGCCGCCAATTTGCATCGGGCTGGCACACGCAGCTGGCGGCCCCCGCGTTCTGGCCGGCATTTGGGCCCGCGCTTACGTCGCGTCTTGGCCTGCCGCCGCCGCTGCGGAGGCGCTGGTCGGCTCGGGCCGCAGGAGCCGCACCAGGAGCAGCGCCGACAGCACGCCGGGCACTAACAGTGGCCACAGCGGCTGGTGCACGAGGGCGCCTGCCAAATGCCAGGTGGTGATGAGGCCGAGCAGAAACAGCACGTGCGGCCACGTGGGCGCGGCATCGAGTGGTAGCACCAGAAAGCTGGCCACGGCGATGGCGGACACCGCGGCCCACGGCAGAGCGGTGGCGGACAGAAACCGGACCACCGCCCGGTCCGTCCAAAACTGGCGGAGAAACGGGTTGCCCATATCTCGCTCGAACAGCTGTGACATGGCGGGCCGCCGCACTCGATAGCGCAGCAGCAGCCAAAACAGCAGCGCCAAGGTGGCGCCCGGCTGGAACACCACGACCAGCGCGGCGCGAAAAATCAGCGCGGTGCCCCCCAGTCGGAGGAAGTCGTCCGGCAGGCGCACCTGGCTCCAGAAGAACCGCCCCACCTCCCACCAGGGCGGGCGCCGCTGAGGCAGGTGGCCGCGCGGGGTCAGGTGGCGCATGCGATCCTGCTGGCGAATGGCCTCGGCGGCCGGCCCGCTGCGCACCACTTGGAGCCCCAGGGCCCGGATGTCGGCGTAGGGCTGGCTGGCTTCCTGCACCGTCAGCATGTTCAGCCCCGGCGCGAGGGCGATGATGAGGGCCCACGCGCCGGCGGCCCCGACGCCCACCGCCAGCCAGGCCGCGGCCCACGAGCCGCCCCCGAGGGGCGCCGCCACGGCGCGCATCGGCCAGAGCGCCGCGGGCCAGGCGGACCCGAGCAGCGGGAGCACCGCCAGGGGAAGCGGCCAGAGCCACCGCACGGGCGGCCCCGGCCGAGTGGCCCGCCACAGCGACAGCACAAAGCCCCACGCGGCGGCCGTGGCTGCCGCGCCGCCCACGAGGGCGCCCCACGGAAGCGTGGGGCCAACATGCAGGGCGCTGGCCAGCAGGATTCCCCCAAAGCCCAGCACCACACCGACTCGAACGGCGCGAGGGATCATGTCGGCGAGGGCCAGCACTCGCCGCGAAATGGGGGAGGGAGCGAGCCACTCTAGGTCGCCGTGGCGGAGTCGGAGGGGCGGATGGGCCAGCGAGGCCGCCAGCCAGGCCACCAATCCCAGCCCCAGCGCATCTGGCAGCCCGACGGCCAGGTGCGCGGGCGGCACCGCCGATCCGAGGCTGTGCACCAGCGCGGCCGCGCCCGCCGCGCTGACCACCACCCAGAGCCCGCCCAGCATCAGGATGTAGACCAAGTACAGTCGGGTGAACACATCGGGGTGGGTGAAATCGACACCCACCACTGACAGCCAGTAGTGCGCGCTCACCTCCCACTCTCGATAGCGGAGCCGGGCGACAAGCCCGACAGCTCTCATGCATCCACCGCCGAGCCGCTGACCAGCAGCTGGTGCGGCAGCGCTGCAAGTCCTTCGGCGCTGCCGCTCCACACTTCATCCAACAGCGCATCGCGCTGGAGGGTGCCGGCCATCAGCATGAGGATGCGGTCGGGCGGGTGAGTCGGGGGGAGCAGGTGGGTTGAGGCCAGAACCGTCGCGCCCGCTCGGGCCAGCAGGGTGAGGCGCTCAGCCAGATAAAGCTGGGAAGCCGGATCCAGTGCGCCATATGGCTCATCAAGGAGCAGCGCGGAGGGCGCTGCCAAGAGGGACATGGCCAGGGCCAGCTTGTATTGCATGCCGCGGGAGAGGCTGGCGGGGTAGGCGCCTTGGTGGGGGGCCATGCTGAAGGCCGACAGCAAGCGCTCGGCCTCGGACTGCCAGCGCTCCAGGCCGTGCGCCTGGGCCACCACCTGGAGATGCTCCCACGCCGTGAGTTCCGGATAAAAGGCGGGGGTGTCGGGCACCAGCTTGACGCGAGCGCGGAGCCGGCGCTCCGCCCGCTCGAATGCGAGGCCATCAATGGCGACCGCGCCGTCGCTGGGCCGAATCCAACCACCCAGCGCCTTCAGCAGCGTGGATTTCCCCGCACCGTTGAGTCCAACGAGAATCGCATATTGGCCCGCCGGCAAGGATAGATCGATCCCGCGCAGCGCGGCAAACCCGCCGAAGCGCATCCAAAGGTTGCTGCACGCAATGCGGTCCAAAGGCGACCCCCCGGTCCTTGGCCGCCCATCGGCGGGCGAGATACCTACACAGTACGGGGCGGCCTGGCGGACAGCAAGTTTCGCTGTGCCGTGGATCGCCAGGCACGTCAACCCTTGCGCCCACCGGCGCGCGGATGTCCTCACCGGCAGCCGGCAGCGATTCTTGGCCGCCATGCCTTCTATCAGCGGGAGGTTACATTCCGGTGCGGCTTCCGCGGATTGCCAAACCTTTTGCTCCCCCTTTCCTCAGGCCGCCGCCGACGCTGGACCGAATCTCCAGGGCATCTTAGCAACTCAGCGTTGCAGGCTGAACCGCTACACCCGCCTGGGTCCGCATGCGACGTGGCGCACGCTTGAGGGGTTCAGGCACTCGAGGCTCGGACAGCTCCAGCCCCCTTGATTCAGCAGGGCGATCCCCCGATGCTGCACCTGCAGGCCGAAACCTCCAGCGCCAGGGCGGAGTTGGAGGGGCAAGGAGGCATCCCGCCGTGGCGCTTTCGCGCCCACGCAGGTGGCTTGGCCCCGTGGCAGCCGCTGCGGCGCTGTTGGCCGCTTGTGGTTCGGTGGGGCCTGGGACTGCAACTCCCTGCCTGACCACTGTGCCGACCGCCTGGCGGGCGGCCACGCGCGCCACCAAGCCGACCTCGGCATGGACCGTCGCCGCTACATCTCTGGGACGGGTCTCCTGACCCGCCCTTGCACAGCAAACGGGGTTTGGCCGGCTCCAGGCCCCGGTTCGCCTCCAGCTCACGACAACCCGCCTACTCGCGATTGCTCCGCAAGCTGGCTTGGCACAGAGCGCGTATTGGGTGCTATCCGCTCCTTTCCCGGCGGCGGGCGCGTACGAGCCCGCCGTGCTGCTCCAAGACATGACCCGAGACGCGCACGCTGGCACCGCCCGCCTCACCAGGGTGGCGGTGACGGATGTCTGGACCAAGGCCGCCGGTGGTGCTGCCGTGTCCCGCGCGCTGCCCACCCATCCCGGGCGGCTTCTGCTCTGCGGCCAGTGATCGCAGAAAGGGCCCTGGTCGGTAGGCCCCCACGGGATCCAAGCCGTGAGCGCATCGGTGATCCACACGGCACCTGGCCGCCGGGTGGGGTTTGACCACCACGGTCTCGTATTTGGCACCAGGGTTGGCGCCACCGCCACGGCCACCTGGATACCGCTGGCAGCCGTCAACCCGCAAAGGCGCCTTCCCACAAGTTTTGTGGCGTCGCGCACCGTGGTGCGGCCGTATCTCCTGGGAGCCACCCTCTGACCTCCATCACCAGCTGGCACTACTGGCCGGCCGGCATCATGCCGAGGTGCGCCAGCATGGGGTGGATCGCCAGCGGCACAGACCGCCAAGGCCGCGCCGTGACGGCCTGGGAGTGGGGTCCAGGCGGTGTGCTCCACGAGGCGTGGGTCTACACGGGCCAGGGCATCTCGGGTGCTGCCGCGGTGGCCGCCGCGAGGCGCCATGGGTTCACCGTCAACACGGCACTGTCCCCTCGGCTGAATGATCCCGCCGCGCCGGTGTGGTACGTCGCGGTGTGGAACAACCTGAATTCGGGATGGGGCGATGTGCTGGTGAGCTGGCGCACGGGGCGGATCGTGGGGCACTCGCCGCAGGCTGCGCTGCCCGTGCCGCCTTAAAGCGCACCGCTGGCCCCGAGCCGTACGGCTCGGCAGCGCAGTGGCCATGGCGCACACACCGACCAAACTCCGCGCACCGAAGTGCGGCACGCCTCAGTGGCGATGCACACAAAGGACAGGCAAGGGGAACGTGGCGAAAAGGGGCGTGTCATTGCTGGCTTTTCGCGCCGGCCGTGCAGGTGCTGCCTGCCTGGGTGTCCGAGGAAAGCTTCGCGGGCGGCGATGATGTGGCCGGCGTTCAGCAGGGGCGGCCAGCTTCGGGTGCGATATGGCGCTGTCGGATGGGCCGCCCCTTAGAGGCGCGCCACCTGCTTTGACCGGGTGGCCGAAGTAGCGGCCCCTGTGCTTGGCTCACTGTCGCGCAAGGGCGGACGCGGCGGGCCGCTGGCCGATCAGCATGAGCGCCGAAGAACCAGCGGGTTGTATGCTGCGCAGCCATGGGCGCCGGAGTCACGGCGCCAGCGAGCGTGGGCACTCCTGCCCGTGAAGGCGCCCCATCGGATGCCGCGGCGATTTTGTATGATGGAGTTCGCAAGGACGCACGGGTCTGTCGCCGAAAGGAGTGACCCCATGGGGCAAACAACGGCGGTTCCCACGGCCGATGGCGGCCGGGTGGTGGTGACGGCGGTGGGGGACGGCGGGCCGGCGCTGCTGCTGTGTCATGGCCAGGCGTTCAGCCGCGAGAGCTTCCTGGCTTATGCCCAGGACGTGAGCAGCAGCGGCGTCACGGCTGCGGCCCTGGATTTTCGCGGCTACGGCGACTCCCAGGCGGGATCCGACGGGCTGGGCGCCCGCGACCTGGACGTGCTGGCGGTTTTGGGGTGGCTGGCGGCTTTGGGGCACGCCCCGGTGATTGCGCTGGGAGCCAGCATGGGCGGGGGTGCCGTGCTGCGCGCTGCCCTGCGCGAGGCTACCGTGTTTGAGGGGGGGCTCATCACGTGGTCGACGGTGGCGATCGGGGAGATTCGGCCCGACAGCGCCTTCGGCACCGGGCCCAAGCTGTTTTGCGTGAGCGCCGATGAGCCCATGCACCAGCAGACGATTGCCATGCATGCGGCCGCCCAATCCCCCAAGGAGTTGGTGGTGCTGCCCGGGAGCGGGCATGCGCAGCAAATTCTATCGGGACCCGCTGCGCCGCTGCTGAAGGCGGCGGTCAGCAAGTTCCTGGCGCGTGCCACAGCCTGAAGCCATCCTCGGAAGCCAGCGACTTACATCTATAGGTAATATATATATATTGGGATTTCCCGTTCGCGTGTTACTAGGCGCTGACGTGCGCCTGTGCTACCCTGGGAAAGGCTCAATGTTCCGTGAATGGCGGCGGCGAAGGATTGAGGTGTTGTCGGCAGACGCCCATCCGCCCCGTGTGCCCTGGCCCATCGAACCCGCGCAGGGGCCGCACGCTGCCCCACCTGCGCATCGGGATCACCGGATCAGAGGAGGTTCCGCAGATGACAGCGCCTGTTATCGGCATCACAACCTCGCACGTGGCGGAGGGCATTCTGCCTCACGACCGCGTGTCCTCGTCATATATTTTGGCGGTGCGGCACGCTGGCGGCATCCCTGTGCTGCTGCCCAACCTGGGTGACGCGAGCGCGCTCGCCGCGCTGGACGGCCTAGTGATTTCGGGCGGCGGCGACTTCGATCCCGCTACGTACGGCCAAAGCCCTGAGGGCACCCTGATGGCCGGGGTATCGGCAGAGCGGGATGCCACGGAGCTGGCACTCCTGCGTGCGGCCTCGCCGGACTTGCCTGTCTTGGGGATATGCCGCGGCATCCAAGCGCTGGCGGTGGCGTTTGGCGGCACGCTCATCCAGGATGTGCCCACCGCCCGCCCCAGCGAATTGGTGCATGCGCAGCCCGAGGGCCGCGACGCCCGCACGCACGGCGTGAGTGTGGAGCCTGGCTCGCAGCTCGGAGCCGTTTTGGGATCCCCATCGATTCGCGTGAATTCCTTTCACCACCAGGCGGTCGACCGCCTGCCGGACGGCTTTCGCGCGGTCGCGTGGGCCGACGATGGCCTCCTTGAGGGCATGGAGCGGTCCGACCGCCCATTTTGCCTGGGGGTGCAGTGGCACCCGGAAAACCTGACCGAGAACGAAGAGCATGCGCGCCGGCTGTTTGAGGCGGTGGTGCGGGCGGCCGAGGTGCATCGGCTGCGGCGCCTGAGCCAAGAAGCCGGCTAAGGATTTCCCGCCCGCCGCAGGCGTTTTGCGGAGCTGCTAAGACGGAGGTGATTCTGGTATGAAGAGCCGCTTGGCCCGCACGATGGCCACCCGCGCAGCCGCTGTGGCCGGGGCCGCCGCGCTGCTGGCCGGCTGTGGGGCCGGGCCCGCCGGAGGGTCCGCCAGCGCACACAAGGCGGTGGTGGTCGCCATTACCGGCGGCACCCCGAACTTCTGGTTTCCCATGAACTCGGCGCCGGACTTTACGGAGCTGAACGGGCAGATGAACCACATGATGTACCTGCCGCTGGTCAACGTGAGCCACACCAACGCCATCAGCTTTCGCCAAGCCGTGGCCGACAAGATTGTGGCCAATGCGCAGGGCACGGTGTACAAGGTTTACCTGAAGCCCAATCTCCAGTGGTCGAATGGCACCCCGGTGACGGCCCAGGACGTGGTGTTTTCCTGGAACGTGATGGACGCCGCCAGCCAAACCCATCCGGCGCCTGCGTGGACGTATGGGGCCGCCGGGATGGGCGGTGTGCCCACCCGCTGGACCAGCGTGGTGGCCAAGGGCAGCCACGAAGTGGTCGTAACCCTCAACACACCGACAAATCCTCAGTGGTTTGAGCACAACGGCCTCACGCAGATTTTCCCGATGCCCGCGTCGGTGTGGAATCGCGACCCGCACAACATGGCGCAGGAGCTGAAGTTCATCCTCAGTGTGGCCAGCAAGCCCACCAACCCGGTGTACAAGGTGGTGGATGGCCCCTACAAGTTCGCATCCACGTCCAACAACGTGTACTGGGACTTTGTGCCCAATCCCAACTACGATGGCCACAAAGCCACCAAGAAAGTGATTTTCGAATACTTCGCGTCCGCTCCCGCTGAATTTGCCGCGCTGAAGCGCGGGCAAATTCAGGTGGGCACGCTGCCGTTTTCGCTGTATAACTCGCGCAGCCAGCTGGCCTCGGATCGGCTGCATGTGATTTATCCGTACGGGTTCAACTACATCACGCCCAACGAGAGCGCCTCCGCCCCCGGGGTGAAAGGGGCACTCGGCCTCACCTACGTGCGGCAGGCGCTGGAGATGGGCATCAACCAGAAGGCCATGATCCAGTCCATCTACCATGGCCTGGCGACGCCCGAGTATGACCAGGTGCCGCCGCAGCCGCCCACCCTGTTTGCCGACCCCAACGTGCCGGCCGTGAAGTACAACCCCACGGCGGGCAAGCAGCTGCTGCTGTCACACGGCTGGTCCTTGACCAATGGGGTGATGACCAAAGGTGCGATGAAGCTCCAGTTCACCCTGGAATATCCCTCTGGGTCGGTGACCGGCCAAAACGCCATGGAGTACTTGGCGAGCACGTGGAAGAAGGAAGGCGTGAAGGTCACGCTGCGCGCCCTCTCTGGCGGCACCGTGTTTGCCGACGCCACGCAGTCCAGCCCCAGCACCTGGTCCATGGCCAACACCATCGGGTGGATCTACGGGCCGGACTTTTACCCCACGGGCGGGGAGTTTTACCTGCCGGGGGCTGGCGCCAACAACGAGGGGTACAGCAGCAAGACCATGACCCACCTGATCCACCAGACGTACGTGTCGGGCACGCCCGCCCAAATCAAGGCGCACTTCGATGCGTTTCTGTCGTACGAAGCTCAGCACCTGCCGGTGCTGTACGTGCCGTTCACGCCGGAGCTGTTTGAGACGTCCAAGTCGCTCAGTGGGTTCACGGGGTCGTTCAATCCCATCACGGGGTTCTACTACCCCAACAGCTGGTCGATCAGCTCGTAGCATATCGCGGGCCCGAATCTCCCAAGGCACTCGGCGATAAGCGCCGAGTGCCTTGGGGCTTGTGCTCCAATGGGAGTCGCGAGCCGTTCGGCCGGTTTCGCCGATTCGCCCCGGCGCGGACCCCACGGTTCTTGGGGCCTGGCCATCGGCGTGGCGGGGCGTGGAATCCTCAGGGGGCCCAGGTGGCTTTGTGGGCCGGCACGGGATCGGTGACCGGGCGGCGCCGGCGCGCGGCATTGCTCCAAATGCCTCCGATAAAAGAGGCGGCAATGATCGCGACGAGGGGATTGGATCTGCCGAACAAGAAGAACACCGGCACCAGCACGGACAGCGCCCCGAGGGTCGACGCCACGCGCTCCCACCACTGGGGGCGAGGTGCCACCATCCACACACGCACCGCGAGGGAGGCCAGCAGGGCGTACCCGGCCAGTGGCAGAATGGGATTCCAGTGCGACGTGAGCGCGAGCCCACTCACCCCCACCCCGCTCAGCACGGCCGCAAACAAGACCCCGCGCCCGAAGGCCCGGCCGGCCTGCATCCACTCGCCCCGCCCCCGGGGCCCCGGCTTTCCGCTCATGATCCAAGGTATACCACTGTTTTCCGGCGCGGTCACCGGCAAACAAAGATGCCGGCGGGCTGCCGCCGCTTGCTACAATCACGCCCAGGGAGCATGGGGCGGTTGACTTGGGGGAAAGGCGGTGGGTGGTGAATCGGCTGAAGGCTCTGCTAATGAAGGCCGACGAGCCTTGGGCGTGTCGGTTATGATTCCCTCGCCCCAGGTGGTCGAGATGGTGGGGGAGCTGGGATTCGACTGGGTCTTGATTGACTGCGAGCATGGCGGCATCAGCTTGGAGTCGGTGGAGCTGATGGCCATGGCGGCTGAGCGCGCGGGCCTCTCGGCGGCGGGCCGGCCGCCGTGCGCTGATCCGAGCGCCATCTTGGCCCTGCTGGACCGCGGCCTCCACGGCATCCAAGTACCCCACGTCGGCACGGCCCGCGAGGCGGCGGCGGTGGTGGCGGCGGCTCGATTCCCGCCGGCCGGGCGGCGCAGCCTGGCGGTGGGCACGTGCGCCGGGGGCTACGGGCTTCGGCCGCGAACCACCGACCGTGCGGCGGCCCAGGCGCGGGAGGTGGTCATCGCGGTCCAGGTCGAGGACGCGGCGGCGGTGGAGCAGGCGCCGGACATTGCCCGCGTGGCCGGGGTCGACGTCGTATTTGTGGGCCCGTCTGACCTGTCGGCGTCGATGGGGCACCCCGGGGACACGGCGCATCCTGATGTGCTGGCGGCCCTGGATCGCTTCTGCCGCCAAGTCCAAGAGGCCGGTGCGCAAGCCGGTACGGCGGGGGGGCTGGCAGCGCTCCGGCACGCGGAAGGATTGGGTGTCGGGTATTTTTACACCCACCTCCCGACGCTGCTGCAGCTGGGCACCCAGGCGCTGGACCCCGCGGCGTTCCGTGCGCCGGCAGCGCCATGGCATTAAGTCCAGACTGGGTGCGCCGCTACTTGGCGCGCTTGGCCATCTCGGATCGGGAGCCGCCCACGGCGGCGTTTCTCACGCGCTTGCACCAAGCGCATGTGGAGCGCATTCCCTGGCAGCCGGTCGACGTATTTCGCGGACACCCCGAGCCGATGGCCGCGGCGCGGGCCGTTGCCCTCCTGGCCAGCGGCCGCAGCGGCTACTGCTTTCACCTGAACACCGCGTTTCTCATGCTGCTCAAGGCGCTAGCTACACCGCCCACGCCCACTGGGCGGGCCTGGTGCGGCGCGGGGCCTCTGTGGCCGCTCCCCCGAACGGGCAGCATATGGCCTTGACCGTGCAGCTGAATGGTGCACGCTGGATTGTGGATGTGGGCCTGGGCGACATGCCCCACGCCCCATTCCGCTCACCTGGGGGCGGTGGCCCCAGGGCGAGCTCACCTATGAAACCCGGCCGGCCTCCGCAGCCCCGGGAGGCTGGCGCCTCCAGCAGGACCCGCGCGCGTCCTATGCGGGCGTGGTGGGTCCGCGCCCGCTGCCGGATCTAAGGGTGTTCGCCGGCCCCCACCGCTATCTCAGCCACGATCCCGCGTCGCCCTGGGTCCATCCATCGCCTAGTCCTAAAGGAGCGCGACGGGCGGGGGGTCACGAGCCTTATCGGCCTGGTGCTGAGTCAGCTGCCCGCCGAGGGTGCGGTCTCCCGCACGGCAGACAGTCGGCCGGAGTGGTTTGATGTGCTCGGCGACGTGTTTGGCAAGCCGCTGGCCCATGGGGTGACCGCGACCGGCATGCCTTGTGGTCCCGGGTGCTCTCGGCCCATGACCACTGGATGCGAGCGCGCGGCAGTGGTGTCGAATTACAGTGAATATTGGCGATAACTCGGACTTGACGGTGAATCAGCGCGGGCCGATGGTGAACTCAATCGCCGCAGGCGGTGCACGAAAGAGATCTCCCGATCACCGAGATGGGTGGTCGGCTTCGGGCGGGGCGGCGCAGCCCGCCTGCCCGAATAGCCCGGCGCCTTCGGACCCGACCCGGATCTGACTGCAGGCCGCTGGATTTTCATGCAGGAGAAGGGGGCGCCCCATGGCCGAGGACCGCGGGGAGGCATCGGCGAAAGGCGCCGCCGTGGACAAAAACTGGCTGGTGCTGCAGCGGTTGGATGATGTCAACGCGCAGCTGGCCGATGTGCGGGGCTCGGTGGGAGATGTCCGCGGGTCGCTGGGAGAAGTGCGGGGCTCGCTGGAGGATCTGCGGGCTTCGATGGCGGATCTGCGGGCTTCGATGGAGGATCTGCGCCGCTCTACGGACCGCCGCTTTGACGCCGTGGACCGGCGATGGACGTGGAGTGTGGGCATTATCGCCATGATGGCGCTGGGTCTGATGGCGAAGCTGCTGGTGCCCGGGGCGTAGTCACCTCGGCTGGGCCCGATGGCCGGGCATGGCGCGCGTGGCGGGGAAACCCGCGGCATCCCGAGGGTCGTGCGGGTCGCAGTACAGCCGCGCGGGCGGGCGTGCTGTCAGCAGCAGCCTCACCGGCGTGGCGCCGCCGCGGACATGGAGTGTGGAGATTGTCTGAGCCTCATGCTTGCTGGGTGCGCAGCCCGCTTTCGTCCCTCGCTTTCTCCGCTCCTCCCGGCCCCTCACTTCTAAGCCGAAATCCTTGAGGCCGGCCGAGCGCCCCAGCGCACACGGGGTCTCCACCGTGCCTGCGCCTCGCTGGCCGCGCGGCCCGTTGGTGAGAGTCGCCTCAGGTGGCTCCCCGTGCGGGGGGGCCCGTGGTATGTTACGGCCGCGGTGCCGGCGGCTGCTGGGCGGCGGGCGAGATCGGCACCATCGGCAGGAAGCGCGAGGAGGTGGGCGATGCAGCAGCGCATGCCAGGACCAGTGGCCGTGATCGGTGCCACCGGCAATCAAGGGGGGCAGGTCGCCGCGGCCCTGCTGCGGGCGGGGATGCCGGTGCGCGCCGTGACACGCTTTCCGGATAGCGCGGCGAGCGCCGCGCTGCGGCGTGCCGGCGCCGAGGTGGCCGAAGCCGACATGGCTCACGTCACCGCGCTGGAGCAAGCCTTTGCCGGGGCGGCGGGCGTGTTCAGCGTGCAAAATTTTTGGGAGCTGCACCGCGATGGCGAGGTGGAATTGGGCCTCAATGTGCTGGAGGCCGCGCGGCGGTCGGGGGCGCCCCACCTGGTGTACAGCTCCGGCATTGGGTGCACCGAGGCCACGCCGGTGCGGGCGATGGACGGCAAAGCGCAGCTGGAAGCGGCCCTGAAGACGGCGGGGCTGCCCTACACCATCTTGCGGCCGGCCTTGTTCATGGACGACGTGCTGGGGGCGTCGCTGCCGTTTCGCCCGTGGATCAGCCGGCGGATGGCCCATCACCGAAAGGTGGTGGGGGTGCTGTTCTTGGCGGTTTTGCGGTCGGCTTTCCACCGCCGCCGCCCGATTCCGCTGGTGGCGATGGAGGATGTGGGCCGAACGGCTCTCTGGGCCTTTAGCCATCCCGAGGCCAGCGCGGGGCAGGCGTGGGACTTGGTGGGGAGTCGGCTCACCGCGTCCGAGGTGCTCCGGGATTGGCAAGCCGCCACCGGTCGCCGCCCTTGGCCGCTGCCCATCGGCCCGCTGCTGCGCGCCGTCCACCCGGAAATGGCGGAGCTGGTCGCGTGGCTGGCACGCCACGACGCTCCCGCAGCGGCCGCCCCGCCGATTCCCCTGGCCACCTTTTCAGAATGGCTGGCCCGGCTGAGCCCGGCGCCCAGCGGGTAGCGCCTCCGGTGGCGGGCGCGAATCCCGCGGCGCTCCAATGGGTGTTCCTGCTACTATCAGGGCAACGTCGGCGGTCCTTCTGCTAAAGCGGTGGGGTGCCAGGCGGCGCCCGCCATACGCAGCTCACGGAGCCAATGAGCAACTTAGACGTGTGGCGCCGACACGTCCAGCAAGCCAGAAGGAAAAGGCGACGAAGAAGGCGACGAAGAAGGCGACGACGAAGGAGGCAACCGATGAAGCCCAACGAAGACCGCGAGGCGCTGCGCGCCCGGCTCAGCCCCTTGGCCTTCAAAGTGACCCAGGAGAAAGGGACGGAGCCGCCGTTTCAAAATGAGTACTGGGACCACCACGGCGAAGGCTTGTACGTGGATGTGATTTCCGGCATGCCGCTGTTTTCTTCGCGGGACAAGTTTGACTCGGACTGCGGCTGGCCCAGCTTTTCCAAGCCTGTGAGCGCAGACCACATTGGCCGTCACCCGGACTTGAGCCACGGCATGGTGCGGACCGAGGTGACCTCCAGCGACTCGGCGGCGCACTTGGGCCATGTGTTTAGCGATGGCCCACGCGACGCAGGGGGGCTCCGCTACTGCATCAACTCGGCGGCACTGCGCTTTGTGCCCAAGGACCAGCTGGCCGCCGAGGGGTACGGCGAATATCTCTCCCTGTTTGACTGAGCGGGGATCAGGCGGCACCGTCGCCGCCTGGTGCTGACTGTACGCCCGACGCAGCGCGCTGCCTCAATCCCCCTGAAACCGGCAGGCGGCGCCGTGCGTCTCAGCCAGGAAGTGGTGGAGGCGACGAGCCGCCGGAAGGGACGAGTTGAGTGGATGTATGGGTGAGGCGCGTGTCGCGGCGCTTCCGAGCGCACCAGGCACTCCGCGGCGTGACCCTAACCCTAGGCCCGGGGCTCAATGTGGTGCTGGGCGCCAACGGGGCGGGCAAAAGCACGCTTCTGAAAATCATGGCCACGGTGCTGAGCCCAAGTCAGGGGGAAGTGGGGTACGGCGATTGGCGCTGGCCCCGTGACGCCGCTCGCCTCCGGAGCCACTTGGGCTACGTGCCGCAGGGCGGCACGCTGAACAGCTATCTCAGCCCGCGCGACTGGATTGCGGCGGCGGCTGTCCAGCGGGGGATGGGGTCGTTTGCCGCCTCAGCCAGCCTGGCCGAGGACTTGCTGGCCACGCTGGGGGTCGATGCCGACCTGTCGCTCCCATTGGACCGAACCCCGGGCCGCGTGCAGCAGTGGGCGCTGGTGGCCCAGTCGCTGCTGGGCGAGCCGCCCGTGTGGATCTTAGATGAGCCGAGCCAGCGCCTGAGCTCCGCAGACATGGGTCGCCTGGAGCAGCTGCTGTCTGCGCGCAGTGCCAGCGCCACGGTTGTCCTGGCGACGCATTTGGGGCCGTCCTTGATCCAGCGGGCGCAGCGCGTGGTGGTGCTGGCTGCCGGCGCCGCCATCGCGGACGGCACGCCCCAGGAGATTGCGGCCGCAGCGGACGGCCAGGTGCGTTTGGCCCGCTGGCCGGTGGCGCTTTGGGCCCGCGCCGGCGAGCGGTGGCTGGAGGCCGCAGCACACCAGGGGGCGGTGCCTACCGAAATTTATCCCAGCGGGCAGTCGGTCGCGGTCCGCATAGTGGGCGCCATGCCGGTGCCAGCGGGCGTCGAGGAGGAGGCCGCCGCGCCCACCGTGGAGGACGGCCACCAAGCGCTGCTGCGGGCCTCCCTGAGGGCCGGCCCATGACCGGCCGGCTCATCGGCCTCGAGGTGCGCGGGCTGGGAGGCTGGCTGGCCCACACGCGCCTCCTCTGGTGGATTCTGGTGCTGGGCGTGGCGGTGCCGGCAGGGATGGTGGCGGAGTCGGCGCTGCAGGAAGGCCCCATCCCCTGGCTGGTGTGGGCGCCCATTCTGTGCATGCTCCCCACCGGCTTGGTGTTTGCCTATGCAGGTTTCCGGCGAGGAGGCGGCGAGCGCCGCAGTGATGCAGGAGCGCTGCGCTCGGTGTGGCTCACCTCCGGATATCGCGCGTGGCTGGTGGAGCTGGTCGGCGTGATGGCGGTGTCGGGGGTTTCCGCCTTGCTGCTGGCTGCCGGCGTGGTGGCGCTGTCCTCCGGTGGGTTTCAGGGGTGGGCCGCCGCCGCCGATGTGTGGGCCATGCTGTGGCTCAACGCTGCGCTGCTGTGGAGCTTCGGCCTGTGGGTGGGCAGCTGGTGGCCTGGCCCGGGCGGGGCCGGCTTCCTGGTCGCCGTGCCCGCCGCCGCAGTGGTGGCCAACACCGCGCTGCTCATTCGCAGCGCCCCGGGAGGGGTGCTGGCCACCAGCTTGGCCGCGATGAGCCCGTGGACGGCGCTTGCCGGGGATGGCACCGACACCTGGGGCTTTGGCGGCTTTGCCGGGCTGTTTCATGCGGTGGCGGGGCTTTCGGCGGCCGCCATCGTGCTGCTGGTGGGTGCGTCGGTGCGGCGGCGGCTCAACCTGCCCGACCAGCGGTGGGTGATGCGCGGGCCTGCCGGCACCGCGGTGCTGGCCTTGCTGGCGCTGACGCTGAGGGCCGCGTGGCGGCCCGGGTCGCCCTCACCCATCCCCCCGATCCAGTCGGGTGGCCACCCGGCCATACGGATGGAGCAGATTGCGGTTCAGGTGGGGGCCGGCGGAAGCTTTCAGGCCATCGCCACCGTTCGGCCGGCCGCTGTGCTGCAAAGCTTGTGGCTGAATCCGGCGCTCACGGTGTCAGCCGTTCGGGTGGGAGGAAAGGCGGTGCGGTTTCACCGTGTGGGCGGGTACATCCGCGCGCCGGCGGCCGCGGCCTCCGCGTCGGGGGCGGTCGCGGTGCAGTATGGAGGGCGGCTGGACGAGTGGGCGTGGTCGGGCTGGTCGCAGGATCCGATTACCACGGCGTTTGTGTCGCCCGCCGGGGCATACCTGCCTGCGGGCGGCTGGTATCCGGTGGTGCCGCCGGACGCGGCGCAGGTGAGCACACCGCCCGTGGCGCAGTATTCGGTGTCCGTGACGGCGCCTTGGGCGGTCGTGCTCAGCAACTTGGGCCAGCTGGGTCCTACGCCGGCCGGGCGGGCCACCACCGGGGTCAGTGTGGTGGCCGGCACGTTTTCTCCGTGGGTGGTGCACGGCATCACGCTGTGGGGCGGGCCAGCCGAGCTCCTGGCACTGCAGCGCGGCCACAAGAAGATGGGCATCGACTACGGCCCGGTGCAGCACCCGGAGGCCAGCACGGACAGCGGAGGTGGGCCGAGCGCGGGGGGCCAGCGGGTTCTCGCCACGGGCATCTCACCCCGCCAGCTGAACGCGGTGGACTTGGTGTTTGGGGCGCTGCCCACGGGCCTATTGCCACTGGGCAACCCGAACCCGGTTCCAGCCAGCTATGACTCGGAGGTGGGGTCGGGGTCCCCGCCCTGGGTGCTGTCCGTCGCGACGGCATTCGGCGGGGCCAATCCCAACTTCGCGATCCCGTTTGCGCGGGGGGTGAATCAAATTGCCCTGATGTGGTCGGCCATCTCCCCACACTGGACGCGTCTGGCCAGCTTTGACCGGCCGTGGGCGAAAAGCCAGCGCCCGGCGGACCGCGTGCTGGTGTGGCTGCTGAATCGCTGGCCTCCCCTCGGCGGCAACACGGTGGGCGGCCCGTTCCCTTTTCACGCCAACGGATTTTCGGGGCTCACGCCTGCTGAGGTGCGGCCGCTGTGGGAGAAGCTGGCCGCCGCGGCAGCGGGTGGCCGCTGGCCCTCCGCGCGCCAAGTGGAGGGCTGGCGCCAAGTGGCCCGCCGGGGGGCGCCTCATGCGTGACGGCGTGGAGTGGGTGCCCCGTGCCGGGCTTTCGGCCCGGTCTGGTACCTTAGGGGGCAAAGCGGCCGGCGGCCGAGGGATGGAGTCGACGGGGATGGCGGAAAAACACCGCGCCGGGGAGGCCGGGGCCACCGACGAAAGTTTATACGGCGCGGCGCGGCGGGGCAGCGCAGAGGCGTTTGGGGAGCTGTACGCGCGCCACCGCGATGGACTGTGGCGGTTCCTGCTGGCGTGGAGCGGGGATGCCCACTTGGCGGAGGACGTTTTGCAGGACGCCTTCGTGGCGGTGATGACGCGCGGGCCGGTGGCCGCCGAGGCGTTCCACTTTCGCGCGTATTTATACCGCACCGCCATGAACCGAGCCCGCGATGTGTTTCGGCGGCGCGGGTACGAAACCTTGGCGGATTCCGAGGACGGGGTCCAGCAGCTGGCCAGCGCCGCCGGGCGCCGTGAGGCCGCCTTCACCGAGCGTGTGGAAGCCAGCGACGCGGTGGCGCGGGCATTGGAGGCGCTGTCTCCCGAGCAGCGCACCGCCTTGTCGCTCCACTACTTCGCGGATTTGCCGGTTCAGCAGGTGGCCGACGTGCTCGGCGTGCCGGTCGGCACCGTCAAGACGCGCCTGGCGCGCTCGTACCCCCGCCTGCTGGCGGAGCTGAGAAAGGACGAATCATGAGCAAGCCACCTTCTGCGGGCGGCGGGGGCGCTGCCCAGGACTGGAGTGTGCTGGGCCTGTCGGCCGATGAGCAGGCGCAGCTGGCTGGGCATCGAAGCGAGTGGCCGGAAGTAGATTCCCGCTGCGCGGAGGCCGAGGCGCGCGCGGTTTGGGCGCGCGTCCACGAGGCACCACCGGCGGCGGCCGACCCTCGGGCGGGGGGCACCCGGCGGCAGCGCCTGGCCCAGCTGGCCTGGTGGCTTACGCGGGCGCAGCCCGGGCGGCTCGTCGCACCGGCCCTCACCGCCTTGCTGCTCATTGCGGGGGAGCTGTTTGCCTCCCTGCTGCCGCGCCTCCCGATTGGCCTGGACTTGTGGGCGGTCATGGCGCCGTGGCTTGGATTTTGGGCGATGGGCCGGGGCGTGGCCACCGATGCAGGCGTGCTGGGAGCGTGGGCCGCCATGGCTCCACTGTCCGCCGGCCGCGCCCGGCTGGCGCGGTGGGCGGGCGCCGCGGCGACCGGCGCCGGGGCGCTCGCCATCGCGCTGGTCTATGGGCGCCTCACAGGGAGCCCGGCACTGGGCTTGTGGGCCGCCACCGCCGGCTTAGGCTTCACGGCGTCGCTGGCGATTGGCCTCGCCACCGCGGTGCTCATCCGGCCCCACCGGCTGGGCTCAGTGCTGACGGGCTTGGGGCTGGCCAACTTAGCCGCGGTGCTGGCGTCGGGGGTGCTGCACCGGCCCGACTGGGCACCCGTGCTGCTGCTGCTGCGAGCGCCTGCCGCGGTGTCGGCCCCCGCGGGCCTGCTGCTGTTGGGCTTCGGTGTGTGGCGAGCGCGGCGGGCGCCCGCCGGGTGAGCCCCGGCGTGGCCAGCGTCGACAGCATTGGGCTGGACGAGGTGCGGCACGGCGGTGGGCGCCTCGATCTCCCGGTCTTTCGGGCAGGCCCTGGGGTCACGTGGATCGTGGATGCCGGCACCG
The DNA here is from genome assembly GCA_021846505.1 of Bacillota bacterium. Lineage (GTDB taxonomy): Bacteria > Bacillota > Sulfobacillia > Sulfobacillales > JAIMBI01 > JAJZWV01. The sequence continues at coordinate 79,557 of JAJZWV010000010.1, forward strand.
GGGCGGCGGACGTGCTGCTGGAGCGCTTGGCGGGCGTCCGGCCCGCCGACGGGACCCGAGTGTGGAACGGCCAGCCGGCCGCGGGTGCGGAGCTCAGTGCGTGGCAGCGGCGCACCACGCTGGTGCCCGATCGCCCCTGGGAGGCGGGGCATCTCTCCGTTGTGCACAGCTTGCGCTTGGCCGCGCTGCTGTGGGAGGTGCCGGCAGCGCGCGAGCGCATTGGCCGCGAGATAAGCCGCTGGGGATTGGCGGGGATCGGCCGCCGGCGGCTCGCGGAGCTGTCCGGGGGAGAGCGCCGGCGTGTCCTTTTGGCCGCCAGCCTGGTGCCCGACCCCCTGGTGTGGCTGGTGGCGGGGGGCTCCCGGGACCTGGACGCGCCGGGGCAGGTCGTGTGGTCGTGCCTGCTGACGCGGGTGCACTTTGGACTGCCTCTGGCCCCACGGATTGCGGTGGTCACGGGTGAGCTTTGCCCAGCCCTGGCCAACGCGCGGATAGAGGTTTAGGCGGGCGGGCCAGCCGCACGCCGGCGAGCGCCGCCTGGCAGCTCCGCCCGGCGCTGGGTCCACCACACGGCCACCCAGGCTGCGGGTGGGGCTCTTGTGCATCATGAGTGTCATACGTGGGCCGACGAGATTTGCCCGAACGCCCAGTAGCTCCCCGGCACCCAGGAGAGGCCGGCACCGCCAGACCCGGCCAGCAGGAGGACTGGCCCGGCGGCAAACCCCGCCGCCAGCAGCACGGCCAGCATGGCTTGGTGAATGGCGCAGCGGAGGCCCATAGCCACCGACACCCCCGCCAGCATGGGCCGCAGAGACCCCAGCACCTCACCTGGGCGGCATGCAGGACGCGGGGCGCCATTAGGAGGCCGCACTGGGTGTCATGGTGACCTCTTCGTGCAAGATCGGGTAGCCTGCGGGCGTGCCAAACAGCACCGTGCCGGCCGCGTACAGCGGGACAGCGGCGGCGAGCGTGGCGGCCACCGCCACCATGGCACCCAGCGGCGCCTTGGCCAGCAGGGAGGCACCGCGCGGCGCTGGGTCCAGCCAAAGGCGGTTCCAGGTGCGGGACGCATGCTCCCTGCCCAAGAGGTCTGCGGTCAGGACCACGGCGATGAGGGCAACCGGCAAGACACAGGGCATCATCGGTTGACGGGTTATATCACCGTACATCTGCGACTGTGATGTATTGGTGGCATGAAACTGAGCACGTGGGCGAAGGATCAAGGCATCAGCTACCAAGCCGCGTGGCGGATGTACGGCGATGGCAAACGGCCCGTGCCCGCAGAGCAATTGCCCACCGGCACCATCATCGTGAAGCCGCCGAAGGAGGATCCCACCGGGGTGGCGGTCTATGCGCGGGTGTCCTCCTCGGCCCAGCGGTCCGAGTTGGATGGGCAGGTGGCCCGGGTGGTTCTGTTTGTGACGCGCAAGGGTTGGCCCGTGGTGCGCACGGTCACGGAAGTGGGCTCGGGGCTCAATGGCCACCGCCCCCAGCTGATGAAGGTGCTCGCGGACCCGTCCGTCGCCATCGTGGCCGTCGCGCACCGAGATCGGCTCATGCGAGTCGGCGCCGAATATGTCGAGGCGGCGCTGGCCGCCCAGGGCCGGCGTCTGGTGGTGGGCGATCCGGGCGAGACCGGGGACGACTTGGGGCAGGACATGACCGACGTGCTGACCAGCCTGGGCGCGCGATTGTCTGGGCGACGGTCAGCCCGGCACCGGGCCGAGAAGGCGCTGAAGGCGGCGAGCGAGGAATGACGGGTAATCTAGGCATTTCGCTGCGAACTGGAGCCGACAGCGCGGCGGGAACGGCGCGGTACGCCTACAACGGGGGTCGGGCGGTGTGCCAGCGTCTGCTGGATGCCGGGAAGCCTGTTCCGCACGCGGCGGAGATCACCGGCGATGGAGTGCGGACAAGCCGGGGCGATCCTGGGGCTACGGCGTCTCGAAGTGCTGTAGCCAAGAGGCTTTGCGCGATTGGGACCGGGCCTTCGCCAACTTCTGGCACCAGCGCCATCTGGACCGCCAGCGGCCGCCAATAACCCCGACTGCTACGATGATCAGGGCCGGGCGATCCGGGGCAACCACCCCACGAAGACGCGTCGCCGCCAGGATCAGACGGCCCGCCGCCTCGCGGGCGGGTCCCGCCGAGAAGCGGCCCACCGCAAGGGGCTGCAGGGGCGCTTGGCCAACCAACTCCTGCAGCGGGGCCGCGTCTTCAAGACCGAACGGCTCAGCTACCGCGCGTGGCAGAAACGCTTTGGCCGATCCGTGGGGCTTCGGGCGCCGAAGCAGTTCTTGATGATCCTGACCCGCAAGGCTGAAAGGGCTGGCGGGCAGGTCATCGCGCTCCGCACGCGGACCAC